>NZ_JAIUIS010000005.1:0-473264 GCF_020165765.1 Mesorhizobium sp. B264B1B
GTGAACCGCTTCGACGCCAAAACAGAAGCGGACAGATCATGTGCTACCAAACCGGACAACTTGATTAGCTACCGACAGGCTCGGCATCGGGCTCGGCGCGCGCAGGGTGAAGCCGGGATGCCGGCATCACTCTCGGGCATGCGCGGCCGTCGTGGGGATATGAAACGTCCCTATCACAAATCTTGACCTTCCCCGCACTTGCACCTCTGGCCGCTCTCTGGCTTTTTGGGACACCCATCCGAGCGGACTGATTCGTCACGCCGCTCTGCGTCGATTGCCGTTTTGCGGCGTGATCGATCTGGCGGGGCGTGAAGCGCGAGCGACTGGCGAAGGAGAAGAGGCATGGCCGAGTTCAAGAAGCCCGAGATCTCCGAGATGAGACCCAAGATCACCGTTGTCGGCGTCGGCGGCGGCGGCGGCAACGCCATCAACAACATGATCGCCGAGCAGCTTCAGGGCACCGAATTCATTGCCGCCAACACAGACGCGCAGGCGCTCACCATGTCCAAGGCGACGCGGCTGATCCAACTCGGCGCGCATGTAACCGAAGGGCTGGGCGCCGGATCGCTTCCCGAGATCGGCCGCGCCGCGGCCGAGGAATCGCTGGACGAGATTATGGACCATCTGGCCGGCACCCACATGTGCTTCGTCACCGCCGGAATGGGCGGCGGCACTGGAACCGGCGCCGCGCCGGTCATCGCCCAGGCGGCGCGCAAGGCCGGCATCCTGACGGTCGGCGTCGTCACCAAGCCGTTCACTTTCGAGGGCAGGCGCCGCATGCAGATGGCCGAAGAGGGCATCGAGCGGCTGCGCGAAAGCGCCGACACCGTGATCGTCATCCCCAACCAGAACCTGTTCCGGATCGCCGACGCCAAGACCA
Source organism: Mesorhizobium sp. B264B1B (assembly GCF_020165765.1). NCBI lineage: Bacteria > Pseudomonadati > Pseudomonadota > Alphaproteobacteria > Hyphomicrobiales > Phyllobacteriaceae > Mesorhizobium > Mesorhizobium sp. B264B1B. Next base: position 881 of record NZ_JAIUIS010000005.1, read on the forward strand.
CATTCGCCGATGCCTTCGTCATCGCCGACCGGGTGCTCTATGCCGGCGTCAGCTGCATCACCGATCTCATCGTCAAGGAAGGCCTGATCAACCTCGACTTCGCCGACGTCAAATCGGTGATGCGCGGCATGGGCCGCGCCATGATGGGAACCGGCGAGGCGTCAGGCGATAGCCGGGCGATGAAGGCGGCGGAAGCCGCCATCGCCAACCCGCTGCTGGACGAAATGTCGATGAAGGGCGCCAAGGGCGTGCTGGTCTCGATTTCCGGCGGCCGCGACATGACCCTGTTCGAGGTCGACGAGGCCGCCACGAGAATCCGTGAAGAGGTCTATGAAGACGCCGACATCATCGTCGGCGCCATCTTCGACAAGAGCATGGAAGGCCGGTTCAGGGTTTCGGTGGTGGCCACCGGCCTCGACCGCGGGCTCGGCGTGGAAGATGCCGATGCCGGCATGCCGCACGACCATTCCATGCCATTCGCGGCGCGGACGTTGCAATAGGCGCTGCTCGCCGGCGGTCTTGGCCGCTGCCGGGCACCTCGACGTCGCCGGCGCACCACCAAGTTCAGCCTGGAGCTGATCACCCGAAAGCGGCTTGCCGAATGGTGCGATCCGCTCACCGGCGAATGCTGGGCGCCGCCGCTTCACCTGGACGGCGGCGATGGCGATCGGGTTCCTGCGCTTTCGCTGCCGCTGTTACCCTGACCGGTGCCACGCCCGGTGTTCGCTCGTCCATTCTCGTTGAAAATCAGCGTTTGCAGGCGCTTGGCGCTTGACTCCGATGCGTCCATGTGAAAAATTTTGCAGAAACTGAAAAAAATATCAGAGGGCGGAACGTGGTTGGATTTGGAAACGGCCTCTTGCGCGATGATGAAACCGGCATGGCGGCACGCGCCGCCTGGCTTCATTACGCTGGCGGCCTGACCCAGTCCGAGGTTGCCAAGCGCCTCGGGCTGACCAGCCTCAAGGCCCACCGCCTCATCACCAAGGCCAATCAGGAAGGGCTGGTGAAGGTCTATATCGACGGCGAAGTCTCGGAATGCGTCGAGCTCGAGGACGAGCTGTCGCGCCGCTACGGCCTCGATTATTGCGAGGTGGTTCCCGATTTCGATTCCGAGGAATTGCCGCTCAAGGCGCTCGGCATCGCCGGCGCGCAATTCCTCAAGCGTGAGATCGAACGCGGCGAGCAGGCGCTGATCGGCGTCGGCCATGGCCGCACGCTCGCCGCCTGCGTGGAATACCTGCCGCGCAGCTCGACAGACAAGATCCGCTTCGTTTCGCTGCTCGGCGGCTTGACGCGGAAGTTCTCGGCCAACCCGCATGACGTCATTCACCGCCTCGCCGAGCGCACCGGCGCCGAAGCCTATGTGATGCCGGTGCCAATGTTCGCCAACACGGTGGACGACCGCGCGGTATTGCTGGGACAGAAGGGCATCAGCGAGGTTTTCGATCTCGCAAGATCCGCCGACCTTTTGTTTGCCGGCATCGGCACGGCCGAACGCGAAGCCTCGCTCGTCGCCACCGGCATGATCGAGAAGGGCGAGATGGAGGAGATCCGCCGCAATGGCGGCGTCGGCGAATTGCTCGGCCATTTCTTCGACGATGCCGGCAAAGCGGTGGCGACAACCCTTTCCAATCGGGCGCTGGCGCTGGCGCGCGAGGACATCGCCAGCCGCCGGATCGTCGCGGTCGCCGGCGGCAAGGTCAAGGTTCGAGCCGTCAAAGCGGTGCTGGAGGGCCGCTATCTCAAGGGCCTGATAACTGATGAGCGGACAGCGCGATCGCTCGTGGAGGAGACGCCAGTCGGGTAGCCGGCGTCGGTTCAGTTAAAACTACCCTGTGGAGGAGAAGACCAAATGCATGAGAAAGAGAAAGACCTCATTGACGCTTTCCTGCGCGGACAAGTCGACCGTCGTGGGCTGATCAAGGGCCTGGGTGCGATGGGCCTTGCCGCCGGCACGGCCGGTACGCTGCTCAATCTTGGGCAGACCCGGGCGCTGGCCGCCGACTTCGACTGGAAGGCGCACCAGGGCAAGACCATCAAGCTCCTGCTCAACAAGCATCCCTATGCGGATGCGATGATCGCCAACCTCGAAAACTTCAAGCAGTTGACCGGCATGAATGTCGTCTACGACGTGTTCCCGGAAGACGTCTATTTCGACAAGGTCACGGCCGCGTTGTCGGCGAGCTCGCCCGAATACGATGCCTTCATGACCGGCGCCTATATGACCTGGACCTACGGCCCAGCCGGCTGGATCACCGACCTCAATGAATGGATCAAGGATCCGGCCAAGACCAACCCCAACTATGCCTGGGATGACTTCCTGCCCGGCGTCAAGAACTCCTGCGCCTGGAACGGCAAGCCGGGCGGGGCCCTGGGGTCCGAAGACGCCAAGCAATGGTGCATTCCGTGGGGCTTCGAACAAAACAACATCACCTACAACAAGGGGATGTTCGACAAGGCAGGCGTCAAGGTTCCCGGCAATATGGACGAGATGGTGGCCGCGGCCGCCAAGCTCACCAAAGATGTCGGCGGCGGCGTCTACGGCATTGGCGTGCGCGGGTCGCGCTCCTGGGCGACGATCCATCCGGGTTTCCTTTCGGCCTACGCCAATTTCGACCAGAAGGATCTGAACGTGTCGGCCGACGGCAAATTGTCGGCCGCCATGAACACCGCCCAGTCCAAGGCTTTCCACAAGCAATGGGTGCAGATGATCCAGGAAAGCGGTCCGAAGGACTGGTCGACCTACACCTGGTATCAGGTCGGCGCCGATCTCGGCGCCGGCGCCTCGGCGATGATCTTCGACGCCGACATCCTCGGCTACTTCATGAATGGCGGCGACAACAAGATGGCCGGCAAGCTTGCCTTTGCCGCCTTCAAGGCCAACCCGGAAGCCAAGGCGCCAACGCCGAACATCTGGATCTGGTCGCTGTCGATGTCCAACTTCTCCAAGGACAAGGACGCCACGTGGTACTTCATGCAGTGGGCCTCCGGACCCGAGCATGCTCTGTTCGGCGCCACCAAGATGGATTTCGTCAATCCGGTCCGCCAGTCGGTCTGGACGGATGAGACGTTCCGCGAGAAGCTGAACAAGAGCTATCCCGGCTATGTCGAGATGTTCGACGCCTCGGCGCCGGGCGCCTCGATCAAGTTCACGGCGCAGCCGCTGTTCTTCGATCTCACCACCGAATGGGCGGCGACGCTGCAAAAGATGGTGGCCAAGGAAGTGCCGGTGGACGAGGGTCTCGACAAGCTGGCCGAAAGCATCAACGGCCAGCTCAAGGAAGCCGGCCTCGGCTAGATGTAACAGAGGACCGGCCAGCCTTGGCAGGCCGGTCCTCACCTGATCTTTTCAAGATTGCGACGCGGGGCCGTAAGGTGGCCGCCAATTCGCCCGACCGGCCGCCTTGCTCCCTTGGGCGGCCGGCAGGGCGGAGCGACAGGGACAACGGAGCAGCACGATGACTGCGGTGGTATCGCAAAGGCCCAAGCCCTCGGGCTTCAGGATCAGCAAGAGAGTGCTGCCCTACGTGCTCAGCCTGCCGGCTCTGCTGGTCTGCATCGGCATCCTGATTCCGTTCCTGACCTCGGTCGTCTATTCCTTCCAGCGCTATCGGCTGAGCCAGCCCTGGGCGCGGCAGTTCAACTGGGGCGACAACTATATCTCCTTCTTCACCGATCCGAAGTTCTGGAACACGCTCAAGATCTCGCTGCTCTATGCCGGCACCACGGTGGTGCTGGAACTGCTTCTCGGCCTCGCCATCGCGCTGCTTTTGCAGAAGCGCTCGACCCTGAACAACTTCATCTCGATCATGCTGCTGATGCCGCTGATGACGGCGCCGGCACTGGCCGCGCTGATGTGGAAGCTGATGACCAATCCCGGCTTCGGCGTGCTGAGCTATCTTGCCAGCCTCATCGGCTTACAGGACTTCCGCTGGGCCTCGTCGCCGTCGACGGCTTTGTTCACCGTCGTTCTCGTCGATATCTGGGTCTACACGCCTTTCATCATGATCCTGCTGCTTGCCGGCCTGCGCAGCCTGCCGACGCAGCCCTTCGAGGCCGCGGCCCTCGATGGCGTGCCGAGGAGCTTCGTCTTCTTCCGCATCACGCTGCCGATGCTGACGCCGTATATCCTGACGGCGACTTTGTTCCGCCTGCTCGATTCCATCCAGCAGTTCGACATCATCTACGCCATGACGCAAGGAGGACCGGGCGACACGCTGACCGTCTTCCAGGTCGAGGCCTATCTCAACTTCTTCCAGTCGACCAATGTCGGCCGCTCGGCGGCGCTGATGATCATCCTGTGGGCGATCACCTATTTCCTCTCCAACATCTTCATCAAGAACTGGCTCAGGCTGCGCGAGCGCGCCCGTGGCCAGGCATAGGAGGAGGCAGCCATGGAACACACCTCCTTGCTTGAACGCACCCTGCGCGGCGCGGCACTCACGCTGGTCGTGATCTTCTTCATGTTCCCGATCGTCTGGATCCTGATGATGTCGTTCCAGACCAACGAGACCATCCTGCGCATTCCGCCGCAGCTGGTCTTCGAGCCGACGCTTGCCAATTACACAGCGCTGATCACCGGCAAGCTGACGACCGCCGCCGGCACGCTCGACATCGCCTTCATGCGCAACCTGTGGAATTCGGTGTTCCTGTCGGTGACCTCGGTGGCGGTCTCGCTGCTGCTCGGCGTCCCGGCGGCCTACGCCTTCGCGCGGCACAAGTTCCGCGGCTCGGAGGACATCGCCTTCACGCTGCTGTCGTTCAGGTTCGCGCCGGCCCTGCTGGTGCTGTTGCCGCTCACGCTCTATTTCCAGAAGCTCGGGCTGGCCAACACCTATATCGGGCTGATCTGGGTCTACCAGCTGATCTGCCTGCCGCTGATCCTGTGGATCGTGCGCGGCTATTTCGAGGATATTCCGGCCGACATCGAATATGCCTATCGCATCGGCGGCCATTCCTGGTTTGCCACCTTCCGCAAGATCGCGCTGCCGCTCGCCGGCCCCGGCATCGCCGCTGCCGGCCTGCTTGCCTTCATCTTCGCCTGGAACAATTTCGTCTTCGCGCTGGTGCTGGCCTCGGCCGACAAGCAACCGGTGACGGTCGGCGCGCTCGCCTTCATCACCTCCTCGGGCATCCAGTACGGCCAGATCTCGGCGGCCATCGTCCTGTCGATCACGCCGACGCTGGCGCTCGCCCTCTATGCGCAGCGCTACCTGGTCGAAGGCCTGTCGCTCGGCGCGGTGAAGGGGTAGTTCCATGGCCAGCCTCGAACTCAGAAGCCTCGTCAAGCGCTACAAGAGCCAGACCGTGCTCGACAATCTTTCGCTGACCGTCGCCGACGGTGAGACGCTGGTCCTGTTCGGACCCTCCGGCGCCGGCAAGACGGTGCTGCTGCGCCTCGTCGCCGGCGTCATCGACCCCGACGAAGGCAAGATCCTCATCGGCGGCGAGGACATGACCGACGTCGACGCCGAATTTCGTGGCGTCGGCATGGCGTTCCAGAATTTCGCGCTGTTTCCGCATATGAGCGCATTCGACAACATCGCGACGCCGCTGGAGGCCAAGCGGTCGTCGCAGGGAGCGATCAAAGCCGGCGTCGAGAGCGTCGCCAAGCTGTTGAAGATCGCCCATGTGCTCTCCCACAAGCCGCGCGCTCTTTCCAACGGCCAGAAGCAGCGCACCGCGCTTGCCCGTGCGCTGGTCGGCTCGCCGCCGCTGCTGCTGCTCGACGATCCCTTGCGCAATGTCGACGCCAAGCTGCGTTTTGAGATGCGGCTCGAACTGCCGCGACTGCTTGCCGACCGCGGCGCCACCGTCGTTTACGTCACCCAGGATTATAAGGAAGCCATGGCGCTCGGCGACCGCATCGCGGTCATGTCGCAAGGCGTCATCAGCCAGCTCGGTACGCCCGAACAGATCTATCGCGAGCCGGCCAACATCGAGATCGCGCGGCTGTTCGGCGACCCGACCATCAACCTGCTCGACGTCAAGCCGGCGCTTGGCGCCAAGGGAATCCATGTCGCCCTGTCGAATGTGCAGGTCCATCTCGCCGGGGCTCCCGAGACCGCGGTCGGCCGCGACTGCATCATCGGGCTCAGGCCGGAAGCACTGCATTTCGTCGGCGAAAATGAACCCGGCGCCATTCCGGTGACGGTCGAGGCCGAAACCCCGCTCAACGAAAAGATCGTCACGCTGGTGCGCACGTTGCGCGGCCGCGAGATCCTGGTTTCGCGGCCGGCCGGAACACCGGGCCGCAGCGAAGGCAAGGCCCACATTGCCGTCGACGGCAAGAGCGCCCTGTTGTTCGATCGCGCCGGCGGCGAGCGCATCGGCTCGAAGAATGTCGTCAGTTTGCGCAACGGAGAAGCCGCATGAGCGCGAGCGCACTCACCATTTCCGGCGTCGACAAATTCTATGGCCCGATCGACCGGGGCGTCCACGCCGTCAAGAAGCTGACGATGGAGATCGACAAGGGCGAGATCGTGGCGCTGCTCGGTTCGTCCGGCTGCGGCAAGACCTCGACCTTACGCATGATCGCCGGCTTCGAGGAGGTGTCGCGCGGCGCGATCTCGGTCGCCGGCCGCCAGGTGCATATGCTGCCGCCGGTCAGGCGCAACGTGGCGATGGCCTTCGAGGGCTATTCGCTCTACCCGCCGCTGACGGTGCGCGAGAACATGGCCTTCGCGCTCAAGGCGGCCCGGCTGCCCAGAAGCGAGGTCGAGGCCAGGGTCGCCAGCATCGCCAAGCTGCTCGAGATCGAGGATATATTGGAGCGTTACCCAAGCTCTATCTCCGGCGGCCAGCAGCAGCGCGCCAGCCTCGGCCGGGCGCTGATCCGCGACGCCGATTTGCATCTGCTGGACGAGCCGATGGGGCAGCTCGAACCGCAGCTGCGTGCCGTGCTGCGCGGCCGCATCAAGCATTTCATCAAGGAGCGCGGCTTGACAGCGATCCTGGTCACGCACGACCAGACCGAGGCCAATGCGCTTGCCGACCGCATCGCGGTGATGGAAGGCGGCGTGCTGCAGCAGTTCGATACGCCGGACAGGATCAAGGAGCGTCCGGCGAACCTGTTCACCGGCACCTTCGTCGGCGAGCCGCCGATGAATGTCTTCGAGGCCTATGTCGGCGCCACCGCCGGGCGCATCAATCTCAGGCTTCCCGACGGGCTGTCGCTGGACTACGACAAGGACGCCTTCAGCGCTCCCGTCCGCGACCAGTTGCTCAGCCGCGAGCGCGTCGTCATCGGCATCAGGCCTTACGCGGTGCGGCGCTCGAAGGAAGGGGTCCCCGCCAGGGTTTCGGCCAATCAATGGCTTGGCGACCAGACCCATATAGCGGCCGATTTCGCCGGCGGCTCGCTGGTCCTGGTCGAGCACGACCGCACCCGGCTGGACCTTGGCGCGCCGATCAATGTCAGCATCGACCCGAAGAACCTGCATGTCTTCGACCAGGCGAGCGGCGAGGCCATTTCGCACGGCATGGAGCTCGCCTGATGCGTGATCTCTTGATCGGTATCGACGCCGGTACTTCCGTCATCAAGTCCATCGCCTTCGACACGAAAGGCCGGCAGATCGCCGCCGCGGCAACGCCGAACCATTACGAGACGCGGCCGGGCGGCGGCGCCGAACAGGATCTTGCGCGCACATGGGCGGATGCGGCGGCGACCTTGCGCCAGCTCGCCGAGAAAGTGCCCGATCTCGCCGGCCGGACCATCGCCATCGCGGTGACCGGGCAGGGCGACGGCACCTGGCTGATCGACGGCAAGGGCGAGCCGGTGGCGAAGGGCTGGCTCTGGCTCGACGCGCGCGCCGCCGGCGTCGTCGAGGAGATCCGCGCGCGGCCCGAGGACCGGCTGCGCTTCGAAAAGACCGGCAGCGGGCTCGCCGCCTGCCAGCAGGGCTCGCAGTTCGTGTTCATGAAGCGCAACATGCCTGAAATGCTCGACAAGGCGGCGACGGCGTTTCACTGCAAGGACTGGCTCTATTTCAAGCTGACCGGCGAGCGCGCCACCGACCCCTCCGAGGGAACCTTCACCTTTGGTGATTTTCGAACCCGCGACTATAGCGACGAGGTGCTCGACGTGCTCGGCGTCGCCGATCTGCGGCATCTCCTGCCGCCGGTCACCGACGGCACCAGGCACAGCGCCGGTCTGTCGCAGGCGGCGGCCGCCGCCACCGGCATGCTTGCCGGCACGCCGATCGTGCTCGGCTATGTCGACGTCGTCTGCACCGCGCTTGGCGCCGGCCTGCTCGACCGCGAGCGCAAGCCCGGCTGCACCATCATCGGTTCCACCGGCATGCATATGCGGCTGGCCGAGACGCCGGACGACGTGCAACTGAACGAGGCGGCAACCGGCTACACCATGGCCATGCCGGCGCCCGGCGTGTTCGCGCAGATGCAGTCCAACATGGCGGCGACCCTCAACATCGACTGGGTGCTTGGGCTCGCTTCCGGCATCCTCGCTTCGCAAGGCATCACCCGCAGCAATGGCGAGATGATCGCGCTCGTCGACACCTGGATCGCCGCCTCGCAGCCCGCCTCGCTGCTCTACCAGCCCTATGTGTCCGAGGCCGGCGAGCGGGGGCCGTTCGTCGATGCCAATGCCAGGGCCGGCTTCGTCGGCATATCCTCGCGCCACGGCTATGCCGACCTGGTGCGCGCCGTCTTCGAGGGATTGGCCTTCGCCGCGCGCGATTGCTACGCCGCCATGGGGCCATTGCCGCGCGAGATCCGGCTGACCGGAGGCGCCGCCCGAAGCCCGGCGCTGCGCAAGATCCTCGGAGCCGCCGTCGGCGCAGACATCCGCACCAGCCAGCGCGAGGAGGCCGGGGCGGCCGGCGCGGCGATGATAGCCGCGGTCTGCGTCGGCCTGTACAAGTCGATGGACGAATGCGTCGCGGAATGGGTGACGCCGCTGCTTGGCGAGGCGGAGCCGAGTGATCGGGACCTCGCCGCGATCTACGACAGGATGACCCCGTCCTACATGTTGGCGCACCAGGCGCTGCGGCCGGTCTGGCGCGCGATGGCTTCGGTGCAGGCAAATTGAGAAGTCGAGTATGCCCAGGAAAATAGCGATCATTGGTGACAACTTCATGCTTCCGGAGGTGTTTCGCGCCAAAATCGAGAAGGTCGCGAGCGGTGACCTCGATGTCAGGACATTGCAGACCGCCTGGCCCGACGAGCCGATGGAATTCGGCGATCCGGCGCTCGGCCTCGACAAGGTCAAGGAGTATTTCGGCCGTCCCGACGAGGTCGTCGAGTTCATTGGCGATGCCGAGATCCTCGTCACCCAGCTTGCACCATTGTCGGAGGGCATGATGCGCCGCCTGCCGGCCCTGAAGCTGGTCGCGGTGTCGCGCGGCGGCCCGATCAACATCGACATGGAAGCGGCGCGCGCGCATGGCATCACCGTCGTCAACGTGCCCGGCCGCAACGCGACCGCCGTGGCCGAATTCACCATCGGCGCCATATTGGCCGAAACGCGGCTGATCCGGGTCGGCCACGAAGCGCTGCGCAGGGGCGAATGGCGCGGCGATCTCTACCGCGCCGACCGCACCGGCCGCGAGCTTAGCGAGATGACGGTCGGCGTCGTCGGTTACGGCAATATCGGAACAAAGGTAGTCAGGCTGCTGCGCGCTTTCGGCTGCCACGTTCTGGTCAGCGACCCCTATGTGCAGTTGAGCGCAGAGGACCGCAACGCCGGCGTCGAACTGGTCGCGCTTGACGATCTCCTATCCCGCTCCGACGTGGTCACGCTGCATTCGCGGGTGACGCCGGAGACGCGCGGCCTGATCGGCAAGGACACCATCGCGCGGATGAAACCCGGGGTGATCTTCGTCAACACGGCGCGCGGGCCGCTGGTCGACTATGACGCACTCTATGAGGCGCTTGTTTCAGGCCAGATCGCCAGCGCCATGCTGGAGACGTTCGCGGTCGAGCCTGTGCCGTCGGACTGGCCCTTGCTGCAGCTTCCCAACGTGACGCTGACGCCGCATATCGCCGGCGCCTCGGTGCGCACCGTGACCTATGCGGCCGAGCAGGCCGCCGAGGAGGTGCGCCGCTATATCGCCGGGCTGCCGCCGGTCAATCCGTGCTGAGAGCGGCAGCCATGGTGCGCAAATCCTGTAGCGAGATCGTGACGAGATGAGCGGCGGATCCGAAATCGTCGATCTTTTCGTCATCGGCGGCGGCGTCAACGGCGCCGGCATAGCCCGCGATGCAGCAGGCCGCGGCCTCTCCGTCATCCTGTGCGAAAAGGACGATCTGGCGGAAGGCACCAGTTCGCGATCGGGCAAGCTCGTCCATGGCGGCCTGCGCTACCTCGAATATTACGAGTTCCGCCTGGTGCGCGAGGCGCTGATCGAGCGCGAGGTACTCCTGGAATCGGCACCGCACATCATCTGGCCGATGCGCTTCGTGCTGCCGCACAGTCCTGACGACCGGCCGGCCTGGCTGGTGCGGCTCGGCCTGTTCCTCTACGACCATCTCGGCGGCCGCAAGCGGCTGCCGGCCACCCGCACGCTCGACCTGCGCACCGCGCCCGAGGGCGCGCCGATCAAGGACGAGTTCAAGCGCGGTTTCGAATATTCCGATTGCTGGGTCGACGACGCCCGTCTCGTGCTGATCAATGCGCTGGATGCGCGCGAGCGCGGAGCGAAGATCTTCACCCGAACCGCCTGCACCGCCGCCCGCCGGGAAGGCGGCCTCTGGTCGGTGGAGATGCGCGACGGCAAGACCGGCGTGAAAACCACCGTGCGGGCGCGGGCGCTGGTCAATGCCGCCGGCCCTTGGGTCAACGACATCATCAACCGCGTTGCTGGCCAGAACTCGACGCGCAATGTCCGGCTGGTCAAGGGCAGCCATATCGTCGTGCCCAAATTCTGGGAGGGCCGCCAAGCTTACCTCATCCAGAACAGCGACAAGCGGGTGATCTTCATCAATCCTTATCAGGGCGATCTCGCCTTGATCGGCACCACCGACATTCCCTATGACGGCCGACCCGAGGACGTGGCGGCGGATGAGAGCGAGATCGAATACCTGATCAGGGTGGTCAACCGTTATTTCAAGCCTGGCCTCGCGCGCGGCGATGTCGTCTATTCGTTCTCCGGCGTCAGGCCGCTCTATGACGACAATGCCGACAACCCGAGTGCCGTGACCCGCGACTATATTTTCGAACTCGACGCGCCGGATGCTGAGGCGCCGCTGCTGTCCGTCTTCGGCGGCAAGATCACCACCTTCCGCAAGCTCGCCGAGCATGCGCTGGACAGGATCGCTCCGTTCTTCCCCCGGATGGGCAAGCCTTGGACGGCGAAGGCGCATCTGCCTGGCGGCGACATCGCCAATGCCGATTTCGAACAGTTTCTAGGAGATCTCGGGCGGGAGTATCCATGGATGCCTGCATCGCTGCTCAAGCATTACGGTCGGCTCTACGGCACCAGGACACGTCTTCTGGTCGGCGCGGCCCGTTCGCTCGCGGAACTCGGGCGATGTTTCGGCAAGGATTTCTTCGAGCGCGAGGCCAGTTACCTGTTCGAGCAGGAATGGGCTGAGACACCGGCCGACATTCTCGAACGGCGCACCAAGCACGGCCTGCATCTTTCCGCCGAGGAGAGATCGGCTTTCGAACACTGGTGCGCGAGCCGGCTGGCGAGGGCAGGGTGATGGCAATCATTGCCAATGTAGCGCGACAGGGCTGAGAGGATCGCGATCTTGGCATTCACGCTCTCCCTCAACACCAATCCGCTGGTCAATCGCTTTGCCGAGCCTGACGACCTGGTTGATACCATTGCCTACGACATCGGCATCAGGGACATTCAGCTCACGCATGAATTCGTCAATCCGGGCTGGCCGGCGGCGACGATCGTGAAATTCGTCCGCCTGTTTCGTGGCGCACTCTCCCGCACGGGCGTGCGCGTGACCTCGGGCATGACCGGTCCTTACGGCCGGCTCAACCATTTCGGCCATCCAGACGCGGACGTGCGCCGCTACTATGTCTGCTGGTTCAAGACCTTTGCCGACATCTCGGCCGAGCTTGGCGCCGGCGGCATGGGTACCCAATTCGCGATCTTCACCCATCGCGATTATGATGATCCCGCGCGCCGCGCGCGCCTGTTCGACATTGCACTGGAATGCTGGCGCGAGGTCGCCGAACACGCCCGCGCGGCCGGGCTTAACTACCTGTTCTGGGAGCCGATGTCGGTCGGCCGCGAGTTCGGCCACACGATCGAGAATTGCAGGCTGCTGCAGAATGCGATCGACGCGGCCGGCATGGCCATTCCGCTGGAGATGATGGTCGACATCGACCATGGCGACGTCACCTCCAGCAACCCGGCCGATATCGATCCCTATGCCTGGGCCGAGGCTTTCCCCAGGAAGTCGCCGATCATCCACATCAAGCAATCGTCGATGAACAAGGGTGGTCATTGGCCGTTCACAGCGGCTCACAACAGGGACGGCCGCATCACGCCTGAAAAGCTGCTGGAGACGGTGCGGCGCGGCGGCGGCACCGACAACGAGATCTGCCTCGAACTGTCGTTCCGCGAGCGCGAACCGGTCGACCACCAGGTGGTCGCCATGATCCGCGAATCGGTCGACTACTGGGCGCCCTTTATCGACACGGGCAGGCCTGATCTGCTGCCGAAAACCGGGTAGAGGTCGGGGCGGCAGCCGATGCCACTCGCGCCTGTTGGCGGTCCAACCGGTTGGCCCGCCAGCGAAGCAATCAGATATCCCAGATACATTACATAATACGAGTATTGCGGCAGCCTGCGTCGCTGATTGCTATAAAAGTACAATGCGAAAGATACTTTTGTTTAACTTCGCCATGCATACTGCGAATTGGTCCGATTTGTTTGTCCGGCTTCCCTCGCGAACTAGAGAATCCGCATGTCGGTTACACGTCGTACGCTGCTCACGGCCGGAAGCGTCGGCTTGCTGGTCGCGCAAGCTCGGGCGGCCAATACTCCAGGACAGCAGGCGGAGATCGCTCCCGTCGTCGGCGACAATGCGCTGCGCATTGCAATGCCGGCCTTTGCCTCCGATCCATTCTTCCCGGCCGATGGATCGGGGAACAGCGGCATAGACATGGAACTGGCCCGCGGCATAGCAGCGGAGCTCGGCGTCGAGCCGGTGTTCGACCGATCCGCCGCAACGTTCGACGGCATGGTGAAACAGCTGACTTCCGGCCAGGCGGACATAGCCATCGGCAAGCTCAGCCGAACCCTTCGCCGTGGCCGCTCAATCCTCTATTCCCGGCCCTATGCCATGCTGCACCAAGGCCTCATCGCCAATCGCCTCAACCTGGCGCGCATCGCGCAAGGCAAACCACCCGAGCAGATCATCCGCGATTTCTCGGGCGATCTCGGCGTGATCGAGGGCTCTTCATTCGCAACCTATGCCGCGACGACCTTCCCGCATGCACAAGTTCATCGTTTTGCAGGCTGGGACATGGTTGTCGATGCGATCCGCGATGGGACGATCGACATGGCGTATCGCGACGATTTCGAGATCAAGAAGCTGATGGTCGACGATCCGTCGATGACGGTCGCCGCGCGCTCGATCACGCTGACCGACAAGGTAGACACGATCGCAATCGGTGTGCGACCGGACAATCCGCATCTCGCGGCGTTTATCGACCTTTACCTCGATCTCGCGCGCGGTCAGCAGGTTCTCAACACTGACGAGATCATCGCGCGCTACCGGTTGGGGAGCAAAGCCTGACGATGGCTGTCACGGAAGCAGCCGGACCCTTGGCTTTCGATTGGCGCCTGGCGGCGAGGCGCATATTGCGCTCGCCCGCGACGACGATTGCGATGATCGGGGCGGGAATCCTTTGCGGCCTCTATTATCCAGCATTTGCCCATGCGATCAGCCCGGTGGCGCAGCTCTACCTGAATTTCCTCAAGATGGTCGTCCTGCCCTACCTGGTCTCGTCGGTCATCTTCTCGATCATGTCGATGGTTCAGGATCCCAACTCGGTCCGTTACCTTGGCCGGGTGGGTATGGCGGTGCTGGTCGTGTCGTTCCTGAGCGTATTGGTGAGTGGCACCTACTCGCTTGTCCTTCAGCCGGGCCAGATCGAGAATCCTCAATCGCGCATCGAGCTTGGCGAGTTCATCAATTCGCAGGGCAGTGTATCCACCGATCTCGCATTCCCCTACCAACCACCACCCAATGAGGGATCCGACACCGGGCATTCGATACTGCTCGATCTTGTACCGAACAACGTCTTCAGCGCGCTGGCCTCCGGTCAAACCATCCAGGTCCTGCTGTTCTGCCTGCTTTTCGGGCTCGCGATGGGCAAGATTCCCCAGCCTTCGTCCATGAGCCTGTCTCAGGCGCTGAACGCGGTTTACCGGGCCTGCACGGTCCTTACCAACTGGTTCATCTGGGGATTGCCGTTTGCAACCTTCATCCTGATCGCGGATCAGACCGCGTCGACCGGAACCAAGCCGCTCACGCTGATGGGCGGTTATCTGCTGGTGATGGGTCTTTCCTGCCTCACATTCATCGCCGGCGCATTTGGCGTTATCGCCATCCGCTCTCGGCGAAGCTACTGGGCCACGATCAAGACCTGTCAGCCCCTTCTCATGGTAGCCATCACCACGCGCTCTACCGTCGCCTCGCTTCCGTGGGTCATCAACCTGCTGAGCGAGCGTCTGCGGTTCAGCCTCGTGGTCGTCGAACTGCTCGTGCCGCTGCAGGCGGCATTGCTGCGGACAGGCCCGGCGCTGCTTTACACGTCGGGTGTTCTTTTCATCGCTCAGCTCTACGGCCGTCCGCTGGCAATCCCCGACCTCCTGCTCGTCGGCATCACCTCGGCGCTTCTCGCGCTGACGACTGGCGGCATGGGCAGCCTGCTCATCCTGTCCCAGATGTCGATCGTCTGTGGCTACCTGAAGATTCCCTTCGAGGCGGCGTTCGCCCTGTTCGTCGCGGTCGACGCGGCCGTCGACACGTTCATGACGCTGTCCAGCGTCTGCACCGTGGCGGCGAGCACCGCAATGATCGCGCCCAGCCACAGGGAGACGACGCAGCCTGTCGAAGCGGCGTCGGAACAGCTCGAAGCCGAGCCCGTCCGATGATCGACCATGGCGTCAGCCTCCAGCTCGGCGTCATCGGCGGTCTCGGGCCGTTGGCATCGGCTGACTTCTACTTCAAGCTGACCCGAATGACCCAGGCGTTCCGGGACAATGAGCATGTGCCCGCCGTCATCCTCAGCGTGCCTCAGCTGCCTGACAGGACCGAGGCGATCCTTGCCGGCCATGACGGTCCGTTGCCGTCTTTGAAAGCCGCGGTCTCGACGCTCAATGCGCTCGGCGTTGCCTGTATCGCGATGCCGTGCAACACCGCCCATCATTGGTATGAGCAGCTGGCGGCGAGCTCGCAGGCGCGGATCATCCATATCGCCGACGCGGTCGTGGCTGAAACCCATCGTAGCCTGAGCCGAGGCAAGGTTACGATCCTCGCCACGCAGGGCACGCTGGTCTCCGGCTTCTATCGGGACAGGATGTCGGCGGCGGGATTTGAGCTCTGCTTTCCCGCCGTCACGGAATTCCAGGGCCGCGTCGATAGCGCGATCGGCCTGGTCAAGGGTGGTTCGATCGCGGAGGCGGCGAGCGAAACCGAGCGCGCGCTTGAAATCGCGCGATCGGCCGGCGCCGATACGGCCGTTCTCGGCTGCACCGAACTGTCGGTGGTGGCCGCCAGCCTCAACCCTACGAACGGATTGGTCGTCATCGACAGCAATGCAGCCTTGGCGCGAGCCTGTTTGACACGGTTGGGCTTCGCCGCGCAGGACGTTCCGCGACCTCGGCCGGTGTTCTCATCCCGTAAAGAGCTGGAGCGGTTCGGCGGTTCTATCCAACACTGAACCGCTCCGGGAACTGGTCGTTTAGCCGAATTTCGGATCGAGGCTGCCCGCTTTGTAACGCTTGGCCATTTCCGAGACCGGCAGCGGCTTGATCTTCGGCGCGTTGCCGGCGGTGCCGAACTGCTCGAAACGCTCCTTGCACAGCTTCCTCATCGCCGCCATCGCCGGCGTCAGATATTTACGCGGATCGAATTCCGAGGGATTTTCCGTCAGCACCTTGCGGATCGCGCCGGTCAGCGCCATGCGGTTGTCGGTGTCGATGTTGATCTTGCGCACGCCATGCTTGATTCCGCGCTGGATCTCTTCCACCGGCACGCCCCAGGTCGGCTTCATCTGCCCGCCATATTTGTTGATGATCTCCTGCAGATCCTCCGGCACCGAGGACGAACCATGCATGACCAGGTGCATGTTCGGCAGGCGGCGGTGGATTTCCTCGATGACGTTCATCGCCAGCACCGCGCCGTCCGGCTTGCGCGAGAATTTATAGGCGCCGTGGCTGGTGCCCATGGCAACCGCCAGCGCGTCGACATGGGTGTCGCGCACGAACTGCTCGGCCTGCACCGGATCGGTGAGCAATTGGTCGTGGCTGATCGCGCCTTCGACGCCGTGGCCGTCCTCCTGCTCGCCGCCGCCGCTCTCCAGCGAGCCCAGCACGCCGATCTCGCCCTCGACCGAAACGCCGCCCCAATGCGCCATGTCGACGACGCGCTTGGTGATGCCCGAATTATAGGCGTAGTCGGCCGGCGACTTGCCGTCCTCCTTGAGTGATCCATCCATCATCACCGAGGTGAAACCATGCTGGATCGCGGTGACGCAGGTGGCCTCGTTGTTGCCGTGGTCGAGGTGCATGCAGACCGGGATGTCGGGATGGATCTCGACCAGCGCATCGATCAGCTTGGCCAGCACCACGTCATTGGCATAGGCACGCGCACCGCGGCTTGCCTGCAGGATGACCGGCGACTTGGTCTCCTCCGCAGCCTCCATGATGGCGAGGCCCTGTTCCATGTTGTTCATGTTGAAGGCCGGCACGCCATAGCCGTATTCGGCGGCGTGATCGAGCAATTGTCTCAGTGTGATGCGAGCCAACGAATAGTCTCCCGTATCTGGTTTCTAACCTGTGCTTGCTGGCTGTCCGCGCATCGTCCAGCCCACCGATGCTTCTGGCCGGATTTCCGTGCAACCGCAACCGTCAGACACCGTCCCGGCAGCAATTCTTGTTACAGGGTCGTGATGAAAGCCACGGGAATATCCCAGGAAAATATCTCATTATCACAAAAATCATGATAGTTTCAGGAAGAAATATGTTATCTTTATCGAGGAGCCAGCGTCGGTTGGCGGACATCGGCAATGAAGAGCGATAACAGGCGTCAAGGCATCATGGACTTTCTGATGGACGTCGGCGCGGCGAGCGTCGACGACCTTGCCTCACGCTTTGGCGTCTCCAGGATGACGGTGCATCGTGATCTCGACGACCTTGAGGAGAGCGGTTTCCTGCGCAAGGTGCGTGGCGGCGCTTCGATCCAGCCGAGCGGTCTCTTCGAAAGCGATTTTCGCTACCGGCAGAAGCAGGCGACAGGGGAAAAGCAGCGTCTTGCGGCGGCCGCCGTGGCGATGATCGAACCCGGCCAGACTGTCATCATCGACGACGGCTCGACGGCTGGCGGCATCGCACGGCATCTCGCCGATTTCAGGCCGCTGACGGTGATCTCCAACAATCTGGCCGTCATCCAGGACCTGGCCGGCGCCGGGGGCATCGACCTGATTGCGCTCGGCGGCCAGTATAGCAAGAAGTTCCACGGCTTCTTCGGACTGCTTGCCGAGGCTTCGCTGAGATCGCTGCGCGCGGACGTCGCCTTCCTGTCGTCATCGGCTATCCACGGCGCCTCCGCTTTCCACCAGGACCAGGAGGTGGTGCAGATCAAGCGGCTGATGATGGAAGCAGCGACCCGCAAATACCTTCTGGTCGATCACGGCAAGTTCGGCCGCACGGCGCTGCATTTCCTGACCGAACTCGAGGCGTTCGATGCCGTCTTCACCGGTCGCGCGCCCGAGCCCGGAATGCGCGCCGCACTGGATGCCGCCGGCGTTTCGCTGACGGTGGTCGCCAACAAGGATTGAGGATCAAGGAGCGCAGGCGTGGTTTATTGGGTCGGTACAAGCTGGAAGATGAACAAGACGCTCGCCGAGGCGCTGGATTTCGCCGGGGCATTGGCCGGCTTCGTGCCAGGCTTCGACGAGCGCATCCAGCCTTTCGTCATCCCCCCGTTCACGGCGGTGCGCGAGGTCAAGCAGGCGCTGTCGTCGACGCGGGTCAAGGTCGGTGCCCAGAACATGCACTGGGCCGATGCCGGGGCCTGGACCGGCGAGATCTCGCCGCTGATGCTGAGCGACTGCGGTCTCGACATGGTCGAACTCGGCCACAGCGAACGGCGCGAGCATTTCGGCGAGGCCGATCGCACCGTCGGCCTGAAGACGGCGGCCGCCGTCAAGCACGGACTGATACCGCTGATCTGCGTCGGCGAGACGCTGGCGGAGCGCGAAAACGGCAAGGCGGATGCGGTGTTGACCGGCCAGGTCGAGGGTGCGCTGCTGTTCCTCGAAGGCGAGGCGAAGGCGGCAAAAATCCTGTTTGCCTATGAGCCGGTCTGGGCGATCGGCGACAAGGGTATTCCGGCCAGCTCCGCCTATGCCGAAAAACAGCAGGCGCTGATCAAGAAAGTGGCCGGCGGCCTGCTGCCGTCCATCCCGCCGGTGCTCTATGGCGGCAGCGTCAATCCCGGCAACGCGGCCGAGCTGATCGGCCAGCCCAGCATCGATGGCCTCTTTATCGGCCGCTCGGCCTGGCAGGCGGAGGGCTACATCGACATCCTCAGGCGCGCCTCGGCGGCGATCTGAACGAACGAAATCTCATTCAAGAAAGGACACGACCATGAAAATAGCCATTGGAGCCGACAGCGCCGGCAAGCCGTTGCTTGATGTCATCGCCGCGCATCTCGCGACAAAATCCGGCCTCACCGTCAGCGACCTCAGCCAGGCCGGCTTTTATGCCGACCTGTCACAAAAGCTCGCCCAGACGATCATCGACGGCGAGAACGACCGCGGCATCCTGTTCTGCGGCACCGGCATCGGCGTCTCGATCTCGGCCAACAAGGTGCCTGGCATCCGGGCGGCACTCACCCACGACACCTATTCCGCGGAGCGCGCCGCCAAATCCAACAACGCGCAGATCATCACCATGGGCGCCCGCGTCATCGGCCCGGAACTCGCCAAGGCGATCGTCGATACCTGGTTGGCCTCGGAGTTCGACGAGAAGGGACCGTCGGCCGGCAATGTCCAGGCGATCAACAAGCTCGATGAAGCGAAGCAGGCCTAAGCCAGGTTGTCGCGCAAAGCCTCGATGACGGTCACGGCCGAGGCGGCGCCGGGGTCGATATGGCCGAGCGAGCGTTCGCCGAGCCGCGAGGAGCGGCCCTTGACGGCGATCATGTCCTTGGTCGCCTCGGCCCCCAGGCGCGCCGCGTCCACTGCCGCGTCGAGGCTTTCGGCAAGACCTTTTCCCGCCGCATTGCTGGCGCCGGCCGCTTCCGCCGCCGGCAACCAGGCGTCGATCATCGTCTTCTCGCCGATCTCGGCCTTGCCGCGATCGCGGATGCCTTGCGCCATCGCCTGGAACAGCGCGACGACATCCGCATCAGCTAGCGTGGTCTTGCCCTTGACGGCAGCGGCGGCGCGCATGAAGGCGGTGGCATAGAGCGGGCCAGACGACGCACCGACCGCGTTGAGGAACGATTTAGCCGCCATGTTGAGAAGCGCGGTCGGCTCGGTCGCCGTCAGGTCGAGTGGCGCCAGCGCGTCGCGCACCGCGTTGAAGCCGAGCGCCATGGCGATGCCGTGATCGGCGTCGCCGATGACGCCGTCGAGCTGGCAGAGCCGGTCCTTGTCGGCTTCGATCGCCACCGCGATCGCATCGAACATTCTCTTCAGGTCAGCGCTATCGATGCTCACGGGTCACTCCTCAGCCGGCGCGGAACATGGCGCAGTCGCACGGATGGTCGAGCATGGTCTGCAACTCGCCATCGAGATGGAACAGCGTCACCGAGGCGCCGGCCATTTCGAGCGACGTGCAGTAATTGCCGACCCAGGTCGCATGGATGGAAACGCCGATGTCGTCGAGACGCTGCTTGACGCGACGGTTCATGATGTAGAGCTCCATCAACGGTGTCGAGCCCAGCGAATTGACCAGCACCGCAACCTTGTCGCCACGCGAAGGCGCCATCTCGGCAAGGATATTGTCCAGCATCTCGTCGCTGATCTCGTCGGCGGTCCCGAGCTTGCCGCGCGCGATGCCCGGCTCGCCATGGATGCCCATGCCGATCTCCATCTCGTCGGCGCCGATCTCGAAATTCGGCCGCCGGGTCTGCGGCAGCGAGCAGGGCGACAGCGCCACGCCCATGGTGAAGGTATGGTCGTTGGCCTTGCGCGCCATGCGCTCGCATTCGTCGAAGGAGAGCATGCGGTCACAGGCCGCGCCGGCCGCCTTGAAGACGAAGAAATTGCCGGCGACGCCGCGACGCTTCTGCCGCTGGTCGCGCGGTGCCGAGGCGACATCGTCGGTGGTCAGCACCGTGCGCACCTCAATGTCGTCCATGGCGGCCATTTCGGCCGCCATGTCGAAATTCATCACGTCTCCGGCATAGTTGCCGTACGTGAACAGGACGCCCGCGCCGCCGTTCGCCGCCTTGGCGCATTCAAGGATGGGATCGGGTGGCGGCGAGGCAAAGACATTGCCAATCGCCGCCGCATCCGCCAGGCCCTTGCCGACAAAGCCGAGAAAGGTCGGCTCATGGCCCGAGCCGCCGCCGACGACGAGCCCGACCTTGCCGGGACGCGGTCCGTTGCGGGCGATGATCGAGCGCTGGCTGCCGTCCGCGCTCCTGAGATGGCTGGGATGCGCGGCCAGAATCCCCTCTAGCATCTCGTCGACGGCACGGTTGCCGTCATTGATGATCTTCTTGGTCTGCACCGGCATCCTCCCGAACTCGGCATTTTCCTGAGATACTACAGGCTGTTACCGCGATTTCCACCCCGCTCTCGGCTGTTTCAGGCGGCGATGTGCCTTCGCGCCGCCAGAATCTGGAGGCATGCGCCGGCCGCTTCCTTGCCCTTTACCTGGAAGTGCTCGAGGAAGAAGCGGTGGTGCTCGGAGCTGTCGTGGTAATTGTGCGGCGTCAGTACCGCCGAAAGCACCGGCACGCTGGTCGTCAACTGCACATTCATCATGCCGTCGATGACCGCGCCGGCGACGAATTCGTGCCGGTAGATGCCGCCATTGACGACGAAGGCAGCGCCGAGGATCGCGGCGTAGCGACCCGTCTCGGCCAATGTCTTGGCGTGCAGCGGGATCTCGTAGGCGCCGGGCACGTCGAAGATTTCGACGGCAAAGCGGCCGTCGCCCAGTGCAGCAAGCTCCGCCTCGAAGGCAGCGACACACTGGTCGACGATATCCGCGTGCCAGCGCGCCCTGACAACGGCAACGCGGGTCGTTTCATAGTCTTTGTGGGAATGCTGATTCATGGGTCCATCCTTCCGTTTCGAACCAGAATCAGGACGCACGATACGAAAACCGGCCGCCGGGGCGGTCCGTCTTCCGTTTCGTTCTCTTCCATCCGGACTGTAACCGTCGGCTCCGGAATCACACCGGATCTGCTGACCCTTCCGGTTTTGCCGGAAAGCGCTCGCGGGCTTGGGTCCCGCGCATGACCCCGAAAACCGGACCGGTTTTCGGAAAGAAATCGTGCGCAATCAGGAGTCCTTACCGCCGGTGGGGACTTTCACCCCGCCCTGAGAACATTAACGGCTTTGTATGGAAGGGCAGGGGCGCCGCTGTCAACCGCGCGCGGGCTGGTGGCCCATCACGTCCTGTGTGGCTGGCGCGGGCGCCAGGCGGCGGCCGAAGCCGCGACCAGCATCAGCAACGCCGCCACAATTGCCGATGCGGCAAAGCCGAAATCCGAATATAGCGGCCCGAAGCCGGTGGTGCCGACAAAGACCGCCAGATATGTCACCGCGCTGTTCAGGCCCATGATCGTGCCGCGCCGTGACGGATCGAGCGCCGACAGGCGCATCACCAGCACGTTCAGACCGAAGTGATTGGCGAGACCCCAAGCCGCCACCATGGCGAGCATCATGCCATAGCTGTTGCTTGTCGCGGCGATCGCGACATAGACGATGGCGACGAGCAGGTAAGCGAAGGGCATGACGCGGCGAGCCCCCAGGCGATCGATGATGCCGTCGAAGAGCGCCGCCGTGCCGAACCCGGCCCCATAGGCGAGTGCGGCCAGGCCGTTGGCGCTGACCGGCTGGCCCAGCCCGCTGTGCAGATGGTCGCCAAGATAGCCATAGACACCGTAGAAGGCGGTCATGAAAGCACCGCAGGCGATCAGAAGCGGCACGATGCCGGGAATGCCGAGCGCCTCGAGCGGCGCTGGAGCCGGGCCGGCCTTTCTGACATCCGGGAGTGACGATGCGGTAAGGCTGCCAAGCGCCAGCGCCGCCAGCAGCGCCACGGCGGCGAAGACGGCCCGCCAGTGCACGAGATCGGCAAGCACCGCCGACAGCGAAACGCCGGCCACCATGCTGAGCGTCCATCCGGTCAGCACAACGCCGATCGTTCCGCTTTCCCGTCCAGGTGGGGCAATCGCCGCGGAACTGGCATAGATTGCCGGCATGGCGACGCCGGCGGCGATGCCGGTGAGAAGCTGCGCAGCGACCAGCGCCGTCACCGTCGGCGCCACCGCGCTTGCGACAAGCGCCAACGTCAGCAACAGCAAGGCCGCCTGAAGCATCCGGCGCGCGCCGACCCGGTCGATGTAGCGTGCCAGGAACAGGGCGCTCGCCGAGGTGCCGAGGCCGAAGGCGGCGGCCGCCATCATAACGACAGGCACGCTGGTCGCGAACGACACGGCCACGGCGGGAGCAATTGGACCCAGCACCAGGGAGTTCGAGCCGATGACGGCGATGCATCCGGTCAAGAGATAGGCCAGCGCCGGGATGGGCGGCCGGGCATTCGCA
Source organism: Mesorhizobium sp. B264B1B (assembly GCF_020165765.1). Classification (NCBI taxonomy): domain Bacteria; kingdom Pseudomonadati; phylum Pseudomonadota; class Alphaproteobacteria; order Hyphomicrobiales; family Phyllobacteriaceae; genus Mesorhizobium; species Mesorhizobium sp. B264B1B. The sequence continues at coordinate 23,829 of NZ_JAIUIS010000005.1, forward strand.
CCCAGGGTTGCTGCTTGATCTCTGTTCGACATATATTCATAATGGCCGTATTTTATTCGGCTACAATCGGGAATTTCCACTATGGACGAAGAAACAAATGGCATTCCGCAGAACAGGCCGGCGCCCCGCGATCTCGACGCGATCGACAGAAAGATATTAGGCGTTCTCGTCGACGACGCCACGGTCAGCTATGCTGAGCTTGGCGATCGTGTCGGCCTCTCGCCGCCCGCCGCGCATGAGCGCGTCAAGCGCCTTCGGCGCAGCGGCGCCATTCGCGGCACGGCTGCCATCATCGACCCCAAGGCGGTCAAGAAGCCGCTGCTGGCATTCGTGCATATCGACACCAAGGGCTGGGGCAAGACGCCGGAGCTGATGGCGGTTTCGCAATATCCGGAGGTCGAGGAGATCCACACGGTTGCGGGCGACACCTGCATGCTGCTGAAGGTCCGCACGGAGGACACGCGGGCGCTCGAAGGCCTGCTCTCGCGCCTCTACGAGACACCCGGCGTCACCTCGACGCGCAGCTACGTGGTGCTGTCGACCTATCTCGAGCGGCCGGTGCAGCCCGGCGTCACGACGCAGTGGCCGGCGCCCAGGCACATGGCCGAGCCCCTGTACTAAGGCCTGATGCCGATAGCGAAGCGGTTTTCGGACGACGTCATGCTCTATCTCTTTGATTTGGAGCTGGACTGGTCGTCTCCGCCGAAAACGGCGCAAAACAAGCAATGATATGCTAATCTCCCGAGCCTCTAGGCAGAGGGCGGGTGATGGCAACGCTGGAAACGGACAAGGTATTCGCTGGCTCCATACCGGAAAACTACGACCGCTATATGGTGCCGTTGATTTTCGAGCCGTTCGCTGCGGATCTTGTAGCGCGAGCAGCGTCCCTGTCGCCCGCCGCGGTTTTGGAGACGGCCGCCGGCACCGGGGTCGTTACCCGCGCATTGGCGCCGAAATTGTCTCCCGGCGCAAGCTATACCGTAACCGACCTCAACCAGCCGATGCTCGACTACGCCGCTTCGCGACAACCTCCCGACGGTCGCATCACATGGCGTCGGGCGGACGCCTTGGCGCTGCCGTTTGAAGATGCGGCCTTCGACCTCGTCTGCTGTCAGTTCGGTGCGATGTTCTTTCCCGACCGGCCATCTGCCTACCGCGAAGCCAGGCGTGTCCTGAGGCCGGGCGGACATTTCCTGTTCAGCGTATGGGATCGCATCGAGGAGAACGTCTTTGCCGATGATGTGACGAATGCTCTCGCAAGGATCTTCCCCGACGATCCGCCGCGCTTTCTGGCACGCACGCCGCATGGCTACCACGACAAGGCAGTGATCCGTCGCGAGCTGGAGGAAACTGGGTTCTCCGGTGTAATGATCGAGACGAGAGCCGAACAAAGCCGTGCATCCTCGCCGCGCCTTCCCGCCGTCGCTTATTGCCAGGGAACTGTGCTTCGCACCGAAATCGAGGCCCGGGAGGCTGGGAAGCTGCAAGCCGCGACCGACTACGCCGCATCCGCGATTGCAGACAGACATGGCAGCGGCGCGGTGGCCGCCAAAATTCAGGCTCACGTCATCATGGCAACGGCTTAGAGCAATTCCAGGAAAAGTGTGTACGGTTTTCCGGGAAAAGCGCGTAGCGCTTTCCCTATGGAATTGCGCAAAAACAAACGTCTAGCTTCCCAGCCGGATCGTCTCGAAATAGGCGTCGGTGCCGACCTGGCCGCCCTTGAGCGCGATTTCGAGTCCATCGATTGCGCCGCCGCCATGGGCGACACAGAGCGGTGATCCCGGCGATTGCGGCAACGGCATGCGCACGGTCAGCGCGTCGATGGCCAATTGTCCGAGCGCGTGACTGGAGGTGTCGCCGCCGGCGATCACCGCGCGCTTGAGTTTCTGTTCCACGATTAACCGGCGCAGGATTGTTCCCAGCGCTCGCCCGAGCGTGTTTCGCGCACCTTCGATCCGGTCGATCTCGGCGCCACGGTCGGCCTGTGGGCCAAGCGCGGTGTAGAGGATGACGCTGCGCCCCGCAGCCAGGCTTGCCAATCCGCTCGCGACGGCGCGCTCGATTGCCTCCTTGGCGCCCTCCGTGACCAGTTGCATGGCATCCATCTCGACGCCGTCGAAACCGTGGGCAAGGGCGTGGCGGATCTGCTTTTCGGTGGTCGGCGACACGCTGCCCGAGACCACCGCGAGGCGGTCTACCGGTCCCGGCGGCGCGAACGACGCCTGCCCGGAGGCAATGCCTTTGCCGGCCCATTCGGCAAGCAAGGCATATTCGACGCCCGAGGATCCGACGACGAAGCCATGGCCTTGGTCATGGATGCGCCAGATCTGTTCGCCGACGCGTCTCTGTGTCTGGCGGCTTTCGACATCAAACAGGATGATCGCCCTGTTTTGCACGGCCTGGTCGACCGTTTGCGCGAGATCGTCGGTCTGCAATGCAGCCAGGTCGACAAGGCCGGAGCTGAGACTGGTCTGGCGCGAGAGATGCACGAGCAGGTCTGCTTCGTTCATCGGCGTCACCGGATGCCTGCTCATCACCGGATGCCTGTCGATGCGGAAATACTCGCCGCGGAACGCCGCGAAAAGATTGCCGAAGGCCGTGTAGCGCTTGAGCTGCGGCGCGCCGACGACCATCGGCACGCTACTCTGGCCGAAGATGCGCCGGCCGATCTCGATGGCGCGGCCGATATTGCCGACCGTCGGGCTGGAATCGAAGGTCGAACAGATCTTGTAATGGCAGATCGCCGCTTCGAGGCTCTTCAGCCATTCGAAGGCGGGCGCCAGATTCTGCTCCATCCATTGCGGCGTTTCGCTTCGGCTGGTGCCGGCCAGTCCGACGGCGCGGCAATGGAAAAATCGCGCCAGCAGGCGCTCATCGGGCCGACGCATGAACAGCACCGTCGGCACGCCGCCGAGCTCGAGCGCCTCCATGACATCCGTCGAGCCGGTGAGGTCGTCGCCATAATAGCTCAGGAGCAGGTTCTGCATGGCTTCGCTCAGGCCGCCTTGCCGTCGCTGAATTTCTCGATCGAGCGTGCCAGCTCGGCATGGTCGCGCGCGAATTCGTCGAGGGCAATGCCCTCGACCGCGGCCTGCCACGCTTGCAGCACCGCGCGCACCCCGGCGCCGGGCCCGTCCGGATGGCTGACGATGCCGCCGCCGCAGAGATAGAGGAGATCGACCGTGCGGCCGGTGCGCTCATAGGTCTCGGGCGCCTGGCCGCCCCATTGGCCGGAGCAGGCCACGGGCAGCGCGCAATCGTATGATGAAAACAGCGGCGTGGTCACCGCTTCGAAAGAGCGGATGAAAGAATCGTCCGGCTCCCAGTATTTCGAGCCGATACCGTTGATCTGGAACTGGTCGACGCCGAGCAGCCGCCAGAATTGCTGCCATACCTTGAAATCCATGCCGAGGCCGGGATGGCGGGTGAGAATGTCCCAGCCATTGCGGTGCGCATGCAGCGCCAGCCCGGAGCGCTTCCTGAGGAAAGCCATGCCGCCGAATCCGATGGAGTTGATGTTGACGACCGCGCAATTGCCGCCGGCTTCCAGCACCAGATCGTGGTTGCGCATCATCTCGTCGGGATCGGCATGCGAGATGCCGAAGGCGTACATCACTTTCTTGCCGGTCTTTTGCTCGTGGTCGCGGATCAGCGGCATGATCGCCTTCACCCGCTCAGCGAGCGGCGAATAGGCCGGGCTCATCAGCTTCTCGTCGTCCTTGATGAAATCGACGCCGGCTTCGATCAGTTCGCCCACCATCGCGGCTGTCTCGTGCGGCCTGAGGCCAAGCGCCGGCTTGACGATGGTGCCGATGATGGGACGGCCCTCGACCCCGGTCAGCCTGCGGCTGCCGGCAACGCCGAATTGCGGGCCGGGATGGGCGCCCCGGTATTGTTCCGGCAGCTTCATGTCGATGACCCGGATACCGGACAGGCCCCTGATCGAATAGGTGCCGCTGATGGCGATCGTCATCAGCGCCGACAGGTCGGTGCCGATGGCGTCGAACGGGAAGCCGATATCGACATCGGCGCGCCGGAAGGGGCCGTTCCCGGATCCGGGAAGCGACGGCTGCTCGGCATCGGGCAGCGGCCTGATCGCCAGCACACGAGCCGCCACACGCGCCTTTAATTCCTCCGTCTCGCCGGGCAGTGGGACGAAGGTGCCGGTCGACTGGTCGCTCGCGATCTTGGCCGCCAGCGCTTCGATGCTGCCAGAGGTTTCGATGCGATAGGTAAGCGTGATCATGGTCTGTCGGCCGCTTGAAAAGGGTTCGAAAAAAGTTTTGTCGCGCAGGAAATCTGGTATAATGAGTACCTAAGTATTGCAAGCAATATCCCGACTTCGGCAAGAGGGCCGGCTTCGGCAATTCCGGGAAATGAGCGGCGTTTTTCGTTCGGAATGCCTGGAACAAACAGCTGGCGCGGCTTGGCGATTGCATGAAATCGCGGGACCGCTCCAGGCGCAGGCATTCCGGTAATCCTGCCTGGAATGCTAAACAGGAACCGGGCCAGGGAGTGATTCGTCACGATGAACCGTTCGGAGCCGATCGTCCGGCGCAAACTTTCCGACGAAGTCTTTGCAAGGCTGAAGCGGCTGATCACCAGCGGCGAGCTGCAGCCGGGCGACGACATGCCGTCCGAACGCGAGTTGATGGAGCGCTTCGAGGTCGGCCGGCCGGCGATCCGCGAGGCCATGCAGGCGCTGAGCAATATGGGACTGGTCGCCATCTCGCATGGCGAGCGCGCCAAGGTGCTGCAACTAACCGCCAAATCGATCATCAAGCAGGTCGACGGCGCGGCCAAGATCATCCTGTCTTCATCGAGGGACACGCTGGAGCACCTGAAGACGGCGCGCATCTTCTTCGAGCGCGGCATGGTCAGGGAAGCCGCGGAAAAGGCGACCGCCGAGGATGTGCAGCGGCTCAGGGCAACGGTGGCCGAGCAGCGCGCCGCGCGCGGTGATTCCGAAGCCTTCATCTCCGCCGACATGAAGTTCCACACCCAGATATCGGCGATATCGGGCAATCCGATCTATGTCGCAGTCAGCGAAGCCACGCTCGGCTGGCTGAAGGAATACCACACCGAGATGCTGATCTGGACCGGCAAGGAACAATACACGCTTACCGAGCATGAGGAGATCATCGACCGCATTGAGCACCGTGATGCCGACGGCGCCGAAAAGGCGATGATCAAGCATCTCGAACGCTCGCGTGCGCTCTATGTGATGAATTCCGATAAGTAGCTCTAGCCAACCCGGACAATGGCGTAGGGCGACATCGTAAGATGGCCCTGACCCAGTGCCGAAACATCAACCGGGACGTCGTTCGCCGTCAGGTTCGCCAGCCAGACGGCAATGTCGCCCGAGGCGGCGCGACCGGCCAGCGCCGCAACACGCGTCTCGTCGCTTGTTTTCGCGGCAACATGCGCGAGCCCAGCCAGTTCGCAAAGCCCTTGGACGGCCCGGAAAATCGGCCGCGGCGATCCCTCGGCGACAGGTTCGCCGGATGCGGCCAGCACGCCGAATGGTCCGGTGATGCTGGACAGTGTCAGCATCTCCAGCCCGGCCGGCGCGACGCGCGCGGCATAGCCAATGGTCCAGGCGGCGGCAAACTGCGCGGCATGGCGGGGATCACGGTTCGCCATGGCAATGCGTTGGCCGGCAAAATTGTCCTTGGTCGCACCGCCATAGGGGTTCTGTCGCATGGCAATGGTCGACGGGCCGATCCGGTAAGGCTTGTCGCCGAAGATCGCCCGGGTCGACCGGGTGATGAAGGGCAGCGCCTCCAGCGATTGCATGACGCTGAGATCGTCGGCGGCGTGAACGATCGGACAGGTGCAGTGCGTGACGAAATCGAGTTGGTCGGCGGGCACGCGCTTACGGTTGAGCTCGGTGAAATAGCTGAACATGCCGCCGCCGAGGCGGATCCCGGGAAAGGCGCGCCGCGCCGCGGCATAGATTTCTTCCAGCGGCGGGCATGCCGGCCAGGCGCTGCCCGGCGGCGTCGACTGGCGGTCGACCGAAGGCGAGACGGCAACCGCATCGAGCCGCAGGCCGACCCGGCGCACCATATCGGCGACATCGGAGAATTCGGCATCGAGGTCGCCCGTGCAGGCCACCACGCATTCGAGCGTGGTCGAGGCGGGATGCGCCGCGGCGAGCCGGGCATGGGCGCGCAGCGCGTCCAGGCCGTGGCCGCGCGTCGGATCGAAGTGGAACAGGAGTTGCTGCGGACCGAGCCTTGCGAGCATCGGCAGTTCGGCCAGCGTTGCCTCTACGTCCTCGGGATAGACGATCACGCCGACATCGGGCAGCCTCGGCCCGGTCTCGCCGAGTTCGATGCGGACCGGTTCGGCACTCGCGGTCGCGGCGGGCATCCCGGCGCCGCCGGTGAGGCGCAGGCTCACCGTCTGGCGCAGCGGTTCGCCGGCCGGCAGCACATAGGGCCACGGCAAGGCCAGCGGCCGCACATAGGTCTTGTAGGAGGCGTCCGACCAGTTGCGCTGGTCCTCCATTTCGAAAGTATCGCCTTCCATCCTGCATTCGGCGCTGACGCCGGGACGCACTGCATGGGTGATGGCACGCAGGTCCTTGAAGGGCTGCCATGGGTCGATCAGATCAGGCAGTTCCGTGTCCACCACCCTGCCATCGGTGTGCTCCACCGTCACCGGGCTGCCGGCGAGGCCGGCGATCGGATGCAGGATGCAGAAGCCGCAGCGGTTGGTCTCGAAATCGCTCTCCGGCAGCGTTGTCACATCGAAGACCAGCCTGCCGTCGGCGGAGCCTTCGATCGTCGCGTGGAAGCGCAGGCTGCTGCCGCCCGGGCCGGTGCAATTCGCCTCATAGCTTACCGAGAAACGGTCGACCTTCTGGTCGATGGTCAGGTCCGTCAGCTCCGGCTCATAAGTGCCCCAGTCGCGGTCGCGTACGATATAGGCGATGGCGCGCAGCACTTCGGTGCCGGCATGCCGGATTGTGCGCAGATTGCCATTGACCAGCTCGGCACTCAGCGCGCCCGCCTGCAGCAGGATCGGTGCCGCTTCGGCCGCCCGTGTGCCGTAAAGATCGAACACGTCGGCCGTCATTGCAGCAAGGCTTCGATCTGCACCGGTTCGCGGCTCGCAGCACCCGCATAGGCGGCCTCGACCAGGGCGAATGTCTTCAGATTGTCGGCGCCCGAGGTCGCCGGCTCCTTGCCGCCGACAAGGCAGTCGACCCAGTGCCGCTGGATGGCCAGCACGCTTTCCTGGATGTTGTGCCATGGCCGCGAGGCCCAGGGCAGGAGCGGCGGCGAGACATCGCTCACTCTGGTTCCGCTCTTGCCGGTGACGGTCAGCCGGTAGCCCTGCGCCAGCCGGATCGTGCCGTCGACGCCGTCGAGCTCGATAAGTGTTTCCGGGAACGGCTCGGTGGCAAGCTTGGTCGCATAGCTGCAATCGACAACCGACGTGGCGCCGCCGGCATGATCCATGAGCATCGTCGCCACATCCTCGCCGGCGATCGCGGGGTTGATGCGTGTGGTCCGCGCGGTCAGGCTCGTGACGTCGCCGAGCAGGAAGCGGGCGATGTCGAGGATGTGGATGCCGAGGTCCTCGATGATGAAGCGTTTTCCGGTCGCCAGATAGGGCTGGCCGGAAAACACGTCATAGCCGGAGCGGAAGGAGATGCGGCCGAAGAACGGCGTGCCGATCTCGCCCTTGTCGAGCAGGGCGCGCACCGCCTGGATCGGCGACTGCCAGCGGAAGTTCTCATGCACCATAAGCGGCACGCCGGCCTTGGCACAGGCCGCGACCATCGCCTTGGCATCGCCAAGCGTCGGCGCGAACGGCTTCTGGCAGATGACGGGAACACCATGCGCGGCCGCCATCTCGACCAGCGGTCGATGGCTGCCGACAGTGGTGGCGATGTCGACGAAGTCGAGCGTCTCGGCGGTGAAAAGTTCCGCCGCATCGGTGTAGCGCCGCGCCACGCCGAACTGGTCGCCGACGATCCGCAACCGCTCCGGATCGCGGTCGCAGATGGCGACGATCGAGGCGCCCTCTATGTCGCGCCAGGCATGCATCTGGTTGACGGCGAAGAAGCCGCAACCGATCAGCGCTCCACGCAACTCCGCCATGCTCAGCCCGCCTTTGCCATCTGCATCAGGGTAACGCGCTGCTGCAGCCGGCGCTGCGCCTGGTCGACGACGACGGCGACGATGATCACGAGGCCCTTGATCACCATCTGCCAGAACGAGCTCACGCCCATCATCACCAGCCCGTCCGAAAGGATGCCGATGACGAAGGCGCCGACGATGGTGCCGCCGATCGTGCCGCGGCCGCCCGACATCGAAGTGCCGCCAAGCACCGCCGCGGCGATGGCGTTGAGCTCAAAGCTCTCGCCCGTCGCCGGATGCGAGGCCATCAGCTCCGACGAGATGATCAGCCCGACGATTGCCGCGCAGAAGCCGGAGAACATGTAGACGAACATCTTGACCATGTTGACGCGCACGCCCGAGATGCGCGCGGCGCGCTCATTGCCGCCGACGGCGAAGATGTGGCGGCCAAGCGGCGTGTAGTGGGCGAGATAGGCCGCCCCCAGCGCCACCACGATCAGGATCCAGATCGAGACCGGCAGGCCGAGCAGCCGGCCGGCACCCAGGAAGCCGAAGCCGGTGGTGCCGAGTTCCGGCTTGCCGACGAGATTGGGGAAAGTGCGGCCGTCGGAGGAAAGCAGCGCGAAGCCGCGCGCCACATAGAGCACGCCGAGCGTGGCGATGAAGGGCGCGACGTTGAGCCTGGTGATCAGCAGCCCGTTGACGGCGCCGATCAGCATGCCGACCGCGAGCGTGATCAAGGCGATCTCGACGACATTGAAATAGATGGTGTAGCCGATCTGCAGGTCGATGCCGTTGAGCACGAGGTAGCCGGCCACCATGCCGCACAGGCCGACGATCGAGCCAACCGAAAGGTCGATGCCGCCGGTGATGATGACGAAGGTCATGCCCATGGCGAGAAAGGCATTGAGCGCCACGTGCTTGGCCATCAGGATCAGATTGGCGGCCGACAGGAAGTTCGGCGCCGCGATCGAGAAGAACACCAGCACGGCGATCAGCGCAATGAAGGTTCTGAGCTTCATCAGCGTCAGCAGCGCCGAGCCGCTGGAGGCGGAGGAAGCGGCAGCCTTGGCCGGAATGTCAGTCATCAGCGTTGCTCCCCATGTGCGGCCGGTCCGTGGCCCAGCGCCGACGCGGCGACGATCGCCGCCTCCGTCGCTTCGGCGCGGTCGAACATGCCGGTCAATCTGCCATTGCTCATCACCGCGATGCGGTCGGACAGCGCCATCACCTCGTCGAGGTCCGAGGTGGCGAACAGGATGCCCAGCCCGTCGCGCGAAAGCTTGCGCATGGTGCGGAAGACATCGGCCTTGGCGCCGACATCGATGCCGCGGCTGGGCTCGTCCATCAGAAGCACTTTCGGTCCGGTGAGCAGCGCCTTGCCGATCACCACCTTCTGTTGGTTGCCGCCCGACAGCGACGAGACCTCCTGCGCCGGGTCGGCGACCTTGATTGCGAGTTCCCGCACCATCTGCATCACGGCCTGCCGCTCGGCGCCGCCTCGGATATGGAACAGGCGCACGAAGCGCGACAGGCTCGCCATCGTCAGGTTGCTGGCGACCGAGAGGATCGACACCAGGCCCTCGCGCTGGCGGTCCTCTGGGATCAAGGCCAGCCCTCGCTGGATGCGGCGCGTCGTGTCGCGCTCCTTCACCTGCTTTCCGGCGATGAAGATCCTGCCGCTGGCATGGCCGTGACGGCCCATGATGCAGTCGAACAGCTCGCTGCGCCCCGCACCCATCAGCCCGTATATGCCGAGAATCTCGCCGGCGCGCAGCGACAGCGAGACGTGGTCGACCGCCAGCCCGCCGGTGACGCGTGGCAGGCAGATCTCCTCGGCGCGGAAGATTTCCGCGCCCGGCACATGGCCGTCGGCCTTGGCGAAGTCCTTGGCGTCCGAGCCGATCATCTGCCGCACGATCCACTGCGTATCGACGTTTTTCATCTGCTCCTGGCCGGTGATGCGGCCGTCGCGCAGCACGGTGATGTAGTCGCCGATGCGGATCAGTTCCTCCAGCCGGTGGGAGATGTAGACGATGGCGACGCCGCGCGCCTTGAGGTCGGCGATCACCTTGAACAGGATCTCGACTTCGGCGGCGCTCAGCGCCGAGGTCGGCTCGTCCATGATGAGGATCTTGGCGTCGAGCGAAACCGCCTTGGCGATCTCGACCAGTTGCTGCTGGCCGATGCGCAGATCCTCGACCAGCATGTCGGGCCGGATGCCGGCTTCCAGCCGCTCCAGGAATTCACCGGCCCGGCGCTCCTGTTCCTTGCGGTCGATCTTGCGGAAGCGGTTGGTGATCTCGCGCGTGGCGAAGATATTCTCGGCGACCGAAAGGTTGCCGAACAGGTTCAGCTCCTGGAACACCATGCCGATGCCGCGGTCGACCGCATCTCCCGACGACGAGAAAGAGACCTCTTCGCCTTCGAGCAGGATGCGCCCTACGGTCGGCTGCTCGACGCCGGCGATGATCTTCATCAGCGTCGACTTGCCGGCGCCGTTTTCCCCGACCAGCACGTTGACCGCGCCCTTGCGCACTTCGAAATTCGCCTGCTTGACCGCGACCGTGCCGGCATAGACTTTCGAGACATCCTCCAGCTTGAGGATGACGTCATGGCCATTGGCCTGGCTCATGGCTTCGGCCCGATCTCGGCCTCCGCCGGCGTCACCAGCGGCAGGTCCTGGCCGCCTTCGATCGTATAGGCGCCGAGCACCTTGGCGGTGCGGCCTTCCAGCGCCTCGCGCGGCAGCTTGGAGAGCACCGTCTTGGCCGCATGGGCGTTGAAAGCTTTGCCGAACTGGGCGAAGTCGATCTGGTTGGTGAAGTCGTTGAACTGGACGAAGTCGAGGCTGTCGCGCAGTGCCGTGCCGCGCATCGCCGGCCCGATCTGGACGCGCGCGTCCGCCTTGCCGTCACCCTCGACGTCGACGTCGATGGTGGCCGCGCGCGACTGCGTATTGGCGGCGACGATCTTGCCTTCGACGCGGACCGCGAAAGTCCATGGCGAATTCGCCTGCTTCTTCGGATTGCCGTATTTGGCGCCGGCCGCGGCCGGATCGGTCTTCGCCAGCGCATGGACCTCGGCGAACGGTCCAGCCTTCTGCTGCAGATAGGGAATGACTTTCGCCGCCCAGATGTCCTCGACCATCTTGTCGGAGTTGAAGGCGGAGGCATTGCCGTCGCCTTGCGCCGATGGCGTCGGAAGGATCTTGCAGGCGCTGAGCGCGATGCCGGCGGTCAGGGCAAGGATCGGCCAACTCGGCTTTTTCTGCATGGCGGTCGAGGCATCCTGGTGAAAAGGAGCGAGGGACGAACCTCGGTTCGCCCCCCGCTGTTCGCGTTGCGCCGGCTCAGTTCTTGAGCGCGAAGGTTTCCAGCTTGGCGGCATTGTCGCCATTGATGAGCACGCAGTCCATCAGCTGCTTTTCCTTCTCGGGCGACTTCTTGTTCTTGATGAAGTCGTTGGCCTGTTCGACCGCCATCTGCGCCTGGGCATAGGCCGGCTGCAGCACCGTCGCCTTGATGCCGCCCGAGGTGATGGAATCGCGCACGTCGTTCGATCCGTCGAAGCCAACGACGATGACGTCCTTGCGGCCGGCCGCGGCAAGCGCCGCATAGGCGCCCATCGCCATCGTGTCGTTGCCGGAGATGACGCCCTTGATGTCAGGATTGGCCTGCAGGATCGATTCCATCTTGGAATAGGCCTCGGTCTGGCTCCAATTGGCCGACTGCTGCGCGACCATCTTCAGGTCCGGATAGTCGTCGATGACGTCGTGATAGCCCTTGGAACGGATGCCGGCATTGGTGTCGGATTCCTTGCCGACCAGCTCCACGAAATTACCCTTCTCGCCCATCAGCTTGACGAATTCCTGCGCGCCGAGCTGGGCGCCCTGGTAGTTGTTGGAGACGATCTGAGCCACCGCGACGCCGGTGGCGTTGATCTCGCGGTCGATAAGGAAGGAGGGGACGCCGGCGTCCTTGGCCTTCTGCACGGCGGCGACGGTGGCGTCGGCACCGGCATTATCGAGGATGATCGCCTTCGCGCCTCGGCCGATCGCGGTGTCGATCAGCTCGGACTGCTTGTTGGCGTCGTCGTCATGGACCAGCACCAGCGCCTCGTAGCCCAATTCCTTGGCCTTGGCTTCGGCGCCGACGGCTTCCGCCTTGAAGAACGGATTGTCGTGCGATGGGGTGATGATGGCGATGAGATCCGCCGCGTAGGCGGGCATCGCCGTGCCGAGTGCCAGCACGCCTGCGAAGGCAGCAAGCGTCATTCTGCGTGTCAGTTTCATGAAGTCCTCCCGTTGAAACCCAGGCCTCGATCGTTTCGAGGCCTCTATCTACTATTGAATTCGTCAGGCAGGGCCGGCAGTGCGCCGCCCGGATTTCAGAGCCGATCGCCGGCTGTCATCCGAACTGCTCCTCGCTCCGCTCCCGCCGTCTCACTCGCATCAACTTCAAACTTCCAACGAAGCATGACCGATCCGAGTCCGGGAACAGCTAAAGCTAACTGGTATAATGAGTCAACCACTAATTCAGGTGATCTGTATCTAAGCGGCGGCCCGCTCAGGTAATCCGCTGGATGCTGGCTGCGATCTCTTCCGGTTCGAAGACCCGCTTCCAGTCGTCGCGCATCAGCACCGGCTTGCCGAATTCGATGGCCTTGTTGCAGGCGTCGGAGAACACGCCTTTGGTTTCGCCGAAGATTACGGCGCCGAGCACATTCATGTGGCCGAGCAGGAAATCGAGGGCCGCCTGCTGGTCGACGCCGCGCGCCACGACCTCGTCGACAGCTTCCTTCATGACCACCAGCAGCGAGGCGCACACGGTCTCAGAAAGGCCGGGCTCGAGCAGCGCCATCTGCTCGACGGAAACGCGGTGCGAGCGCATCACCGGCGCCCAGATGATCTTGGCGATGGCCTCGCCCTTGGCGTAGTCCGCTTCCGGTCCCTGCATCAGTGCGCTGACCATGTGCTGCTTGGCCTTGACGCCGCCGAAATAATCCTTCTTGGCCGCCATGTCGGTTTCGTCATTGAAGATCGGCGGATGGCAGGGGTGGGTGACGAAGTAGGTCAGGTCGGGACGATCAGGCAAATGGCCGGCAAACGGCGCCGCGGCATCGAGAACGATCACCATCGTGCCCGGCGCAAGCTTGCTTTCGATGCTTGCCGCGACCTTGCCGATATGGGTGTCCGGAACCGCCAGGATCACCACCTCGGCGCCTTCCAGCGCCTCGTCGGCACTGACCGTATCGAAGCCCAGCCCGGTCTTCAGCCGCTCGCGCCCGGCGTCGCTGACCTCGACATGGCGGATCGTATAGGGCGAGCCGCGGAAATTGGTCGATAGGCGGTAACCCATTTTGCCGCCGGCACCGAACAGCGCGATCGTCGTCATCTAGCCTTGCTCCTAAACATTGAACGATGGTTTCGCCAATCGTCACCTTATTTACTGGTATGATCACTCTACCATCTTGGCAAGAGAAATCATTCTCTGCTTTGTCACTGCGGCCTGATTGCCGCAGCGCCCGCCTCGGGTTTCGCCGTGCCGTCGCCGGCAGCGCTTTCGAGGGCGGCGGGGTCGACGGCGGCGCGCCGCGACAGCACCTGCCGGCCGGCCAGCGCCAGAACGAAAATGACGACGATGCCCTGGACGATGTCCTGCGCGCCGGGCGGCAGGCCGATGATCTGCATGGTCGTGACGATGAGGATCAAAAGGATGCTGGCGAACAGCGTGCCGAGCGCCGTCGCGGAGCCGCCGAAGATCAGCGTCCCGCCCAGCACCACCGCGGCGATGGATTGCAGGAGATAGGGCTGGCCCATTTCAAGAAAGGCGCCGCCGATATAGGCGCCCAGCAGCAGCCCGTTGAGCGAGGCCAGCACCGAGGAGATGATGAAGGCCGAGGCGATGACCCGGTTGTTGCGGATCGCTGCCAGCCGCGCCGCCGCGCGGTTCTGGCCGACTGCCGAGAGCAGTTGCCCGTAAACGGTATAGCGTAGCACGAACGACGTTGCGGCGACGCCCAGGATGGCGATGACTGCCATGATCGGCACGCCCGCTACCCGGCCCGTCGCCAGCGTCTTCAACAGCGGACTGACGGCGAAGCCCGATATCGCGCGGTTCGACAGCAGCGTTGCGGTCGCCAGCACATAGCCCGTCGCCAGCGTGGCGATGATGGCCGGTATGTTCAGCCCGACGACGAGCAGCGCGTTGAGAGCGCCGACCGCAAGGCCGAGCAGGATCGCGGCGCCGACGCCGACGGCGAGGTTGGCGTCCTGGCCCTTGATGGTCAGCAGCGCCACGAAGGCGCTGAGCGTGATCACCGAGGCCACGGAAAGGTCGATATTGCCGCGCCCGGTGGTGACGACGAACATCTGGCCGATGCCGACGACCGTTAGGAACGAGGCCGACAGAACGATGCCCGACAGGCTGGAGAGGCTGAAGCGGTTGGTGACGATGGACAGCACCAGCCAGAGCAGCAGCACCCCGATCGCCGACCAGATCCAGCGGTTTTTCTGCGCCCAAGGGCTGAAGGCGGCAAACGCGTTCATTGTTCGCTCCTGCGGTCCGCGGTCAGGCTGCGCAAGGTCAGCAGCGCGATGAGGATCAGTCCCTGCGTCGCTGCGTTGAAGTCGCTGCTCACGCTCAGCGTGCCGAGCAGGGCGCCGATCAACGCCAGCGTGACCGCGCCGGCGACGGCGCCGACCGGCGAGATGACGCCGCCCAGCAGCGAACAGCCGCCCATCACCACGGCGGCGACGCTGAGCAGGGTGAACGAATTGCCGGAATTGATGTCGCTCGCCGTGTTGATCGCCGTCAGCGACAGGCCGGCGGCGGCGGCGAATAGCCCGGCGACGAGGTAGCGCACCAGCGCGTAGCGCGTCGGCGACCAGCCGGAACGGATCATCGCGGTCGGATTGTTGCCGAAACCGCGCAGCACCACGCCGAGCGGCAACCGGTCGATCACGAACACCACGACTGCCACCGCGGCGATGAGGATGATCGAGGTTGGCACAAAGCCGAGCGACCAGTTGAACATTGTCGACAGCCATTCGGGGCTGGCGCCGCCGGGCGTCGGCTGCAGCGCATAGCCTATCCCGACCCAGATGAAGGAGGCGCCCAGCGTGACGACGATGGCCGGGATCTTGCGCGCCTGGATCAGGCCGCCGAGCCCGGCATAGGCGACGATCGCCGCCGCCAGCGCCAGGGCGCCGAGCCACGGTTGGTCGTAGAGCAGCGTGGCGCTGAGCACGCTGACGAGCCCCGCGAACGCCCCGACGCCGAGGTCGATCTCGCTGCCGCCGACGATGAACATCTGCGCCGCGGTCACCAGTACCAGCGACAGCGCCGGCATGAGCAAGAGGTCGAGCCCGAAAATGGAGGCGACCGCCGGATTGGCCGAGATCATCACAGCCAGCACCGCGGCAAGACCAATGAAGGGGGCAGCGCTCACCAGCCTGCGGGCAAGCCCGGCGCCGGCAGCGCCGCTGCGTCTCGCACTGGCAGCTTTATCCGTCTGCTGGGCGAAGGATGCGCCAACGACGGCTGATTCCGTGATCGCTTCGCCGGCCAGTTCCTTGACGATGCAGCCGCCGGAAAATACCAGCACGCGGTCGCAGGCCAGGAGTTCGGCATCTTCGGTCGTGTGCCAGATGAGCGTGCGCCCGCCTCGCGCAATGTCGTTGCAGAGGCGGTAGAAGTCCTGCTTGGTGGCGATGTCGACGCCGCGCGTCGGGTCGTCGAGCAGGACGATCGGCGTGTCGGCGACGAGCGCCCGGGCGACGAGCGCCTTCTGCTGGTTGCCGCCGCTGAGCTCCAATATGTTGGATCCGAAGCGGGTTTCGTCGAGCCGCAGCCGGCCGGCGGCATCCGCCGCTGCCGCGCGGTTGGCGCGGTCCGAGACCAGGCCCAGCGCCGGGCGGCGTGCCAGGGCGCCGATGCTGATGTTCCCAAGCACGCTCCACAAGGGGAACACGCCTTCCTTCTGGCGGTCGCCCGCGATGAAACCGGCTTCACCGTTCCTGGCGACGGCCGCATCCGTTCCGGAATCGGGCTTGAAGATTGCGTGCAGCAACTCCTTCTGGCCGCTGCCTTCGAGGCCTGCCAATCCGATGATTTCACCGCGGCCGATCTCGATGTCGCGGCCGAGTTCGGCCGTCAGGAACCCGGACAATCGCACCAGCGCTTCGCGGCTGCCGGTGGTGGCGGTACCATGCTGGTGGATCGAGTTGGCGTCGCCCCCCATGAGCTGCACCAGCCTGCCGATCGACGTCTCGGCCACATCGCCGCGCCAGGCGGTGCGTCCATTGCGCAGCACGACCACCTGGGTGGCGATGTCGATGATTTCCTGAAGCTTGTG
Organism: Mesorhizobium sp. B264B1B; assembly: GCF_020165765.1. Taxonomy (NCBI): domain Bacteria; kingdom Pseudomonadati; phylum Pseudomonadota; class Alphaproteobacteria; order Hyphomicrobiales; family Phyllobacteriaceae; genus Mesorhizobium; species Mesorhizobium sp. B264B1B. The sequence goes on from NZ_JAIUIS010000005.1 coordinate 40,283, forward strand.
GCTGATGAAGATGAAGGCGAGGCCGGATTTGGCCCGCTCGCGGATGAAGGCCCGCAACTGTCTCGAGCGATCGAGATCGAGCGAGGAGGTCGGTTCGTCAAGAACGATCAGCTTGACACCGGGGGTCGCGGCGGCGCGCGCAATCTCGACCATTTGCCGTTCGGCGATGGAGAGGTGGCCGACTTCGGCATTCACATCGATGCCGTTTGCGGGGAAGACGGCGTCCAGCGCCGAGCGGGCGCGCGCCCTGTAGAGTGCCCGCCAGCCCGGCCGGTTGGCGGCATCCGCCGGAATTTCCAGGAAGAAGTTTTCGGCCACCGAGAGGTTGGCGCACAGCGACAATTCCTGGTGCACCATGCGGATGCCGCGGCGCTGTGCTTCCGCCGTGTCGTAGCCGGCGAAGCCGATATTCTGGCCGGCAAACGAAATCGAGCCCAGGGTCGGCCACATCGCCCCGCACAGGATGCGCATCAGCGTCGATTTGCCGGCGCCGTTGCCGCCGACCAGCCCGATGATCTCGCCGGTGGAGACGGCGAGGTCGATCTCTGCATTCGCCAGCGTCGGTCCGAAGCTCTTGGTGATCCCGGAAAGCGAAACAACGCTCTGCCGGGTCGGATCGGCGAGCACCGCGGCGGCTGCGCCTTCCGGGGCTACGGCGAGATGGGACATTCGTCCTCCGTTTCTTCACGGGCAGGGACCGGGCGCGGCCGTTCCGCGGCGCCCGGTCCCTCGCATTGCCAATCTTACTTGCTCAGCAGGTTCTGCTTGACCCAGTCGAGCGAATAGCTGGGGCTGATGATCTGGCCGCCCGGCAGCTTTGCATATTCCTTGAGGTTGCCGGCATCGACGGTAGCCACCGGCATGATCATCATCTTGGGTGCCTTGGCGCCCTTGAGCAGCGACAGGCCGAGCCAGAACGCGGCGCCGCCAATCCCGGGCGTGGTGTTCATCGAGACCGTCTGGTAGCCGTTCTTGGCGTTCTCCTCGGCCCACCACTTGACGAAGTCGGTGCCGCCGCCGCCTTCGATGATCGGCATCTTGCCGGCATAGTCGCCGCCATACTGGACGAATGCCTGGGCGATGCCGACATCGTCGCTGCCGCCTTGTGCGAGCACGGCGTCGACATGCGGCAGGGAGGGCAGCACGTTGGCAATGGCCGCCTGTGCGACCGACGCAGTCGCCTGGCCGTAGACCGTGGCGACAACCTTGATATCGGGATATTTGGCCAGCACCGACTGCTGCGCGTTGAACATGTCGTTGTCGGGCGCCGAGCCCTTGACGCCGCGCACCTGGATGACGTTGCCCTTGCCGCCGATCATCTTGAAGACGGCCTCGGCCTGGGCTGCCTTGTAGCCCTTGAAGTCGAAGTTGAGCTGGTAGTTGCAGGGCGCCGAGGCGACCGAATCGAACGAAACGACGATGATGCCGGCCTTGCAGGCTTTTTCGATGATCCCGTTGACTGCGGTTTCCGAGGCGGCATCGACGGCGAGCACGTCGACCTTCTTGAGGATCAGTTCGGCGATCTGGCTGTTCTGCTGCGCCACCGAGCCGTCGCCGTTCATGACGATGTAGTCGGCAATCTGACCGGCCGCCTTGGCTTCCTTGGCCGAGGCTTCGAAAGCCTCCACCATCTGGTGCCGCCAGGTGTTGCCGTAATAGGCGTTGGCGAGCGCGATCACCGGCGCATCCGGTGACGCCATTGCCGGCACAGCCGAGACGCTGACCAGCGCGGCGCCGGCAAGCGCCGCCACGGTTGAAAACTTCATGATATTTTCCTCCCAAAAAACACCGGCCGATACGTCGGCCTTCTGCCATTCCGTTACGACATCCTCCGAAAGACGCCATACCAGCTACATGTTATACCAGCATACCAAATAGGCAAGCGGGCACCGGAACCTCGATTGCCGAAACCTCCTTCGATTAAGGACGAGACGAACTCAGCCGTCGGCTTCGTTCTTTCCTTGGCCAAACGGAGCCGGCCTGCCCCGGCAACTGGCGACCGGTCCAAATCCAGCCGTAGACGGACGTTAGGTCATCATATATGTAATGTCAATCGATGGCGGGACCCTTGTCCGCCGACGCGACTCGGGATCGATTGTTCCGCGAACACCCAGGGAGGGACGGATGGAGCCGGTCCAGAAAAAGAAACTGTATGTGGAGGTGCTTGACCGGTTGATGGCGGCAATCTCGACATCCGAATTCCCGCCCGGCTCTCAATTGCCGTCGGAAAAGGAACTGATGACGATGATCGGCGTCGGCCGGCCCTCGATCCGGGAAGCGATGCTGTCGCTGCAGCAGATGGGACTTATCAGGATCTCGCACGGAGAACGTGCCCGCGTCATCAATCCGACGCCTGATGTCATCGTCGATCAGGTCTCAGCGGCGATGGTCATGATGCTGGCGACGAACTCTCGCGGGCTTGAAGAACTCAAGGAAGTCAGGCTCTTGCTGGAAACCGGCCTGGTTCGGATAGCCACGCGGCGCGCTACGGCCAAGAGTTTGGAACGCCTCGCGGAGACCTTGCGTCATTTGCGCGAGGCAAAGGGCGACCAAGCCCGGTTTGTAGCTGCCGACATGGAGTTCCACGCCGTCATTGCGGAGATGAGCGGCAATTCGATGATAGCGGCGGTGGCGAAGGGAATGCTCGAATGGCTGTCCCGTTTCAAGCGGGATCTGGTGGCGATGAAAGGCGCCGAGCGGCTGACGGTCGAGGAGCATGAGCGGATCTACAAGGCAATCGCCGGCGGCGATCCGGAAGGCGCGAGCGCGGCAATGGCCGACCACATTGGCCGCGCCAACGAGCTCTATTCGAAACTGGCCGGCGGCGGAGCCGGCTGAGCGGCCGCCGAAATTTTTTTGCCCGAGAAAACTCATATGATGACATGATTTCTTTTTGGTGCTAACGGTCACTCCGTGAACGTCATTCCAGTCGGGAAGCCTGCATTGTCCGGTCGCCTCCGCGCCACCTATCTGATCGAAACCCGCTACCCGCTGGAGGTTGCCGCGGCTGCGATGGCGGGCGAACAATCAAGCGGGACTTTCCGCGCCATACCCGGAGAAACGCCGGAGCTGCTGCGCAAGTTCGGAGCCCGCGTCGAATTCATCAGCGATGTTGCCGAGGTCGACAGTGAGGCGTTGCCGTTCTCGCGCTCGCCAAAAAATGCGACCGTGAGGCCGCGCCGGGCCAAGGTGGGCCTTTCCTGGAACATCGAGAATACGGGGCCAGTGCTGGCTTCGGTCTGGTCGACGGTTCTCGGCAATCTGTTCGAGCTGCATCATTTCTCGGCCATGCGTCTCCTCGACGTTACCTTTCCCGATGCCTTCGCGGATGCCTATCCAGGGCCGGCCTTCGCCGTCGAGGGAACGCGTCGCCTGACGGGCGTCGAAGGACGCCCGCTGATCGGTACCATCGTCAAGCCGAGCGTTGGTCTTACCCCGCAGGAGACCGCGACCCTGGCCGACACGCTGATTGCCGCGGGTCTTGATTTCATCAAGGACGACGAATTGATGGGAGACCCTCCGCATTCGCCGTTCGAACACCGGTACGAAGCGGTCATGGCGGTGATAGACGGGCACGCCGACAGGACCGGGCGCAAGGTCATGTATGCGGCCAACATTTCCGGTGACATCGACGCCATGCGTCGCCAGCTGGATCTGATCGAGCGCCGTGGCGGGACCTGCGCCATGCTGGTCCTGAATTCCGTCGGCCTGTCCGCCGTCATCGAGATCCGTCGCCACTCCGCCGTTGCGCTGCACGGCCATCGGGCCGGCTGGGGCCTCTTCAGCCGCTCTCCCGATCTCGGCATGAGCTATCTCGCCTATCAGAAATTCTGGCGTCTGGCGGGCATCGACCACATGCACGTCAACGGGCTGTCCAACAAGTTCTGCGAGCCGGACGAATCGGTGATGGCGTCGGCCCATGGCTGTCTCACCCCGATGTTCGAGCGGGCTGGCCGTCCCGATACGGTCATGCCGGTGTTTTCGTCTGGACAGACCGCTGTGCAGGCGGCCGAGACCTATACGAGGCTCGGCTCGGACGATTTCATCTATTGCTGCGGCGGCGGGATCATGGCGCATCCAGGCGGGCCGGCCGCCGGCGTTCGAAGCCTGCATGATGCTTTCGAAGCCGCGGCGGCAGGGGTTCCCGCACGCGACTACGCCGCCACGCATCCGGAGCTCGAAGCCGCGCTGCAAGCGTTCGGCTGAATCTGCGCCACCGGCGCGCCATCAAGGCAAATGGGAGAGAAGCAAATGACGACATCCGTGGCGGTGCTTGGAGCCGGAGGGAAGATGGGCTTCCGCGTGACACGCAAGTTGATCGAAGCGGGCTACGATGTCCGCGCCGTGGAGATCGGCGAGGCCGGCCGCAAGCGGCTGGGAGAGGCCGATATCGGCGCCGTCGCCATGGACGAGGGCATTCCCGGCGCCAAGGTGGTGGTAATGGCCCTGCCGGACAATATCATCGGCCAGGTGGCGCGGCAGATCTCGCCGATGCTTGCCGCGGGCACCATGATCCTCATTCTGGATGCGGCAGCGCCCTATGCCGGCGACTTGCCCGCGGATCGGCCGGATCTCACCTATTTCGTCGGCCATCCCTGCCATCCGCCACTGTTCGGCGAAGAGACGGAATGGGCCGCGCGTCGCGATTACCATGGCGGCATCGCCAGGCAATCGATCGTCTGTGCCCTGATGCAAGGTCCGGAAGAGCACTATGCGCTTGGCGAGGAAGTGTGCAGGGCCATGTGGTCGCCGATCATCGACAGCCATCGCGTCACGGTCGAACAATTGGCGATCCTGGAGCCGGGCCTGTCCGAAATGGTGGCCATGCCCTTCGTCGACACCATGGTCGAGGCTGTCGAGGAGTGCGAACGCAAATATGGCATTCCCAGGAAGGCCGCGATGGACTTCCTGATAGGCCATCTGAACGTCGAGATTGCCATGTGGTTCGGCTTCTCTCCGAAAGTGCCGTCCGATGCGGCGCTACGCCTGATGCGGTTCGCCAAGGGCGTCGTGGTCCGTGACGATTGGCGCGAAGCGCTGTCTCCTGCCAAGGTCAAGGAAGCCTCGGAATTGATCGTCTACGGCAAGGGAGCCTGAGCCCTGCCTTCGCCGCGCCGGACCTCGGTATCGACCGCGCTCTTCGATGGCTATCCCATGGAATTGGCCCTCGAGGAGATTGCGGCGGCCGGCGCCCTCCATGTCGAGCCGGCCTTCATCCGCGGCTATGTCGATTTCGACGAAGGCATGTTTGCGGCTGCGCACGCCGCGAAGTTGCGCCAGGCAGCGGAACATGCCGGGCTGGGGATCAATGCCGTGTCGGCTCATCTCGACCTGTCGGGGGCCGATGCCGTCGACGCCTTGTCCCGCCGCATCGGCTTTGCCGCCGGTCTTGGTGCGTCCTTCCTGATTACCAATGCCGGCCCGGCGAGAAACAGCGCGGCGATCCGCAAAACGATTGACGCCCTCCTGCCGAGGCTGGAGGAAGTCGGCATCGTGCTGGCGCTCGAGAATCCCGGACATGGCCAAGGCGATCTGCTCGGCAGTGCCCGGCTGGGGGCAAGCTTCATTCGGGACATCGGATCGCGACACGTGCGCCTGAACCACGACGCCGGAAATGTCTTTACCTACAGCAACGAGACGGTGCAGCCGGCGCAAGATATCGCTGATGCCATCGATGCCGTTGGGCATGCTCATCTGAAGGATGTCGTCAGCACCGGGGAGGGATGGACATTTTGCGCTATCGGCGACGGCTCGATCGGCTACGAACCGTACTGGGCAACGCTTCCCGCGACGCTGCCGGTCAGCATCGAACTGCCATTGCGGCTGCGGCGCCCGCAGCGCCGTGATCCCCAACGGCGGAGCGCGCCGGTGGATATCGCCACCATTCGGAGCGCGCTGCGGCGTTCACTGGATTTCGTCAATTCGCTGGAGATCGCAAAGAGCAGCACCTTCTGAACAGCGAAAGGTGGTTCCTTGCCTTTGCGAGAGCCGGCTATCCACGCTCCGGGAACATCGCCTTCAGCCCTTCACGCGAGGCCTTGGCGACGCCGCGTTCGGTGATCAGGCCGGTGACCAGCCGCGCCGGCGTCACGTCGAAGGCGGGGTTTGCCGCGGGCGTCGCTTCCGGCGAGACGCGCACCTGGGCGATCTCGCCGCTCGCGGTCTTGCCCCACACCAGCGAAACCTCGTCGCCGGAGCGTTCCTCGATCGGGATTTCGGCAAGTCCGTCGCCCACCGTCCAGTCGATGGTCGGCGAAGGCAGCGCAACGTAAAACGGCACGTCATTGTCTGCGGCGGCGAGTGCCTTCAAATAGGTGCCGATCTTGTTGCAGACGTCGCCGTCGGCCGTCGTGCGGTCGGTGCCGACGATGACCATGTCGATTGCGCCGCGCTGCATCAGATGGCCGCCGGCATTGTCGACGATCAGCGTATGCGGCACGCCGTGGCCGGCCATCTCCCAAGCCGTCAACTGGGCGCCCTGGTTGCGCGGCCGCGTCTCGTCGACATAGACATGGACCGGAATGCCGGCCTCCGTTGCCAGGTAGATCGGCGCGGTGGCCGTGCCGTAGTCGACGGTAGCCAGCCAGCCGGCGTTGCAATGGGTCAGGATGTTGACGGTTTCGCCCGGCTTTTTGCGCGCCGCGATGTCCTTGATGATGGCGAGACCGTTCTCGCCGATGGCGCGATTGAGCCCGACATCCTCGTTGGCGATCTCGCTGGCGCGACGATAGGCGGCTGCGGCGCGTTGTTCCGTCGGCAGCGGCCGCAGGAACCGCCGCATCTCATCCAGCGCCCAGCGCAGATTGATCGCCGTGGGACGCGTCTCGTGGAGCGTCTCCCAGACGGCATCGAGCGCGGCATCCGCCGGATCGTCCGCCATCTGCATGGCAACGCCATAGGCAGCGGTGACACCGATCAGCGGCGCGCCGCGCACCCACATGTCGCGGATGGCGGTGGCGATGCCATTAACGGTGTCGACCTTCACGATACGGAAGTTATGCGGCAGCCAGCGCTGGTCAATGATCTCCACCGAGCGCCCATCGTCGCTCAGCCAGATGGTGCGATAGTGGCGCTCGCCGACGTTCAAATGCGGTTCTCCTGTTCGATCAGCGCGGCCAGGTTGTTGACCTCGTCGATGCTGTGAATATGACGCCTATTGACGGCGATGTGGCGGCCGAACTTCAGCGCCCTCGCTTCACATGTGGCGCGCAGGTCTTCGTCGGCAATGGTTTCGAAATCGGCATTGTGGGCGAGGCCGAGGATGCGCCGGTGCACCTCGATGCCGGCAAAGCCGAGGAGGTCGTCCCAGATCTGGTGCAGCACATGGTCGAGCGCCTGCTCGGCGCCGAGCCTGTCGCCCTGATCCTCGAACAGGCTCTTTTGATAAAGCATCCCGTTGCGTTCCGTGCGCCACAGATGCGAGAATTCGGTGCGGAATACCGACCATGTCTGCGCTGTGACATCGAGCAGATAAGCGCGCATGGCGTCGCGCTTGCCGTTCTGCTCATGGCCTCGCTGCGAGAAGAAGGCCATCCAGAAATTGGCGAGCAGCATGCCGACGTCGAAGGCCATCGGCCCGTAGAAGGCGAACTCCGGGTCGATCATCCTGGTCTCTCTATCGGTGACCATGATCGAGCCGGAATGCAGGTCGCCATGCAGCAATGTCTCTGCATTGGCGGCGAACAGATGCTTCAGGCGCTGCGCTTCCACCTTGAGGTCGCGGTCGGCGCGCAACTCGGCGACCAGGGCGTCGAGCTGCGGCGAAGTGTGCCGGTTCATCTTGGCGTCGAAATAAGGATCGGAGAACACCAGATTCTCGGTGATGTCGCACAGCTCGACATTGTCCGCGAACAGCGCCAGGTCCGCCTTGCGATCCTTGGTCACCATCGAGAAGTCGGAGCCGCGGAACAGGGTGCGGGCCATGAACAGCCCGATATCCCTGGCAATGTTCGGCAATTGCCGGCCCTCGATCAGCGCCCGCCGCAAAATGATGTGCGGCGACAGATACTCCATGATGATCAGCGCCTGGGTCTCGTCGAAATGGTAGATGGCCGGCACCGAGCCCGGCGCGCGCGCCTCCTGCCGCGTGAGCGCGTGATATTCGAAGAAGGAACGCTTCAGCGGCAGCGGCCAGCTGTCGCCGACCAGCCGGACATAGGGCAGGGCCTGCTTGACGACCGCCGCGCCCTTGCCGCCCTCGACGATGAAGACGAGATTCAGATTGCCATCGCCGACCTCGCGCACCTTCCAGCGGCTGGTGTCCTCGCCGATGCGCTGGGTGAGCGCCTCGTTGCTGCCGAGCCGCGTGGCGAGCGTCTCCACCGACAGTGCTTCGAACGGCGTCTTCCCGGTCATCCTCACCTCTCCTGCTCGTCCCCTATCATAGCGGAGCCACGGCGGCGGGGCCAAGCTAGGTAGCGCTCTGGCAATTGTCAATCGTGTTGACAATTGCCGATGTAGCCCATAGCGTCACCGTCAGGGAGGAACGCATGGTCGGCAATGCCGTGTTCCGCGTAGAGGGACTGAGGAAATCCTTTGGCCGCAACGAGGTGCTTGGCGGCGTCTCGCTCGAACTCCATGCCGGTGAAGTGACCGTCCTGATGGGCGCCAACGGCGCCGGCAAATCCACCCTCGTCAAGATCGTCAGCGGCGTCTACGAGCGCGACGGCGGCACCATGACCCTGGCCGGCCAGGACTTTGCGCCGGGAAGACCGGCGGAAGCGATCCGCGCTGGCGTCGTCACCGTTCACCAGAACATCAATGACGGTGTCGTCGCCGACCTTGACGTGGCCACCAACCTGACATTGGACAGGCTGAGCGGCAGTGGCGCCCCGGTGCTCTTCAACCCGGTCCGTGTGCGTCGCGAGGCCAAGGCGGTTGCCGACCGCATGGACCTGGCGATCGACTTGAAGGCGCGCGTCAGCGATCTCTCGCTGGCCGATCGCCAGATGGTGGCGATTGCCCGCGCGCTGGCACATCAGCCGAAAGTGCTGATCCTCGACGAACCCACCTCATCGCTATCGAGCGCCGAAGCCGATCGGCTTTTTGCGCTGGTCGACAGGCTGCGCGCGCAAGGCGTGGCGATCCTCTATATCTCGCACCGCATGTCCGACATAAGGCGGCTTGCCGACCGCATCGTCTCGATGCGCGACGGCGCCGTGTCCGGCGTCTTCGACAAGAAGCCGCTCGACTACGAAGGTGCGGTCAATGCCATGCTCGGCCGTAAGATCCACCTCGACCAGATCGTCGCCAGGCACTCGGCCAAGGCGGTGCTGACCGTCGAAGGCCTGCGCATCGCCCAGGGCGCCAGGCCGATCTCGATGACACTTGGCGACGGCGAGATCGTTGCCGTCACCGGGCTGGTCGGCGTCGGCAAGACAGCGCTTGCCGAGACGCTGTTCGGCGTGCGCAGGCCTCTCGCCGGCACCATGACGATGAACGGCAAGCCCTACGCGCCGCGCTCGGCCGGCGACGCGATCGCCGCCGGTGTCTTCCTCGTCGCAAAGGATCGCGCCACCAGCGGCATCGTCGGCGGCTTCAACATCGAGCGCAATGTCAGCCTGCCGTTCCTGAGGCGGATGTCGAACCTGGGCGTGCTCAAGCGCCGCTTGGAACGCGCCACGGCGCGCCGGCAGATCCAGGAATTGGGCATCGTCTGCCGCTCCGAGAAGGACGAAATGTCGGCATTGTCCGGTGGCAACCAGCAGAAGGTGATGGTCGCCCGCTGGATGGCGCAGGATGCAAGCCTGTTCATTCTCGACGAGCCGTTTCAAGGCGTCGACATCTCGGCCAGGCGCGACATCGCAGCCAAGCTGAGGGCAAGCGCCAATGGCCGCGCGACGCTTTTGTTCGTCACCGAACTCGACGAGGCGCTGGAGACGGCCGACCGTATCCTGGTGATGTCGGAGCAGACCATTGTCGGCGAACACCGCAACGCGGACATCGATCTCGATCGCCTGCTGGCCGAGGTGGCCGGCGGGCTGCCGCACCGCGCGGCTTGACCGGCTGGAATTGAAGAGCTGACGATGACAATTGGAATGGAGAGCATGGGTTCGAGTTGGGTAAAAACGGCAGCGGCGCGCGGGGGCGCTGAATGACGCAGCGCAACCACGCCATCCGCTACGGTTTCATCGTCCTGTTGTTCGGGCTCGTCGCTTATTTCGCGATCGCCGCCGACGGTTTCGTTTCGCCGCAAAGCGCGGTCTTCATTTTTCAGTCGGTCGCCATCACCGGCGTGCTGGCGCTTGGCGTCACCGCCACGCTGGTCGTTGGCGGCTTCGACCTGTCGATCGGCTCGGTCGCCACGTCAGCCATGATGGCTGCGGCCTATGTGATGGTGGTGCTGGAGCAGAACGCTGTCGTCGCGGTCATCGTCTGCCTGCTGATCGGCGTTATTGTTGGGCTCATCAATGGTTGGCTGATCGTCTATATGCGCGTGCCGGACCTGCTGGCGACGCTCGGCATGATGTTCCTGCTGGTCGGCCTGCAGCGCATCCCGACCGAAGGCCGCTCGATCGCCACCGGCATGACCATGCCCGATGGCTCGGTCGCCAACGGCAAGTTCGGCGAGGCGTTCCTGGCGCTCGGCCGCCACCGCTTCGACTTCTTCATTCCCAATCTCGTTCCGGTCTCGGTCGTCGTCCTCGCGGTGCTCGCGGTGCTGATCTGGTTCTTCCTCGAATACACCCGCTTCGGCCGCATGATGTATGCCGTCGGCTCCAATGAGCGCGCCGCCGAACTCGCCGGCGCGCCTGTCAAGGCATACAAAATCTGGGCCTATATCATTTCAGGAGTTTTTGCCTCGATCGGCGGTATTTTGCTCGCCGCCCGGCTTGGACGCGGCGACATCGCCTCGGGTAATAATCTGCTGCTCGACGCCGTCGCCGCGGCGCTCATCGGCTACGCGGTGCTAGGCGCCGCCAAGCCGAACGCGTTCGGCACGGCTGTCGGCGCCGTCTTCGTCGGTGTCCTGCTGCAGGGCCTGACGATGATGAACGCGCCGTACTACACGCAGGATTTCATCAAGGGCGCCGTTCTGGTCGTCGCCCTTGTCTTCACCTTCGCTCTTTCCGGCAGGGGCAGGACATAGATTTCGACCGGGTTGCATTTCAACAAGTGGAGGAAACGACGTGAACATCACAAGAAGACTTTTGGGCAAAGCAGCGCTCGGGCTCGCCGGCGCGGCGTTGCTGGTGCAAGGGACGGCCCTGGCTGCCGATCGCCCGGCGCCGTTCGACAAGCCAGGCGTCAAGATCGCCTTGGTGCGCTATCTCTCGACCGGTGACTTCTTCCAGGCCTATCTGTCCGGCGTCGAGGCGCAGGCCAAGGCCCTCGGCGTCGACCTGCGCGTGCTCGACAGCCGCCAGGACGCCGCCCTCCAGGCCGACATGGTCGACCAGGCCATCGCGCTTGGCGTGCAGGGTATCATCATCCAGCACGGCCTGACGGAATCGATGAAGGACGCCGCCCAGCGCGCGGTCGACGCCGGCATCAAGGTGGTCGCTTTCGACGTCAACGTCGAAAACCCCAAGATCCCGCAGATCGAGCAGTCAGACCGCGACCTTGCGCGCCTCGCGCTCGAGCAGGCGGTCAAGGACAATGGCGAGAGCTGGAAGGCCGGCTATGTCTATGTCGCGGGCATAGCCCCGCTCGACCGCCGCAATGAAACATGGGTCGACGTGAAGAAGAAATACTCGGGCATCAACGAAGTCGCCATGTTCGGCACGCTGGACAACCCGATCGCCAACTCGGTCGCCAACCAGGCGCGCTCGGTGCTGACCGCCCATCCCGACATCAAGGTGATGTTTGCTCCCTATGACGAGTTCGCCAAGGGCGTGAAGATCGCCGTCGACGAGGCGGGCCTGAACAAGGACATCAAGATCTATTCGGCCGACATCTCGACCTCTGACATTGCGGCGATGCGCGAGCCCGACAGCGCCTGGGCGGCAACCGCGGCCACCAATCCGGCCGTCGTCGGCCAGGTCTCGGTGCGTGCGCTGGCGCAGCTGCTGGCCGGCGAAGACCCCGGACACAACGTCGTCGTGCCGCCGACGCTGATCACCCAGAAGGACCTTCTCGACAAGGACATCAAGAATATGGAGGACCTGTCGGCCAAGCTGCCGCAGTTCGCCCATGCCGATGTCGCCATGCCGGCCTGGATGCCGAACCCGAACGCGAAGTAGGCCAATCGATATTGCAATTCGCTCACACTTGGAACAGCCGCTTGCAGCAACTGCAGGCGGCTTTTTTGCTGTCTTCATTCGTTGAACAGATCGGAGTAGGAGCCGGTGCGGGCAAGCCGCAGCTCATCGTCGGCAATGCGGTAGATCAAGAGCCAATCCGGTTCTACATGCGCATCCCGATAGTCTTTCCAGTCGCCTTTTAGAGGGGTGATCCTTATAACGCGCCGGCAGTCCGGCGATGAGCAGGCCCAACAACTCGCGCAATTTAGCGAGGTCTTTGCCACGCTTCTCCATGCGCTTAACGTCCCTGCGGAATTGCCCGGAGTGAACGGGCGTCGGCATGTCAGATGCCCAAATCCTTGAACAATTCGTCGGCTGACGCGAAACGCTTGCCTTTGCCTTTTTCCAATTCGGCCATGGCCTTTTGGGTGGTTGCGTTCGGCACCTTCACCGGAAAGGGAAATTCCTTGTCGGCGGCGACGCGGACCAGCAGCAGGCGAATGGCGTCGGAGACCGACAGTCCCATTGCCGCCAGGGCTTCGGTAGCCTGGTCCTTTGTCGCGGCATCAATTCGAGCGCGGACAACCGTATCCGTAGCCATGTTGCGACTCCTTACTGTTGAGCCACAATGTAGCTACAAACGGGTGTTCTTGCAAGCCTGCCGTCTGCGCTGTGCGTGACCGTGCTACCGCAGCGCCGCCGCGATATTGCCGCCGTCGACCGTCGTTACGTCGGCGGTTGTGCGGTCGGCCAGCGCGTGGTGCAGGAAAGCCTGCGCCACGTCCTGCGCCGTCACCTCCTGGCCGAGCAGATTGCCGGACATGTACTCTTTTTCCGACACGCCGCGTGCGCCCGATCGGCTGGCGATCATGGCGTCGGTCAACAGCCCGGAGCGGATGCGGTCGGCATTGACGGCGTTGGAACGGATGCCATGCGCGCCGTAATCCAGTGCATATTGCCTGGACAGGAACAGCGTCGCCGCCTTCGGCACGCCGTAGGCGCCGAATTTCGGACCCGGATTGACCGCCTGCTTGGAGGTGTTGAACAGGAGAGCGCCGCCGGTACCCTGTTCGAGCATGATGCGCACCGCGTTCTGCGCCACCGACTGGTGGGCGAAGAAATTGAGCTCGAAGCTCTTGCGCAGCAGCGCGTCGTCAAGTTCGCCGATCCGGCCTTCCCAAGCGGCACCGGCATTGGACACCACTATGTCGACGCCGCCATACACGGCGACCGCCTTGTCGAAGGCTGCACGCACTTGGTCCGGATCGGTGATATCGGCGGCGACGCCGATCGAATTGTTGCCCGCTTTCTTGGCCGCATCAGCGGCTTTTTCGCCATCGAGATCGACGACCACCGCATGGGCGCCATTGTCGGCGAAAAGCTTGGCTGTCGCGGCGCCGATCGCACCGGCTCCGCCAGTGATCAGCACGACCTGGCCGGTCAGCGGCTTCGGCTTGTTGGAGGCGAGTTTGGCCTGTTCCAGCGACCAGTATTCGAGCGGGAACAGGTCGGCCTTGGAAAGCGGATGAAAACGGCCGACCGCCTCGGCGCCACGCACGGCCTCGATCCACATTTCGCCGACATCGGAAGCGATCCTGGCATCCTTCAGCGTGCGGCCATGGCCGAACATGCCGAGCCCCGGCACCAGCGTCAGCCGCGGCATCGGGTCGAGCATGGTGCGTTTGACGTCGTCGAGCGCGTCATTGGTCTCGAAATAGGCGCGGTATTCCTTGGCGAAGGCGTCGACATGGCTCTTGATGACGGCCTTGTAGTCGCCGGCCTTGTCCGCATCTGGCGCCGGCACCGCCATCGGCCCGGTCTTGATGCGGATCGACAGGTCCGGCGTCGACACGCCGCGCGCGGCGTAGTCGGCGATCTCGGCCGAATTGATGAAATCGACGATCGCATCCGAGGTGCGGAAATCGCTGATCATGCGGTCGAAGCGGCCTTCGCCGCGTGCCACCGCCACGGCGCCGCGCAACATAGGAGCGATGGAAGCCGGCGTCGCGAGCTTCGCCGGAAGCGCGGCCTTTGCCGCCCTCGGCTTGGCGTGGCTGGCAACATACTCCTCGGCGACATTCACATAATGGATCATCCGGTCGTAGGCCTGCTTGGCGTCGTCGCCGAAGGTGAAGATGCCATGCTTGTCGAGGATCAGTCCTTCCACATCAGGGTCGGCGTCGAAAACATCGGCCGCCGCCTTGGCGAGGTCGAAGCCCGGCATGATGTAGGGCACGTAACCCATCTTGGCCCCGAACACCGTCTTCACCAGCGGCTTGCTGTCCTCCTGGTCGACGATCGCCAGGATGGCGGTCGAGTGCGTGTGGTCGACGAATTTGTGCGGCAGGAAGGCATGCAGCAAAGTCTCGACCGAAGGATTGGGCGAGGACGGATCGATGAGGTTCGCCCGCTGCAGCGCGACCATGTCCTCGTCGGAGAGCTTGTTCAGCGCGCGCGCCTTGATGAGCGCGCCCATCTTCACCGCCGGCAAGCCCTGCGGCTCGATGACGGCCATGTCCCAGCCGCTGCCCTTGACGCACAGCACGTCCCATTCGTCGCCGACGAGGTCGGTCGCCTTGGTCTTGCAGGAAGTGTTGCCGCCGCCATGCAGCACCAGTCGCGGTTCGCCGCCCAGCAGGCGCGTCGTGTAGACGCGCAGCGCGAGATCGCGTCCGACGCCTTTCTTTGCATAGTCGGCAACCATCTTCTCCGCGTCGCCGTCATTCCACAGGTTCTTCATTAGCTTCGTCCAGTTGCTGTCATAGTGGTGAAACAGGAATGCCACGACGCCTTGATGACGGGCGCGGCAGGAATGGTCTCTAGGATACCTTTTTGCCTGGCGCTCCGGCATGATCCAGAAGCCGCTGCGCCATATCGGCGCCGACCACCAGATGCGTGCAAAGGCCGCCGGCGATCGCAGCGAGCAGGGGTTCGAACTTGCTGTTCTCCTGCACCACCATCAGCCGCTTCTGAATGGCGCGCAGCGAGGAAAGCTCCGCCGAGATCACCCGCCGGTTGTAGCCGCAGTCGAGCACCTTGCCCTCGGCATCGATGATCTGCCCGGCAATGACGCCGGCCGCGCCCGCCTTGCGCAGGTCGGCCATTTCGTCTGATGTCAGCGCGCCGCATTTGACCAGATGGCTGTCGGCATCGACGGCGCCGACCGAATACAGCGCCAGATCGCATTCGTGGATGCTCGACAGCTGTTCGCGGATTACAGGCTCGGCCCGCAGGCCGCGCGCCAGCTCTTCGGTGGTCAGCACGAGCGGCGCGTAGAAATTGATGCCCTTGGCGTTGAGCCGCCGGGCGATCTCCATCGTGCATTGGTCGGGACGATAGGAATAGGGCGCGCCGAGATTGCCGCAGAGCTGCACCACGGTGACATCCTGGAGATCGGCGTAGGACATGATGTCGGCGATCATGTAGACGGTGCGTCCCCAGGCGACGCCGATGCGGTCGCCTTTTTTCACCAGTTCGAGAAAGACGCTCGCCGCCAGCACCGCGATGTCGGTGGCGGGATCGGCGATATGGCCGTTTTCCGGCGCGATCCAGACCGCGTCGAGACCGAGTGCATCCTCGAGCTTGCGCGCCATGACGTCGTCGGTGAAAAGCTGGGTCGAGGTCGAGATGTTGACGATGCCGGTCTCTCGCGCCTTGCGCAGATACATGGCAACCGAGGCGCGGGAAATGTTAAGCTGGCTCGCCACCTGGTCCTGGCGCAGGCCATGCGCATAATAGAGCCAGGCGGCCTTGTGGATAAGTTGTTCTGCCGGTCGGATTGCCATGCCTTCTCCTCGGCTGACATTAGTCACGGCTCTCGACAAAAGTCAAACCGCGCGGAGGTACGCAATGCCTTTACGCGCGCCAAATCTAGACCATCATTGCGCCAGACGCGCTTTGTCGTGGCATCGTTGCTGGTGACGCGGCCCGAGCCTGTGGTTAGAACATGTCGGCAAAGGGACATACGGGGAGGACAGGATGGGCAACCCTTACGAACAGGATCTCGACAGGAACGCTGCCAACCACCAGCCGCTGACGCCGCTCACTTATCTGGAGCGGGCAGCCAAGACCTATCCCGATCATGTCGCCATCATCCATGGCCGGCAGCGCGTGACGTATCGCGATTTCTGGCGGCGTTCGCTGCAGCTCGCCTCGGCGCTCTCCAGGCGCGGCATAGGCAAGGGCGACACGGTGACGGTGATGCTGTCGAACACGCCGCCGATGCTGGAGGCGCATTTCGGCGTGCCAATGACCAAGGCGGTGCTGCATTCGCTCAACACTCGCCTCGACGCCGCCGTGATCGCTTTCCAGCTCGACCATGCCGGGACCAGGGTGCTCATCGTCGATCGCGAATTCTCCGAAGTGGTTCGGCAAGCGCTCGACCTGGCCAAGGTGAAGCCCCTGGTCATCGACTATGACGATCCCGACTACGCCGCGGACGCTCCCTATCCGAAGGGCGGTCGCATCGGCACGCTTGACTACGAGGCCTTCGTCGCCGAGGGCGAGGAGAATTTCGCCTGGTCGATGCCAGACGACGAGTGGGACGCCATTTCGCTCAACTACACCTCGGGCACGACAGGCAACCCGAAAGGCGTCGTCTACCATCATCGGGGTGCTGCCCTGATGGCCTACGCCAACACCGTCCATGCCGGCATGGCCAAGCACGCGGTCTATCTGTGGACACTGCCGATGTTCCACTGCAATGGCTGGTGCTTTCCGTGGACCTTGGCCGTCCAGGCCGGCACCCATATCTGTCTGCGCTGGGTTCGGCCGAAGCAGATCTACGACGCCATCGCCGACCATGGCGTCACCCATCTGTGCGGCGCGCCGATCGTCATGTCGGTGCTGATCAACGCCAGGGATGAGGACAAGCGCCAGTTCCCGCAAGCCGTCACCTTCAACACGGCCGCCGCGCCGCCGCCGGAAGCGGTGCTCACCGGCATGGCCGATGCCGGCTTCGCCGTCACGCATCTCTATGGTCTGACCGAGACCTACGGCCCGGCGGTGGTGAACGAATGGCACAATGAGTGGGATCATCTGGAGAAGGGGCAGAGGGCCACGAGGAAGGCCAGGCAAGGCGTCCGCTACGCCGCGCTCGAAGGCCTCACGGTGATGGATCCCGAAACGATGACGCAGACGCCCGCCGACGGCCAGACCATCGGCGAGGTCATGTTTCGCGGCAACATCGTCATGAAAGGCTATCTCAGGAACCGCAAGGCCACCGACGAGGCGTTCGCCGGCGGCTGGTTCCACTCCGGCGATCTCGGCGTCATGCATGCGGATGGATATATCCAGCTCAAGGACCGCTCCAAGGACATCATCATTTCGGGCGGCGAGAACATTTCCTCGATCGAGGTCGAGGACGCGCTCTACAAGCACCCGTCCGTTGCGTCTTGCGGCGTGGTGGCGCGGGCGGACGAGAAATGGGGCGAGGTGCCGGTCGCCTATGTCGAGCTGAAGCCCGGCAAGACAGCGACCGAGGCCGAGATCATCGAGCATTGCCGTGCGCTGCTTGCCCGCTTCAAGCTGCCGAAAGCGGTGGTGTTCGCCGAGATTCCCAAGACCTCGACGGGGAAGATCCAGAAATTCCGGCTAAGGGAGATGGCGAAGAGTGGCAGCGCCAACTCGTAGCAGTTTGCACCAGCATCCGCGAGTTGGTCATCCCAGAGCGTTGCAGGAGCGAAGCTCCGTCGCGGAGCCCTAGGCTCCATGCCGCGACCCGGCAGCCGTGATCCGACGGCCGACAATGGCTTTCCAAGATTGTGGATGCTGGTCGGCCTAACCCTTTGAGCCGATTTATTTTTTTCGACAGAGGTCGCAGCATGGATTCTGAGAGTCTGCGCGTCGCTCCGCTCCTTGCTACGCCCTTGATGATGACGGGATGAGCGCCATTCGCAATCGGCAACGTCGGTCATTGCACACCTGCGACTGTCACCATCTGTCACCATTTTGTACGCGTACGCCGAATCCGCGTTGACATCGCGTTCCTTTCGATTTACGAGTGACGAAAATTAAAATTCATCACTAGTAAATCGAAAGAGGCTATGTCCGAAACCGCCAACCTCGTCGCCGATGCCGCTCGCCAGGAGAATGTAACGCGCATTCTCGATTGCGCCGAGCGCCTGTTCCGGCACTATGGCTACGGCAAGACTAATGTCGCCGACATTGCCCGCGAACTCGGCATGTCGCCAGCCAACATCTATCGCTTCTTTGCGTCCAAGGTCGAAATCCACCAGGCGGTCTGCGGCCGGATGCTCGGGGCCAGCTACAGGATGGCCTACGAGATCATGCATTTGCCGATCAGCGCCGAGGAACGGCTGCGGCGCTACGTGCACGCGCAGTACAAGATGACCATGGAGGTCATGCTCGACGACCAGAAGGTCCATGAGATGGTCATCGTCGCCCTCGAGCGCGATTGGGGCGTCATCGACAAGCATGTCGACAGTATCCACGATCTTTTTGCCGAGGTGATCCGCGAGGGCATCGCGGCCGGCGAATTCAGGGAGCAGGATCCGGTGATTGCGTCGCGTTGCTTCGGCGCCGCCACGGTCATTTTGTGCCACCCGCAGATGGTGGCCCAGTGTCTTGCCAAGACCAACCGGGCAATGCCCGACGACCTCATCGACTATGCGATCAAGGCCTTGAAGAAATAGCCGCCGCCCGCCGGGCGCCGGCAACGACAATCAATCTCCAGTTTGGGAGTGCTAAGGTGTCTTCGTCCAATTCCATTATCCGCTGGCTGCCCGTTGCCGGCCTGATCGTCGCGGCACTCGGCCTTGCCGGTTGTTCCCAGGAGAAGGCGGAGGTCAGGGATATCATCCGCCCCGTCAAGGTCGTCGAGATCGGCGCGGCGCAGACCACCCGCCAGCTCGATTACTCCGGCTCGGTGCGTGCTCGCACCGAGATGAATCTCGGCTTCCGCGTTGCCGGCAAGGTCACCGAGAGGCTCGTCGACATCGGCCAGCATGTCACCTCGGGCGACGTCCTCGCCCGCATCGATCCCTCCGATTACGAGCTTTCGGTCAAAAGCGCCGCGGCGAGCCTTGACGCCGCCGAGCGCCAGGTCGAGACGGTGGATCTCGCCAGGAAGCGCGCCGAGCAGCTTTATGACAAGAATTTCGCGCCGAAATCGCAGCTCGAGCAGGCGACGCTGGCCTACAACCAGGCGGTCGCGACGCGCGATGCCGCCCGCTCGACCCTCGCCCAGGCTCAGAACCAGGTCCACTATACCGACCTCAAGGCGAGCGAGAACGGCATCGTCACCGCAGTCAGTGCCGATGTCGGCCAGGTGGTCGGTGCCGGCACGCCCGTGATGACGGTTGCCGTCGATGGCGAGAAGGAAGTGCTGATCGCGGTACCGGAAATGGATATTGCCGGCTTCAGGCCGGGCAAGGAGGTCAAGGCAAGCTTCTGGGCGGACGATGCGCTGACGCTTGCCGGCAAGGTCCGAGAAGTGGCCGGCAGCGCCGACCCGCAGTCGCGTACCTTCGCCGTTCGCGTCTCGCTTCCCAACGATCCGCGCGTGCTGCTCGGCATGACCGCCAACGTGCAGGCCTCGATCGACAGCAAGACCCAGCTGGTCTCGATCCCGCTCAGCGCCCTGGCTGAAAAGGACGGCCAGAAGATCGTCTGGGCCGTGGACCGCGGCAGCGACACCGTGCATTCGCGTCCGGTCAAGATCGCGAACTTCACCGCCGATGGCGTCGCGGTTGCCGACGGCCTCAAGCAGGGCGACGTCGTGGTTGCCGCTGGCACCCAGTTCATGACCGACAATCTGAAGGTCAAGCTGTCCGGCGATAGTCTCCAGCAGTCCGCCTCGGCGGCGGACGACGCTGCCACCAGCAGCCTGCGCTGACAGCCAGGCACTACGAAAGCCCCCCTGTCTTGGCGGCGCGAGCCGCAAGACCGGGCAGGCCATGGTTTCCGGGCGGCAGGCGCCCGATCGTCGAGACGCCGGCAAGATGGCTCCCCCGCATCATTGTCGCGTCACACGCGATGCGAGTCTCTCCGCTTGAGGGAGCTTCGCCGCCCGGAAGCCAGACGAAGAACGCATGAACGGCATGATGAACCTGCCCTGCAGATCAATTGGACTGGACTGGCGCCATGACCACCGACAGCAACACTGAAAAGCGGCCTTTCAACCTCTCGCGTTGGGCGATCGGGCATCCGAGCATCGCACGTTTCCTGTTCGGCCTGATCATCCTTGCCGGTGCGCTCGGCCTGATGCGCATGGGCCAGAAGGAAGATCCCGATTTCACCTTCCGCGTCATGGTCGTGCAGGCGATCTGGCCGGGTTCTTCGATCCAGGAGATGGAAGACCAGGTCGTCAACAAGATCGAACGCAAGCTGCAGGAAACGCCGCATCTCGACTTCGTGCGCTCCTACACGCGCGCCGGCAGCGCCATCATCACGGTTCAGATCAAGGGCGACACCAATGCTGCCCAGGTCAACGACGCCTTCTATCAGGTGCGCAAGAAGGTCGGCGACATAGCAGGCGATCTGCCGCAGGGCCTGCTCGGCCCCTATTTCAACGATGAATTCGGCGACACCTTCATCACCTTGCATTCGATCAGCGGCGATGGCTTCAGCTATCCCGAATTGAAGAAGTTCGCCATCCAGGCCCGCGATATGCTGCTGACGACGCCCGGCGTCGAAAAGGCGGTCATCATCGGCGACCAGCCCGAGAAGATCTATATCGACGTCTCGTCCAAGGCGCTGGCCGAGCGCGGCCTGACGCTGACTGACCTGCAGAACGCGATCAAGGGACAGAACAATGTCGACCCGGCAGGCTCTGTCGACACCGGCCTGCGCTCGGTCCGCATTTCGGTCGAGGGCGACGTCACCAGGGCGGCTGACATTCGCGAGCTGCGCTTGCGCGCCGGCAACCAGGTGACGCGCCTTGGCGATATCGCCACCGTGAGCTCGGGGCTGGAGGATCCTTTCGAGCGCAAGTACCGGTTCAATGGCCACGAGAGCGTCCAGCTCGGTGTCGTCATGGCCAAGGGCTTCAACGTCACCGATGTCGGCAAGGACGTCGAGGCGACCTACAAGCGATTCGAGGAGGCGCTGCCCTATGGCGTCTCCGTCGACCAGATATCGGACCAACCCGAGGTCGTCAGGGACGCTGTCAGCGAGTTCATGCATGCGCTCGGCGAAGCGCTGCTGATCGTGCTCGTCGTCTCGTTCCTGTCGATCGGCTGGCGCTCCGGACTTGTCATTGCGATCGCCATCCCGCTGGTCCTGGCCGCCACTTTCGCCATCATGTACGAGATCGGCATCGACCTGCAGCGCATTTCTCTCGGCGCCTTGATCATCGCGCTCGGCCTGCTTGTCGACGACGCCATGATCGTCGTCGAGATGATGGAACGCAAGCTGGAGGAGGGGCTGGTCAAGATCGAGGCGGCGGGTTTCGCCTATTCCTCGACCGCTTTCCCGATGCTGACCGGCACGCTGATCACCACCGCCGGCTTCATTCCGGTCGGCTTCGCCGCCTCCACCGCCGGCGAATATGTCCGCACGCTGTTCTACGTCGTCGGCATCGCGCTCGTCGTGTCCTGGTTCGTGGCGGTCTATTTCACGCCATGGCTGGGATATATGATCCTCAAGCAGCGCAAGCATGCCGGCTCCCACCACGACGTCTTCGACACCAGCTTCTATCGCCGGCTTCGCTCGACCGTTACCTGGGCCGTGCGCCATCGCATCATCGTGCTGACGATGACGCTGGTGACCTTCGCCACCAGCCTGTGGGCCTTCCAGTTCATTCCACAGAACTTCTTCCCGCAATCGTCGCGCCCGGAAATCCTCGTCGATCTCTGGCTGCCGGAAGGCACCAGCATCAAGGAAGTCGAGACGCAGGCCAAGGCGCTGGAAGCCAAGATGATGGACGACAAGGACAAGCGCTTCATCGCCACCTATATCGGCGAAGGCGCGCCGCGCTTCTTCCTGCCGCTGGACCAGCAGCTCAGGAATCCTAACTTCGCCCAGCTTCTTGTGATGGCCAATGACGAGCCGGCGCGCGAGCGGCTGATCGTCAAGCTGCGCACCATCCTGGCGCAGGACTTCCCCTCCATCCGCGGCAAGGTCGACCGCTTGTTCCTCGGCCCGCCGACAGGCTGGCCGGTGCAGATGCGCGTCATGGGCCCGGACCGCCAGGAAGTGCGGCGCATTGCCGACCAGGTGAAGGCGAAATTCCAGGCCAACCCGCTGCTCAGCGCCGTCCACGACGACTGGCTGGAACCTGTGCCGGCGATGAAGCTGGTCATCGACCAGGACCGCGCCCGCGCGCTGGGCGTCACCTCGCAACGCATTCGCCAGATGCTGCAGGCGTCCATGTCCGGCGCGCCGCTGGGCGACTTCCGCGACGGCGAAGAAACGGTGTCCATCGTCGCCCGCGAACCGGATGCCAGCCGCGCCCTGCTGTCCTCGGTCGATTCCATCTACATCCCGACCGATTTCGGTGGCTTCGTGCCGCTGTCGCAGGTGGCCAAGGTTGTGCCGGTGCTGGAGCAAGGCGTCGAGTGGCGGCGCGACCGCTTGCCGACCATCAGCGTGCGGGCGACCTTGCCCGACGGCGTGCAGTCCAACGATGTCGTCACCAAAATGTACAACGACATGAAGGATCTGCGCGACGGGCTTGCGCCGGGCTACAAGATCGAGATCCAGGGCGGTGCCGAGGACTCGGCGGAAAGCCAGGCTTCCATCGCCGCCAAGGCGCCGATCATGCTGGCCGTCATCGTCATATTGCTGATGGTCCAGCTGCAGCATTTCGGCAAGGCGATGCTGGTGCTGGCCACCGGTCCGCTCGGCATCATCGGTGCGGCCGCGGCCCTTTTGATCAGCGGCGCGCCGTTCGGCTTCGTCGCCATCCTCGGCGTCATCGCGCTGCTCGGCATCATCATGCGAAACTCCATCATCCTCGTCGACCAGATCGACCAGGACATCGCGAAAGGCATGGAACGCTCCGAAGCGATCATCGGCTCGGCTGTGCGCCGTTTCCGGCCGATCGTGTTGACGGCAATGACCGCGGTGCTGGCGCTGATCCCGATCTCGCGCGGCGTATTCTGGGGGCCGCTCGCCTACGCCATGATGGGCGGCATTCTGGTTGCAACCGTGCTCACCATCCTGGTGCTGCCCGCTGGCTACGCCCTGTTCTTCGGCCGCGAGCGCAAGAAGGTGCCGACCGACGAACAGACGCCCGAACCGAAAACCGTCGAAGGCGTGGAGAGGCCGCAACTCGCTTTGGCGGCTGAATGAACGAAATCGGCCGGTCTCATTTGAGACCGGCCGATTTCTGTTCTTCCGGAGCCGAAGGCCGCTTGCCCGTCAGGCAAATCAGATAACGAAAAACCAGTTGGCGATCAGCATTACCGCCACGCCGGCGACCAGCGTCAGATAGGGCAGCATGCCCGCCTTTTTCACCGAGAGGTCCGCTCCCGCCATGCCGAGGTCGGCCAGCATGTGGTCGGGGAACTTGCCGCCGTCCTGGATGTAATGGCGGAAGCAGAACACCGGGATGATCAGCGCCGCGGTGATCAGCCCGGCCCACAGCGCCATCGGATTCCACACCTTGGCGCCGGCGCCCATGAAGATCGCGTTGACATAGGCGAAGATCGCTCCGACGCCGAGCAGCCAGCTCGGGGCCTTCCACGGCCGCGCGATATGGCCGTTGTCGATGCGATGGATCCAGCCGGCATTGAGGTTGAGGAAGTTGAAGATGATGTAGCCGCAATTGGATACGGCGAGGATGAAGAAGAAGCTTGTCGCGTCGGCCGAGGCGATCGCCAGCACGATCAGGTTGAAGCACAGATCGGTCCACATCGCCCGCGTCGGCGCGCCATGCTCGTTGACGTGGCTGAGGTAGCGCGGCAGCCAGCCGTCGACGGAGCCCTGGTAGAGCGTGCGCGAGGAGCCGGCCATAGCCGTCATGATGCACAGCACCAGCGCCAGGATCATCAGCATCACCAGCAGGCTGTGGATAAGTCCGCCGCCGCCGACCATGCCGGCGAGAGCATCCGCCACGCCTGAGCCGTCGATGATCGGCGTCGCCAGCATGCCGTTGAGGCCGAGCACGCCCTGGAAGGTGAACGGCACCAGGATGAACAGCAGCATGCAGAGCAGGCCGGAATAGAAGATGGCCTTGAAGGTATCGGTGCCCGGGTTCTTGAACTCGGAGGTGTAGCAGACGGCGGTCTCGAAGCCGTAGGTCGACCAGGCGGCGATGAACATGCCGCCGAGCACCAGCGTCCAGCCGGCGATGTTCCAGGCGCCGGGCTCTGGCGCATAGGCGGCGGCCAAGGGAACCAGCGGCGAGAAATTGGCCCAGTTGATCTGGCCGGTGAAGATCGGCACGACGCCGACGATCAGCATCGGGACGATGACCAGCAGGCCGATATATTTCTGCACATTGGCGGTGCCCAGGATACCGCGATGCTGGATCGAGAAGATCATCAGCATCAGCACGGCGCCGATGAAGAAGGTGGCGTTGAAGGTGAAGGACACCGGACCCAGTGTGTGGCTGAACGCCGACCACGTGCGGATCGCCGGAGTCGCCGCCGCGGTCACCGCGGTAATGGCGTCGCCGGCGCTCGTTCCGGCATGTGCCGCGATATAGGCGGCGACCTCGGGCGACGTGTCGGTAAAGATCGGCACCGGCGCCAGCGCATTGAGGATATAGGCGGCGGCGATCGAGCAGCCAAGCGAGAGCACCGGCGACCAGGCAAACCAGTTGCACCACACCGACAAGGGCGCGATGAACTTGGAGTAGCGCAGCCAGGCGGTGGCGCCGTAGATCGAGGCGCCGCCCGATTTGTTCGGGAACAGGCCGGCGATCTCGGCATAGGTGAAGGATTGCAGGAAGCCCATGACCATGGACACCGTCCAGATCAGGAAAGCGAGCGTCCCGGTCGTGCCGGCAATGCCGCCGATCGAGAACAGGACAAGGGCTGGAACGCCGCTCGCCACCCAGAAGGCGCCGCGCCAGTCGATATGCCTGAGCAGCTTGCTTTCGGCAGGCTGGTCCAGGACCGTGCTTATGGTGCTCATGTCGGTGAATTCCCCTTTTTGATGTTCCCCGCCGGCGACGCCTCGGCTGTGCGAAGCTTGCTCCCGGCCAATATCGCCGCGACTTCAGTGTTTCCACTCAGTCGTATTTTTTTCTTAGGAGTGAAGATTGATCCGGCGCGCTTTCACGTCAAGCGTTTTGTCGCGCCGTGCACATCACGCTTGCGGGCGGGCGCACAAATGTGCCCCGCGGCGCCGCCGACGGGCAATCCCGTATGCCCGGAAGGCCGCGGTCAGGAACGCGGCCTGGTCTTCTGCGGATCGTAATGGGCGAAGGCCACGACTCGCGCCGGCAGCCGCTTGGCGTGGCCGTCGAGCTTGCCGATTTCAACTCGCGCGCCGATGGCGGCGTGGGTGACATCGAGCCGCGCCAGCGCGATGGTCTTGTTCAGCACCGGCGAGCGCATGCCCGACGTGACGACCCCGATCTGGGCGCGGCCGACATGCACGCAATCGCCATGGCCGACCGCGACGTTGGCATCGATGTCGAGCCCGACCAGTTTGTTCTGCGGGTTCTCCTTGCGCCGGATCAGCGCCTCGCGGCCGATGAAGTCGTCGGTCTTGGACTTCAGCGGCACGGTGAAGCCGATGCCGGCCTCGAACGGGTCGGTCTGGTCGGAGAACTCGTAACCGGCGAAGATCAGCCCGGCCTCGATGCGCACCATGTCCAGCGCCTGCAGGCCCATCGGCTTCAATCCATGCGGCTGGCCGGCGGCCCAGATCGCGTCGAAGACCTTTTCGGCGTCGCGCGGATGACACCAGATCTCGTAGCCGAGTTCACCGGTATAGCCGGTGCGCGAGACGACGACCGGAACGCCATTGCCGCCGCCGATGCGCGCGACGGCGAAGCGGAACCATTCCAGTTCCTCGATCGACGGCTGCAGCGGCGAGGTCCAGATCACCTTCCTCAGGATGTCGCGGCTCTTCGGCCCCTGCACGGCGATATTGTGCATCTGGTCGGTGGACGAGCGCACCAGCACGTTGAGGCCGAGCTTTGTCGCCGTCTCGCGCAGCCATTCGCCGGACAGATCGTCGCCGCCGACCCAGCGGAAATTGTCCTTGCCGAGCCTGAGCAGCGTGCCATCGTCGATCATGCCGCCATGCTCGTAGCACATGGCGGAATAGACGACCTGGCCCACGCCGAGCTTCTTGACGTCGCGGGTCAGCGTATATTGCAGCAGCGCTTCGGAATCCGGGCCGGTGACCTCGAATTTGCGCAGCGGCGACAGGTCCATGATCACGGCGTCCTGCCGGCAGGCCCAGTACTCGGCGATCGCGCCTTCCCTGGCGAAGGAATTGGCCAGCCAATAGCCCCTGTACTCGACGAAGTCGCGGGTGTGCTTGGCAAAGCTCGAATGAAAGGAGGTCTCGCGGGTCATTTTCGGTTCCGAATCGGGCGTCATGCGTCTGGCGATCGCACGCGAGAATTTGTGCTGGCCGGAATAGGTGCGCACATGGATGTCGGTCAGGTCCCAGCCATTGGCCGGCGTCGTATCGTCGGGGCAGGCGGAGGACACGCAGACGATGTCGGTCAGGGCCCGCAGCAGCACATAGTCGCCGGGCCGCGACCATGGCTCGTCGGAGACCATGATGCCATGCGCGTCGATTGCCGTGTTGAAGAAGAAGTTGATAGCCATCCAGCCGGCGCGTGGTGTGACGCCCTTGTCCGACAGCGCGCGGTTGAAGTTCTCCGAGCAGTTGGCATGGCCGGGATAGCCGATGTCATCGTAATATTTGGCGGCGCATGCGAGCGCGAAGGCGTCGTGCCGGCCGCATGTGTCCTGCACCACTTCGACCAGCGGCTCCATGTCCTGGTCGTAATATTTCGAGTGCAGCCCCGGCATCGGATAGCTCGCGCCCATCAGCGAGCGTGTCGTCGTCACATCGAGCGGATGGTCGAGCCCCTTGTCCAGCTTGCGCGCCGAAAAGCACTGGAAGTCGGTGCATTGGCGCCCGTCGACGTCGATGATCTGCAGATAGTCGCCGGCTTTGACGAAGTAGGATTCCGCCGTCGCCGAATGGACGCGCAAATCGAGCACCGGATCGGCGAGCGGGTCGGCCAATAGCGACTTCGCCGCCGGACGGATGGTGGCACGCCGCACGATCACGGCAAGCGGCGTCGCCGTATCATGGCCGTCGACCAGCATCGGCCCGCCGGGCGCGGCAATCACCACCGAGCCGTCGCGCACGACGGTGAAAGCTTGTTCGGTGCCGGCCGGCGTGGCGCCGCCGAACACGCGCACCGCCTTGGCCTGGTCGAGCCGCACCTGCCGGCGCGCGAGCCCGCGCCGCAGGGACGCGAGACTGTCATCGCCCTCGGCAAGCAGCGCCTTGATGCCGGCGGCATTGCTGTTGGATTTTTCCCCGAGGATGGAGGGATCGGTCGCACCCGTGCCATCCCATGCCAGCAGTTCGCAAGCCTGGCCGCCCTCGACATTGCGCACTGTGATCGTGTCGCCGGCCTCGGCCTCGATCAGCACCGCACCATTGCCCTGGACCGTATAGCGCTCCATGCCCGGCGGCAGCGCGATCTGGCCGGGCCGCAGGATCAGGCTCGGCCGGGGTGGTCCGGATGCGACGGCAGGGTAGGGCGACTGGCTCATCTCAGCCTTGCGGTTCGAGAAACAAGTTTGCCTGTGCGTGAAATTATTTTAGCAGCAAGAATAGCAGTGCGGGTGGGTTTGGCAAGGCGGTGGTGGGGCAGGTTCTTCCTTCTCCCCTTGTGGGGCCCGAAGGACGGGGCGAGATCCGTGGCTCGCCCCAGGGCGGTGGATCAGTGCCCAGCGCCGAGACGGTTGAGGGGGTGGGTGACGGCGTGCCGTCATTGCCAAGCTGGAGCGCCACTCATCCGACCTCGCTCCGCGAGGCCACCTTCTCCTACAAGGGGAGAAGGGAAGGGCGTGCGCAAAGCTACGTCACTTCCTCGGAATGGCTGATATCCACACCATATTCCGCCGCCGCATCGAGCATCGTGTGCCACAGGCTCTCGGCAAAGGTCGCAAAGACCAGAACGTTGAACACCGCCTGTCCGTCCGCCCGATCATTCCCACGCCAGAGCGTGACGCTGGTGTGATCCATCGAGGTTGCGGCGGCAGAGCCGACCGCGAACACACCGGCATGCAGATCGAGCGATGAAAGCTTGGCCAACATCGCCCGCGCCTTGTCACCGGAGATGCTGATCAGCGCCCGCGCATGCGACTGGTCGGATAGCGAAGCCGATCCGGCAAGCAGAGGAGCAAGCGCCTTCATCCCGTGCTTGCCACTCTTCGACAGCACGAAAAACTGATCCGGCCCGGACCAGATCAGCGTGGCATCCGCAATCCGCACCGCCTTGGGCGCATCCGGACCGGCAATGCCGAAACACGCCGTCGCAGCCCTGGCCAGGTCACCCGCCTTGCCGCGGCGTGCCATCACTTGCACGAGGTCGAAATTGCGGATCTCGGTCAGCGAAACGCCGGTATCGCCCTGCGCGCCATGCGGACCGACGACCAGCGTGCGGTCGAGAGGGCTGCGCGCATCCCAGGTAAATTCAGCCACGCTGGCGCCCTCCATCCGGGTCGTAGAAGACGGGATTGCACAGTTCGACATCATACTCCTCTGCGCGCAGCGGATCGTGCGCGCGCACGGTCTCGCCGATACGCTCGCGACCACGTTCCACGAGAGCAAGCCCGATCCATTGATCCGATGTCGGCGAGAAGCAGACTGAGGTGACATAGCCCTGGTCGTTATCAGGTCCGGGCGTCTGGCCCTTCGGAACGATGTGCGCGCCGGAGCGCAGCCGCCGCGCCTTGTCGGTCGGCTTGATGCCGACGACGACCTGCCGGTCCGGCGCGACCAGTGCCTCGCGGCCGGCCATGACGCGGCCGATGAAATCCTTCTTGGTCGACATCATCTTGCCCAGGCCGAGGTCGCTGGCCGTCGTGGTGCCGTTCAGTTCCGGTCCGGCGACATGGCCCTTTTCGATGCGCATGACGCCAAGCGCCTCGGTGCCGTATGGCGTCACGCCGAACGGCTTGCCGGCCAGCATCAGATTGCGCACTAGCGCCTCGCCATAGCGCGCCGGCACCGAAATTTCGAACGCCATTTCGCCGGAGAAAGAGATGCGGAACAGCCGCGCCTTGATGCCGCCGCGCAGCGCGACTTCGCGTGCACTCATGAAGGGGAAGCCCTCGTTCGACAGATCCTCTGTCGGGTCGACGATCTCCTTCAGCAGATCTCGGGTCTTCGGCCCGGCGATCGAGAATTGCGCCCACTGGTCGGAGACCGAGGTCAGTTGCACGTCCAATTCGGGAAACAGCACCTGCCGGCAGAATTCGAGATGCTGCATCACCAGCCCGGCCTTGGCGGTGGTGGTGGTGAGGAAATAATGATCCTCGGCCAGCCGCGAGGTCGTGCCGTCGTCGTAGACGAACCCGTCTTCGCGCAACATCAGCCCGTAGCGTGCCTTGCCGACGGCGAGGTTGGAAAAGGTGTTGATGTAGACGCGGTCGAGGAAGGCGCCGGCATCGGGGCCGTGCACGTCGATCTTGCCGAGCGTCGAGACATCGCAGAAGCCGACGCCGGAACGCACCGCCTTGACCTCGCGTGTGACGGATTCCAGCCAGTCCTTCTCGCCCGTGCGCGGATACCATTGCGCGCGCTTCCACAGGCCGGTGTCGACGAAGACGGCATCCTGTTCGGCGGCCCAGTGATGCGAAGGCGTCAGCCTTGTGGCGTGGAAAGTCTCGTCGCGGTGATGGCCGGCAAAGGCGCCGATCGCGACCGGCACATAGGGCGGGCGGTAGATCGTCGTGCCGGTTTCGGGAATGGACTTGCCCGACACCGCGGCCATGATGGCAAGGCCGGCGACGTTGGAGGTCTTGCCCTGGTCGGTCGCCATGCCGAGCGTGGTGTAGCGCTTCAGATGCTCGACCGACTCGAAGCCCTCGCGCTGCGCCAGTTCGATGTCGGAAGCAGTGACATCGTGCTGCTGGTCGACGAACGCCTTGCCCTTGCCGGCGACATGCCAGAGCGGCGTCAACGAGAACGCCTCGTCATCGGCAGTTGGCGCTGTGCCGGCCTTGCCGCTGCGCCCGGCGTCGAGCGCGGCCGCCGCGCCTGCTGCAAACCCTCCCGCCAGGCAGGCGCCGAGACCGAACGAGCCATTGGCTGCACCGGCGGCGACCATGCCGGGAGGCGCGCCGTCGGGCACGAAGGCGGCGATGTCGTCGCGCCATTTCGGCCGGCCGCGATGATAGGAGGTGAGCCCGACCGCCGGGTTCCAGCCGCCGGAGACGGCAAGCCCGTCCGCTTCCACTTCGGCTCGCGCGCCGCCGGTGAGAGAGACGGAGATTTTCCTCACACCGTCCTTGCCGCCGTCCGCACGGCTGACGGCGCCATGCAGCACCGGGAAGCCGCTCTTCGAGGCGAGCGAACGATGGGCGGGCGAGACGTCAGGCCGTGCGTCGATGACCGCCGCAATCTGCAAGCCTGCGCCGAGTACTGTCTCGACCGTGCGCCAGCCATCCTCATTGTTGGTGAACAGCGCGATGCGTTTTGCCGGCGCGGCGGCATAGCGCGCGACATAGGTCCGCATGGCCGAAGCCATCATCACGCCGGGCGTATCGTTGCCGGCAAAGACGACCGGCCGCTCGAGGGCGCCGGCCGCGACGACGCAACGCCTGGCCACGATGCGCCACATGCGCTGGCGCACCTGGTGCTCGGGCGGCGAGGGCAGATGGTCGTTGACCCGCTCGATCGCGCCATAGGTGCCGCCATCGTAGACGCCGAACAGCGTCGTGCGGGTCATGATGCGGACATCGGGCATTGCCTCGAGTTCCGCCAGGGTTCGCGACAGCCACTCGGCTGCCGGCAGCCCGTCGATCGTGCCGCCATCCGAGAGCAGGCGGCCGCCGGGAATAAAATCCTCTTCGCACAGGATGACGCGGGCGCCGGAGCGGCCGGCGGCAAGGGCCGCCGCAAGCCCGGTCGGGCCGGAGCCGGCGATCAGCACGTCGCAATGCGCCCAGGCCTTGTCATAGTGGTCGGGATCGGCAACGCCGGCGGCGCGGCCGAGGCCTGCGGCGCGGCGGATCGCCGGCTCGTAGATCGCCTCCCAGAATTTCGCCGGCCACATGAAGGTCTTGTAGTAGAAGCCGGCGACGAAGATCGGCGCGAAGATTTGGTTGACCGACATCACGTCGAAATGGAGCGACGGCCAGCGGTTCTGGCTGGCGGCCTCGAGCCCTTCATAGAGCTCGGCGGTCGTGGCCTTGGTGTTCGGCTCGCGGCGTGCGCCGGTGCGCAGTTCAACCAGCGCGTTGGGCTCTTCCGAGCCGGCGGTCAGAATGCCGCGCGGACGGTGGTATTTGAACGAGCGGCCGACCAGCTTGACGCCGTTGGCGATCAGCGCCGACGCCAGCGTGTCGCCCTCGAAGCCGAAGAACGTCTTGCCATCGAAGCGGAAGCTCAGCGGTGACGAACGATCGGGGAGGCCGCCGGTCGGGAGACGATGGGATTGGGAGGAAGTCACGATGCAGCCCCATGCACTGGCGTCGCGCTGCCGCTCGTCGCCCTGCCGCTTCTTACCCTCCCCCTGGTGGGGAGGGTCGCTGCGAAGCAGCGGGGTGGGGGGGCGGCGCCGACCCCCACCCGGACCTGCGGTCCGACCTCCCTACAAAGGGGAGGTAAAGACGTACCGGCCTTCACCGCGGCGCTGAGCTGGACAGAAAAATTCATTTCGCAACCTGCCTCCCCCCGGCGCCCGCCGCCGGCTCCACGGCCGAAATTTCGTGCGTCAGCGTGTTGCGGGTGACCTTCAGCCACGCTCGGCAGCCGCCACCGTGATACCAATTCTCGTCCATCACGCCGGCGACATTGTCGCGCAGGTAAACGTAGTCGAAGACGTCGTCCTCCGAAGCGCCAGCCTCCGGACGCATCGGCTTGGCGTCGCCGAGATAGGTGAACTCGCCGAGGTCGCGTTCGCCGCAGAAGGGACAGGTGATGCGCATGGCAGGGCCTTCAGTGCAGGTTCGGTTGGGCGCCCTGGCCCTTTTCGTCTATCATCGCACCAGACCGGAACCGGTCGAGGCGAAAGCGGGCGGCCTCCTTGTGGGACTGGTCGCGGGCCAGCAGGTGGGCAAAGACGAGGCCTGAGCCCGGCGTCGCCTTGAAGCCGCCATAGCACCAGCCGGCATTGAGGTAGAGCCCGTCGACCGGCGTCTTGTCGATGATCGGCGAACCGTCCATCGACATGTCCATGATGCCGCCCCACTGGCGCAGCAGGCGCACGCGGCCGATCATCGGCATCAGCGCCATGCCGCCTTCGCAGACGTCTTCCATCACAGGCAAATTGCCGCGCTGGGCGTAGGAATTGTAGCCGTCTATGTCGCCGCCGAAGACCAGGCCGCCCTTGTCCGACTGGCTGACGTAGAAATGGCCGGCGCCGAACGTCATCACATTGGGGATGAGCGGCTTGATCGCCTCGGAGACGAAGGCCTGCAGCACATGGCTTTCGATCGGCAGGCGCAGGCCCGCCATCGCGGCGACACGCGAGGAGGAGCCCGCGACGGCCATGCCGACTTTCCCGGCGCCGATCTTGCCGCGCGAGGTCTCGACGCCGGTCACCTTGCCGTTGGCGTCGCGCACGAAGCCCGTCACTTCGCAATTCTGGATGATGTCGACGCCGAGCGCGCTCGCCGCATGGGCGTAGCCCCAGACCACCGCGTCGTGCCGCGCCGTGCCGCCGCGCCGCTGCAAGAGCCCACCTTGCACGGGAAAGCGCGCATTGTCGAAATTCAGGAACGGCATCATCTTCTTGACCGCGGCAAGGTCGAGCAATTCGGCATCGATGCCGTTGACGCGCATCGTGTTGCCGCGCCGCGCATAGGCATCGCGCTGCGCATCGGAATGGTAGAGATTGATGACGCCGCGCTGGCTGACCATCGTGTTGTAGTTGAGGTCCTGCTCCATCCGCTCCCACAGCTTCATCGATAATTCGTAGAAGCCGGTGTTGCCGGGCAGGCCGTAATTGGAACGGATGATGGTGGTGTTACGGCCGGCATTGCCGGAGCCGATCCAGCCCTTTTCCAGCACGGCCACATTCCTGATGCCGTACTCGCTGGCGAGGAACCAGGCGGTGGCCAGACCATGCCCGCCGCCGCCGATGATCACCACGTCGTAGCGGTCCTTCGGGCTGGCGTCGCGCCAGGTGCGCTGCCAGTTCTTGTGGCCGGAGAAGGCGGCGCGGGCGAGCGAGAAGATCGAATATTTCATACGTTCATTCCGAGGTCGCTCGCACGCTGCGCCGGTCAGATATCCAGCGTGTGGTCGCGCTCCCATTGCGTGAAGTGCGAAGCATAGGAATTCCATTCCTGGTGCTTCAGCTTTAGATAAGCCGACGAGAATTCCTCACCCAGCGCCGTCTTGAGCGATTTGTCATTGTCGAATTCGCGCAACGCGTCGAGCAGGTTGAGCGGCAATTTCGGCGCGCCCTCCACCGTGTGACCGTGCTGGTACATGTCGATGTCGTAGCGCCTGCCGGGATCGGCCTTGGAGCGGATGCCGTCGAGGCCGGCGGCGATGATGACGGCTTGCAGCAGATAAGGGTTGGCCGCGCCATCAGGCAGCCGCAGCTCGAAACGGCCGGGGCCGGGCACGCGCACCATGTGGGTGCGGTTGTTGCCGGTCCAGGTCACCGTGTTCGGCGCCCAGGTGGCGCCCGAAATGGTGCGAGGCGCGTTGATGCGCTTGTAGGAATTGACGGTCGGGTTGGTGATGGCGGCGAGAGCCGAGGCATGTTTCATGATACCGCCGAGGAAGTGCTTACCCTTGGCCGACAGGCCGAGCTCCATCGAATTGTCGGCAAAGACATTGGTCTTGCCTGATTTGTCCCACACCGAGATGTGCGCATGGCAGCCATTGCCGGTCAGTCCCTGGAAGGGCTTGGGCATGAAGGTGGCGCGCAGGCCGTGCTTTTCCGCGATCGACTTGACCATGAACTTGAAGAAAGAGTGCTTGTCGGCGGTCGCCAGCGCATCGTCGAAGGCCCAGTTCATCTCGAACTGGCCGTTGGCATCCTCGTGGTCGTTCTGGTAGGCGCCCCAGCCGAGCGCCAGCATGTGGTCGCAGATCTCGGCGATGACGTCGTAGCGGCGCATCAACGCTTGCTGGTCGTAGCATGGTTTCGCCGCCGTATCATATTCGTCGGAGATCGTTTTGCCGTCGGGCGAGATCAGGAAGAATTCCGCCTCGACGCCGGTCTTGACATGCATGCCGTCGTTAGCGGCTTCCGCGATCAGTCGCTTAAGCGTGTTGCGCGGTGCCTGGTCGACCTCCTTGTCGTCCATGATGCAGTTGGCGGCGACCCAGGCGACGTCAGGCTTCCAGGGCAGCTGGATAACCGAATTCGGATCCGGCACCGCCAGCATGTCGGGATGTGCCGGCGTGAGGTCAAGCGAGGTAGCGAAACCGGCGAAGCCGGCGCCATCCTTCTGCATATCTGATATCGCCTGCGCCGGCACCAGCTTGGCGCGTTGCCCGCTGAACAGGTCGGTGTAGGAGATCATGAAATATTTGACGTTTTTCGCCCTTGCGAACTCTGCAAGATCAACTGTCACGGAAGTTCCCCATTTTTTGTCGATTGTTGGCCCTAGAGCATATGGCCTTCGGCCCTTTGTTGATCAGAAGCCGTTCTTCCCCGGTATCCAGTTGGTGCCGGCCAGCGGCACGCCGGCCATCGCGGCGGCCTCGATCGTGAGCGCGACGAGATCCTCGGGTTCGAGATTGTGCAGGCTGTTCTTGCCGCAAGCGCGGGCGATGGTCTGCGCCTCCAGCGTCATCACCTTGAGATAGTTCGCCAGCCGGCGGCCGGCGGCCACCGGATCGACCCGCTTCATCAGTTCGGGATCCTGCGTGGTGATGCCGGCCGGGTCGCGGCCCTCGTGCCAGTCGTCATAGGCGCCTGATGTGGTGCCGAGCTCGTTGTACTCCGCCTCCCAGCGGGGATCGTTGTCGCCGAGCGCGACAAGGGCAGCCGTGCCGATGGAGACCGCGTCGACGCCGAGCGCCAGCGCCTTGGCGACATCGGCGCCGTTGCGGATGCCGCCCGAGACGATCAACTGCACCTTGCGATGCATGCCGAGATCCTGCAGCGCCTGCACCGCCGGCCTGATGCAAGCGAGCGTCGGCTGGCCGACATTCTCGATGAACACTTCCTGCGTCGCCGCCGTGCCGCCCTGCATGCCGTCGACGACGACGACGTCGGCGCCGGCCTTCACCGCAAGCGCTGTGTCGTAGTAGGGGCGGGCGCCGCCGACCTTGACGTAAATCGGCTTCTCCCAGTCGGTGATTTCGCGCAGTTCGAGAATCTTGATCTCGAGATCGTCCGGCCCGGTCCAGTCGGGATGGCGCGAGGCCGAGCGCTGGTCGATGCCCTTGGGCAGCGTGCGCATCTCGGCGACGCGATCGGAGATCTTCTGTCCGAGCAGCATGCCGCCGCCGCCGGGCTTGGCGCCCTGGCCGACGACGACCTCGATGGCATCGGCGCGCCGCAGGTCGCGCAGATTCATGCCATAGCGCGAGGGGAGATATTGGTAGACGAGTTGCTTGGAATGGCCGCGCTCTTCCTCGGTCATGCCGCCGTCGCCGGTCGTGGTCGAGGTGCCCGACAGCGTCGCGCCGCGCCCGAGCGCTTCCTTGGCCGGGCCCGACAGCGAGCCGAAGCTCATGCCAGCAACGGTGATCGGGATTTTCAGCTCGATCGGCTTCTTGGCATGGCGTGAGCCCAACACGACTGATGTGTCGCAGCGCTCGCGATAGCCTTCGAGCGGATAGCGCGAGATCGATGCGCCCAGGAACAGAAGGTCGTCGAAATGCGGCAGCTTGCGCTTGGCGCCGGCGCCCCGGATGTCATAGATGCCGGTGGCCGCGGCGCGGCGGATCTCGGAAAGCGTGTAGTCGTCGAAAGTCGCGGATTTGCGCGGCGTCGTCGGCGGGTTGCGATAGGTCATGCTGCCTCAATACGCGTCGGCGTTGTCGATATTGAAATTGTAGAGCGTGCGCGCCGAGCCGTAGCGCTTGAACTCCGACGGCTTGACGCCGGTGACGCCGGCACGATCGAGCAGGCCTTGCAGGAGTTCGAGGTGTTCGGGCCGCATTTCCTTGGCGATGCAGTCGGCGCCCAAACTGTCGACCTTGCCGCGCACGAATAGCCGTGCCTCGTAGATGGAATCGCCGAGCGCGTCGCCGGCATCGCCCAGCACCACCAGATTGCCGGACTGTGCCATGAAGGCCGACATATGGCCGATATTGCCGTGCACGACGATGTCGATGCCTTTCATCGAAATGCCGCAGCGCGAGGACGCATTGCCCTCGATGACGAGCAGCCCGCCCTTGCCGGTGGCGCCGGCATATTGGCTGGCGTCGCCTTTGACTGTTATCGACCCCGACATCATGTTTTCGCCAACGCCGGGTCCCGCCGAACCATGCACGGTGATGGCACTGCCGGAATTCATGCCGCCACAGTAATAGCCGACGCTGCCGCGCACATCGATGCTGACCGGCTGGTCGACGCCGACGGCGACCGAATGGCTGCCCTTCGGGTTCAACACTTCCCAGGCGGTCTCGTTCGAGCCTGGCGTCAGATTGTGCAGTGCCTGGTTGAGCTCGCGCAGCGACATCTGGTCCAGGTCGAACACCCGGGAGGCATGGTCGCTCGCCGCCGCGGTTGAAAGTTTTGTTGCCGGCATGAACTCAATGCT
This sequence comes from Mesorhizobium sp. B264B1B, assembly GCF_020165765.1. Lineage (NCBI taxonomy): Bacteria > Pseudomonadati > Pseudomonadota > Alphaproteobacteria > Hyphomicrobiales > Phyllobacteriaceae > Mesorhizobium > Mesorhizobium sp. B264B1B. Next base: position 77,262 of record NZ_JAIUIS010000005.1, read on the forward strand.
CCCAGAAATAGACGGTTGCGGGTTCCGGTTCCCAGACTCTCGCATTGTCTATGCCGGGCAGTTTGGTCAGCGCGCGATATTCCGAGCCGAAGGCGACATACTGGTCCGTTTCGGCCATCACGGCGGGCTTGCAGGCGATCGGGTCGCGCACCACGCCGAAGCCGTTCTTGGTGCCGACGACGAAGGTGAAGAAACCGTCGAGATCTGAGAGGGTGCCCTCCAGCGCCTCGCCGAGGTTCTTGCCATGCGCCATCTGGGAGGAGAGATAGGCGGCCGCCACTTCGGTGTCGTTCTCGGTCTCGAATTTCATGCCTTCGCGGACCAGTTCGCGGCGAACGTTGTTGTGGTTGGACAGCGAGCCATTGTGCACCAGGCACTGGTCGGCGCCGGTCGAGAACGGATGCGCGCCCATCGTCGTCACCGCCGATTCCGTCGCCATGCGGGTGTGCCCGATGCCATGCGTTCCGGTCATCCCACGGATGTCGAAGCGGTCGACCACAGCCTCGGGCAAGCCGACTTCCTTGTATATTTCCACGGCTTCGCCGGCGCCCATGATGCGGATGTCGGGCCTGAGCGACTGGATGATCTCACGCGCCGCATCGACCTTTTCGGGCGTGGTCCTGATGACGGCATGCGTCGATTTTACCGTGACGCCCACCGGCACGCCGAGCGCCTTGGTGAGTTCGGCGTCCAGTCCACGGAAATCACGCTCCGGCTTCGGCGACTGGATGGTGATCTTGGCCTCGTTGCCGGACGGCGCGCCATAGATCGCGATGCCGGCGCTGTCGGGGCCGCGATCGCTGAGCGATACCAGCATCTGCGACAACATCGCACCGAGCTGCGGCTCCAGCGCCTTGTCCTTCAGGAAAAGTCCAACGATTCCGCACATGCCAGCCTCCAGACCCTTTGTAGCTAAAAATGATGTATCGAATGAGTTCGGGGAATTCAATTGGTATGAAAAAAATATTCCTCTCGTTACGCGTTGTGTTTTGTCCCATCCGGCGGCCCATCGCCTTGTCGGCGCATGGAATGGGCCCATTTGGCGGTCCGGATACGAGCCATTTTGTAGGCGTCGAGGATCGACAGCGCATAGATCAGGAAGCCGCCGGCGTGGCGGCCGACAAAGCTGGCGTCGGGCGGGGCGATCTTCGCCGTCACCCAGGCCAGGATGACCATGAAGAAAAGAAACTGCAGGCCGCGCGTCGGAACGCCCAGCATGACGTGGCCGCTGCCCGGCAGCAGGGTTGCCGCGCCCAGGACGATATATGGGCTGGTAGGTCCGGGCGAGGGGGTTGCGCCGGTCATGCCGCTTTCCGTTCGTTCCTGTTGATCGCGTCGCGCAGTCCCGAAAGGGATACGAGCAGCCGCGAGATCAGCGCCGGGTCGATTTGCGCGTCACCGAAAGCGGCTTGCCGGAAGACACCGTAGCGGGCCCGCTCGGCTTCGGCCAGCAGCCAGACGATACGCACACCCTTTGGCGTGATCAGTAGCTCCTTGGCGCGTCCTTCTGAAAAGGGCTCCAGATGGTCGGCGATGATGTTTTGCGGGAAGCGCACGCCTCTGCGGTCCGTTCGAAGCACCGCCTCGGCGGGAAAGCCGGGCGCCTTCGGCAGCGTGTGGTCGAGATGGTCGAAATTGGAGAATGTCGTCGGCGAGCCCGGCCGCATCATCATGTCGAACGTGCCGGGCACGGCTGTTTTCTCCGTTATCGATACGCTGAGCCAGCGCGCCGGCAGCTTTCTCGTCGCCAGCGTGTCGACGATGGTGCGCAACTGCACGCGCTGGCCATTCCACGAGCCTTCCCAGGTGATGACGCCGGCAGTACCGTCCGAGACATCTTCGGCGTCGGCAATGACGGCGCGGATGCTGGCCTGGTCGGCGGCGCGCGCCACGGCAGCCCTGTTGCGGCTGCGGCGTGCCAGCCAGGCAAAGTGCAGGACGAGAGCCAGGACAGCCGCCCCGGCAAGCAGTGCTGACGTCACCTCGGACATTTCGTCATGCCAGGCCCGCCCAATTCGGACGGGCCTACTCCCATCAATAGCCCTGCGGTTTCGGCCACGGCATGGTGAACTGGTCGCCGCGCCGCACGAATTTGTAGCGATAGAAATGGAACCACAGCGAGATCAGGAAATAGAACGCGACCATGGCAATGAGCTGCGAGCCGAAGCCGAGGAAGATCGCGAAGAAGGTGACCACGCACAGGCAGAACAAGACGATCGCCGGCAGCGGGTGGAAGGGATGCGTGTAGCCGCGGCGGATCGAACCCAGAGGCCACTTCTTCCGGAACATCATGATGTTGATGCTCATGAACGTATATTGCAGCACGCCGGACAGGATCGAGAAGGTGATCGCCTGGTTGAGGTCGGCGATAAAGGCGAAGGCGAGCGCGATCGGCAGCAGGAACAGGATCGAGCGGTAGGGCGTGCGGTATCTCGGGTGCACCGCCGAGAACCAGCTCGGCAGGTAGCGATCGCGGCCGAGCGAGAACCAGGCGCGCGCCGCGTCGTTGATGCAGCCATTGGCGGACGCCAGTGCGGCAAGCAGCGTGGCGATGAACAGCAGGTTTTCCAGCAGCGGGTTGCCGGTCAGCTTGCCGGCGTCCCACAGCGGATAATAAGTGATGCCGAGATATTCCCAGGGCATCAGCGAGGCGCAGACATACCAGGTCATGGCGGCGGCGATCAGAAGCGTGATCATGCCGGCCATCGTGCCATAAGGCAGCGAGCGCGCGGGCGAGCGCACTTCCTCGGCCGCCTGCGTGGTGCCCTCGATGCCGAGATAGTACCAGATGCCGAACTGGAAAGCGGCGATGACGCCGATCCAGCCATAGGGCAGCGCGTTTTCTGGGGTGACCAACTCGTTGAGCTTGAGCACCGCGCCTTGCGTCCACGGGCTGACCGAGAAGAACAGGATGACGATGGAGATGTAGGCAATCGCGGTGATGACGAAGTTGACGTTGAGCGTCATCAGCACGCCGCGATAGTTGAGCCATGCCAGGACGACGATGGTGGCGGCGATGAAGGAGTTGTGGGTGAGGCCCTCGACGCCCGCCTTGGCGACGATCGTGTCGCCGAGCAGGATGGCGTCCGACACTTCGAGCATGGTGTAGGCAAAGACCAGGAACAGCGCGACGTTGAAGGCCATCAGCGGCCCGACGATGTGCTTGGCCTGCGCATATTGGCCGCCCGCGGCGGCGACCGTCGACGTCACTTCGGAATCGATCATGGCGACCGAGGTATAGAGCAGCCCGACGACCCAGCAGACGATCAGCGCGGCAAGCGCGCCGCCCTTGTCGGCGGAGAAATTCCAGCCGGTGAACTCGCCGACCAGGACGATGCCCACACCCAACGCCCAGACATGGGCCGGGCCAAGCACCCGAAGCAGCGAGACCCTGTCGCCATTTGTTGCCGAACCCGCAGTTTCAACCACGACCGTCATCGATCAATCCCCACTCAGATCCGGTGTTTTTCGGAAGCGGCTTCAAGTTCGCCTTCGCGCGAGGACGTCAGCACATCCTCGGAGTAGGTCGTATCGACCTTGAACCAATCGTAGAGCATCCACAGCGCAAGCACGATCGAGATGCACCAGCATGCGTAAGAGAGCGCTATCCACATGGTCTTGTCCCCGGATTATTTCTCGTCGAACTTCTCGTTGATGACGTCGCGATATTCGCGGTCCGATGCCCGGAACAGGAACACGAAATAACCGATTAGCACGGCTGCCATGACAACAAGCGTCGGCCAGTCGATGATGTAGTGGAAACGGTTCTGGATTATGTCGTGCGCGGTCTCCGGCGTATAGCCGAGCCTTTCCCAGATCGACGCCATGGTCGGGTTCTGGCCGAGCGCCTCCCAGGTCTTGGCGTCGAGCGCGTCGATGGACTTGGCTGCTCCCGCCAATCCCAGTTTCAGCGGCAGCCACAGCGCCACGAAGATGGCGACCACGACGACGGCGATATCGAAGACCTGCCCGGCCTTGCTCTGTTGCGGCGGCGTGTAGCGGGACATGCTTCTCTCCCCCCTCAGGATTTGCGGTTGCGGTCGTAGTTCTTGATGTCGAGCCCGTAGATGAACTCCTTGTCCTCCTTGTAGTGGTTGACCATGGCCAGGATCGCCGCCGTGTTGAAGATCAGCACCGCGGCGGCGGCAATCGCGACGACGGCCTTGATGCCGTCATGCGGGATATGCGGCCATGTCATGAAGAGGACGAAGAGGATCGTCGCCCACAGGCAGATGATCAGGAGCGCGGATCCGCGCAAGTCGGAACGGTACAGCGCCTCGATGCGCTGCTGCAGGTCTGACATCGGTTTTCCCCTTTTTCGACGTCCGGTTCCGAATCCACCGTCCGCCGTTCTCTTTCAAGAGAGTGAAATTTTTTTCATAAATTCAGACCGAATTCGGAAATTGTCAAGACGAATTTACGCAGAGTTAACCGTCTTGTTCGGATGACGAATTTTGCCTGACAATGAAATTATTTGCTTTCAGGGGATTGCAGGCCCCACGCGTTTGCGATCAATATTCGCTCAAAGCTCCAGCCCGCGCGCACAGGAGCAGGGAACATAATCAAAATATCGAACGGAGGATCGGATGACGGCATCCTGGAGATTTTCAACCCTGGCGGATCGCCATCGCGCGCTGGGTTCGAAACTCGAAGACTGGAGCGGCATGGGCACCGCCTGGACCTACGACAAGGATGCCGACGAGGAATACATCGCTATCCGCACCAAGGCCGGGCTGATGGATGTCTCGGGCCTGAAGAAGGTCCACATCACAGGCCCGCACGCCTCGCACCTCATCGATCTCGCCACCACGCGCGACGTCGAAAAAATCTATCCCGGCAAATCGGCCTATGCCTGCATGCTCAACGAGGCGGGAAAATTCACCGACGACTGCATCCTCTACCGCACCGGGCCGAATAGCTGGATGGTGGTGCATGGCTCGGGAACCGGACATGAGGAGTTGCAGCGGGCGGCGATGGGCAGGGACGTGTCGCTGCGCTTCGACGACAATCTGCACGACCTCTCGCTGCAGGGGCCGGCGGCGGTCGACTATCTTGCCAGGCACGTGCCGGGCATTCGCGACCTCAACTATTTCCATCACATGCAGACGCAGCTCTTCGGTTTTCCGGTGATGATCTCGCGCACCGGCTATACCGGCGAGCGCGGCTATGAAATCTTCTGCCGCGGCCAGGATGCCGGCACGATCTGGGACAGGATCCTCGACGAGGGCAAGAGCGCCGGCATCATCCCGTGCCGCTTCACTACGCTCGACATGCTGCGCGTCGAGAGCTATCTCCTGTTCTATCCCTACGACAATTCGCAGAAATATCCGTTCGAGAATGAAGGCCCCGGCGACACGCTGTGGGAACTCGGCCTCGACTTCACCGTCAGCCCGGGAAAGACCGGCTTTCGCGGCGCCGAGGAGCACTACCGTCTCAAGGGCAAGGAGCGCTTCAAGATCTATGGCGTGTTGCTCGACGGCAAGGAGCCGGCCGACGAGGGCGCCCCGGTCTATCGCGATGGGAAGAAAGTCGGCGTCGTCACCTGCGCCATGTATTCGCCGCTGGTCGAGAAATCGATGGGCATCGCCCGCCTCGACGTCGACTGCGCCGTCAAGGACACAAGGCTCGAGATCCGCAACAGGAGCGGATCGATCAAGGCGACGGCGCAGCCATTGCCGTTCGACGACCCAAAGAAGACCAAGCGCACGGCGAAAGGCTGAGGCATAGTCGAAGGCGAGGGTTCGAGGCACGAAGCAGAGAATGGCAGCCAAGTCGATCATCAGCCGGCCCGTCTACGGAACCTTGTCTCCGCAGCCCGGCAAGCACCATCTTTTCATCGCCGATGCCGAGGGTGCGCTCGCGATAGCGGACATGGCCAAAACGGCTCCGGACGGGTTCTTCGACGGTGCCGAGATCGTCTTCATTCCCGGGCCGGACGACAGGCAAGTCGCCGCTCTCGAAGCGCTGAAACCGGCGCGCTTCCACCAGGCGCCGTCCTTCGCCAGTCTGCTGCCGCGGCTGAAACAGACGCTTGATAACGCGCATATGGGCCTGCGCCTCTATCTCGCCGGTACCGAAGGGCTGATCGGCCAGGCCATGCAGGTGGCGCTCGATGCCGGCATCGACCACACCGCGATCCAGACCGAACATCGCGGCTCGCTGGCGCGCCGCGTGCAGTGCGTGCATTGCAAGGGCATCACCGAGAATGTAACGACGCAACCCGCCACCTGCTCGCATTGCGGCCTGCTACTTCTGGTACGCGACCACTATTCGCGGCGGCTGGCGGCGTTCCAGGGCGTCTGCATCAATGCCGAGGATCGCAGCGAAATTCCTCCGTTCGAGGAGGTCTTCCGATGAGCACCGGCACCACCAAGCTCGACGTCGTCGTCAGCGATGTTGTGCCCGTCAACGAGCTGGTCACCCGCTTTCATTTCCGCCGCCGCGACGGCGAGCTGTTGCCGACCTTTTCAGGCGGCGCCCATGTCGTGGTCGAGATGCGCGACGGCGACCGCACAAGGCTCAATCCCTATTCGCTGATGGGCTCGCCGCTCGACACGCGCGAATACACGATCTCGATACGTCGCGACGATGTCGGCCGGGGCGGCTCGCTGTTTATGCACCGGAGCGTCAAGCCCGGCCTGGAGATGGTGATCTCCTATCCAGTCAATCTGTTCTCACTCGATCTCCGGGCGAAGAAACATTTGATGCTGGCGGGCGGCATCGGCATCACGCCCTTCATGGCCCAGACCGCGCAGTTGGCAGGCGAGGGCGGCAATTTCGAACTGCACTACACCTGCCGCACGGCTTCGCTCGGCACCTATGCCGATGTGCTGCAACAGCGCTACGGCCGCCGGGTCCGGCTCTATCACGACGACCGCGGGGAACGCATAGACCTCGACCGGCTGCTGTCGTCGCAGCCGCTCGGCACGCATCTCTATGTCTGCGGTCCGGCAGGCATGATCGGCTGGGTGCGCGAGCGCGCCGCCGCGCTTGGCTGGCCACCGGAGACCGTGCATTTCGAGCATTTCGCGGCGCCGCAACCGGGATTGCCCTTCGATGTGACGCTGGCCGTCAGCGGCAAGAGCATCCGGGTCGGCGAGCAGCAGAGCCTGCTCGAGGCGATCGAGGCGGCCGGCGTCGATCCGCCCTATCTCTGCCGCGGCGGCGTTTGCGGCCAATGCGAAACCAACGTCATCGCGTCCGACGGCAAGTTCATCCACAACGACCATTGGCTGAGCGAGGAAGATCATCGCTCCGGCTGCAAGATCATGCCGTGCGTGTCGCGCTTCGAAGGCAAATCGCTGGTCTTGGAAAGATAGGAGGCGAGCTTGGGCATCACCTTTCGCAAGGAAACGTTTCGCGACGACTTCACCTTCAGGAACAGCCCTGAGCACATCAGGCGGTTCCCGTTTCCGTTCCATGAAGACAGCTACATGTATGCGGTCAACATCGAGCCGCATGTCGTCGGTCCGAAGGGCAGCGTGCTGGAAAACCTGATAGATGTCGATGAGCACTATGTCGCCGAGATGCAGGACCGCGCTCTGGTCCTGGCCGAGGATCCGTTGCGCTGCCAGTCGCTGCCGCACATGACGCTCGCCGGCTGGGATCTGCTCGAACTTCTGATGGAGCAGCAGGCGCTGGGCTATCCCGAGCATTTCACGCTGACCCGAGACGGCGATCGCTGGCGCTGGATCAACCGGCCGCTCGGCATCGACGACACCTTCACCTTCGGCGACACAACGACGCTGCCTTACGGGCCGATGGAGTACATCACCCGCCAGAGCCAGGGCGATTTCTGCATCCTCGATCAGCGCGACGGCAATCTTTGGATGGATGCCGGAATGGTCACCACCCAGGCCGACTGGTCGCTCGATTTTGACATCGGCATGAACTTCTTCGAGTGGCACGCGCCGGTACCGCTGGCACATGAAAAGGGGATTTTCGTCAGGGCGCTGAAGTTCCTCATCAACATCCAGCAGGGCAAGCCGGCGCGTCGCCTGAACTGGACCATGACCGTCAATCCGCGCCTCGACACCAGCCCCGAGAATTATCACAAATGGGGCCCGGACCGGGCGACGGTGACGCCCGACAATGTCGGCGACAAGGTGCATCTGCGCGTCGAGTTGCAGAGCTTCTGGCGCCTGCCGCGCTCCAACGCCATCGTCTTCCCGATCCGCTGCTACCTGATCAAGATGGACGAGCTGGTGACGCAACCGAAATGGGCGCGCCGCCTGCACCGCGTCGTCCGCGACCTGCCCGAGGAGCTTGCCACCTACAAGGGGCTGACGCGCTACCGCCCGACACTGGTCGAGTGGCTGTCGAAATTGGATGATGGCAGTGCGACGAGCCCGGGATTCGGGCCGGATTGATTGCTGTATTGACGCTGCCCTCCAAGCAGCCAATCTCCCCCCAAGAGGGGGAGATGCCCGGCAGGGCAGAAGGGGGCGCCGTGGAGCGCAGGCCTTGCCCAATGTCCAACCTCTAACGCTCCGCGAAACTCACCCGCCGCCCAGCCCGGCCACAATCACGACATGCTGGCAGACACTGTCGATGTCGCGGATAACATCGTCGTTCCAGAAGCGCAGGACGGTCCAGCCCAGGGCTTCGAACTTGGCGGTTCTTGCAGCGTCCAATTCCAACGCTTCGGCTTGGCCATGCTGGGAACCATCAAGCTCGACGATCAGCTTTTTGTCCGGGCATGCAAAATCGACGATATGGCCGGCGATAGGCATCTGGCGCCGAAAACCCCAGTCCCATCAACCTACGTGCCCTGATCTCATTCCAGAGCTTGAGTTCGGCGTCGGTCATCACCTTGCGCATCCTGCGCGCATTGCGGCGGTTGTTGGAGGATACGAGATTATGCGTCATCGCGGTTCGCCCCCCTCTGTCCTGCCGGACATCTCCCCCTCAAGGGGGGAGATCGGATGTCACTTCGGCTTTCGCCAATCGCCAATGCTGTAAAAAAGGAATCGAGCCCCGTTAACCCGCGCTCTGCGGATAGCAAATAATCGACAGATAGCGCATGGGCAGTTTCGTCAGCTGCTCCGGTCCGTGCGGGGCGTCGGCGTCGAAGAACAGGCTGTCGCCGGGCTTCATCGGATAGAGATTGCTGCCGTGCCGGTAAATGACCTCGCCCTCGAGCATATAAAGGAATTCCATGCCCTCGTGCTGGAAGGTCGGGAACACGTCCGAATCCTCGGTCAGCGTGATCAGATAGGGCTCGACGACGACGCCGCTGGTGTTTGAGCCGATATGGCCAAGCAGATTGTACTGGTGGCCGGCGCGCGTGCCGCGGCGCTCGACGTCCAACCCTTCGCCCGCCTTGACGAAAACGGCGCTGCGCTCCTCTTCGAAGCGGCGGAAGAAGGCGGTGACGGGAACACCCAGCGCCCGCGACAGCGCCTGCAAGGTGGTCAGCGACGGCGAGGTGACGCCGTTCTCGATCTTCGACAGCATGCCCAGCGAAATGTCGGTGGCGACCGCCAGATCGGCGACGGTGATGCCGAGCTTCTTGCGGAACGCGCGCACCTCGCGGCCGATCGCCACTTCCAGCACCTTTTCACGCGTGTCGCGGATGGCGTGCGGGTTCTGGGTAAGCGGCGCGCGGATGGTCTTCCCGTCCACCGAGACCTTTGGCAGCGGCTTTGCCTTTGCGCCGCCGGCTCCAGCACCGGCCTTTGGATTTGAAGCGTTTTTCGCCATGTCGCCCCCGGACTTCGCGGATTTATTTCACTCAAGGTGAACATATTCGGTGGCGATACATGAGCGCAGCCGCGTCGGCAAGCCGTCTTATGCCGCATGCGCCAATCCCGCGATTTCGGGCAATGCGGGTTCTTCGCCAGGAATCCGCCTTGCGCAAACGCCGTTCCCGCAGATGGCTGTTGACAGTGCCGGAGGGCCAATTACTGTCACTGCCAGTGAAATTTGTTTCGCTGGGGAAATCAAAAAAATGGAGGCCCGGACATGAACACTCGCGTTGCCGTCATCGGGGCCGGACCGTCCGGCCTAGCACAGCTCAGGGCCTTCAAGTCAGCGGCCGACAAAGGGGCAGACATTCCCGAGATCGTCTGCTTCGAAAAGCAGTCCGACTGGGGCGGCCTGTGGAATTATACATGGCGCACCGGCCTCGACGAACATGGCGATCCGGTGCACGGCTCGATGTATCGCTATCTCTGGTCGAACGGGCCGAAGGAATGCCTGGAATTCGCCGACTACACGTTCGAGGAACATTTCGGCCGACCGATCGGCTCCTATCCCCCGCGCGCCGTGCTGTGGGACTACATCAAGGGCCGCGTCGAAAAGTCAGGCGTGCGCAAATGGGTGCGCTTCAACAGTCCTGTGCGCATGGTGACCTTCTCGGACGAGACGAAGAAATTCACCGTCACCGCGCATGACCGCACCAATGACGTCACCTATTCGGAAGAGTTCGACAATGTCGTCGTCGCCTCCGGGCATTTCTCGGTTCCAAACGTTCCCTACTTCGAGGGGTTCTCGACCTTCAACGGCCGCATCCTGCACAGCCACGATTTCCGCGACGCAATGGAATTCAAGGGCAAGGGCATCCTGATCATCGGCCGCTCCTATTCGGCCGAGGACATCGGCTCGCAGTGCTACAAATACGGGGCGAAGTCGATCACCTCGAGCTACCGCTCCAAGCCGATGGGCTTCAAATGGCCTGAGAACTGGAAAGAGGTGCCGCTGCTCCAGAAGGTCGTCGGCAAGACCGCGCATTTCAAGGATGGTTCAACCAAGGATATCGACGCAATCATCCTGTGCACCGGCTATCTCCATTCCTTCCCCTTCCTCACCGACGACCTGAAGCTCAAGACCGCCAACCGCATGTGGCCGCTGGATCTTTATGAAGGCGTCGTTTGGGAGAAGAACCCGAAGCTTTTCTACATCGGCATGCAGGACCAGTTCTACACTTTCAACATGTTCGACGCGCAGGCTTGGTACGCGCGCGACGTCATCATGGGCCGCATCAAGCTGCCGTCCGCGCAGGCAATGGCCGAGCACGGTGCCAGATGGCGGGCGCGCGAGGAGACGCTGGAAGACGCCGAGCAGATGATCTGGTTCCAGGGCGACTACACCAAGGAATTGATGGACCAGACCGACTATCCCGGCTTCGACGTCGAGGCGGTCAACCAGACCTTCATGGAATGGGAGCATCACAAGGTGGAAGACATCATGAGCTTCCGCGACCATTCCTACCGCTCGTTGATGACCGGCACCATGGCGCCGCTGCACCATACGCCCTGGCTGCAGGCGCTGGACGATTCGATGGAGAGCTATCTGGAGGTGAAGGGCGTCGCGGCGGAGTAGCGGCTTTCAGGCCGGCAACACGACCCAGTCGTGGCGGCTTTCGCCGTAGACGGCTTGCGTCGGCGCAGGGAAAGACGGATCGGCGAAACAGCCGACCGCGACAGCGACCGCCTCCGGTTTGCGCGACGGATACCAGAACACCGTCGAGCCACAGTTTCCGCAGAAGTGGAAAGTGACGGGAAAGCCGCTGTCGGAATTGCGCCGGAATGTCTGGGATGAGCCGTCGATGTCGATCGCGTCGGCATCGAAGAAAGCCGCTATCCCGAACGGACTGCCGGTGCGCCGCTGGCAATCCAGGCAGTGGCAAAGCGATATTTTGGCCGGCTGTTGCGGACAGCGGATCTGCAATTGGCCACAGGTGCAGCGAGCAATCCTGCTGGTCATGTCTTCCTCCCTTGATAAGTTCGCCGCTTGAGCTTTAACCCAGCCTCGCCCGTGCTTTCGCCGTCCAGGCATTGAACAGCCGGTCGGCGACGATGCCGATGAAGGCGATGGCGAGGCCCGCCACGATGCCGCGGCCGGAATCGGCCTTGGACAGCGCGATGAACACCTCCTGGCCGAGATCACGGGTGCCGACCATGGCGCAGATGATGATCATCGCCAAAGCCATCAGGATCGTCTGGTTGACGCCCAGCATGATCTCGGGCAGCGCGAGTGGCAATTGCACGCGAAAGAAAGTCTGGCGCGGCGTGCAGCCCGAAACCTTGGCCGCCTCGATCAGTGCCGGCGGCACTTGCCTGATACCGTGATTGGTGTAGCGGATCGCCGGCACCACGGCGAAGGCGATCGTTGCGATCATCGCGGTGACGTCACCGACGCGGAACAGCATCACCACCGGAATGATGAAGCAGAAGGAGGGCAGTACCTGCAGCGTATCGATGACGGGCGTGATCACCTTCTCGACGCGGTCGCTGCGCGCGGCCATCAGGCCGATCGGAATCCCGATCAGGCAAGCGACGAAGGCCGAGATGCCGCAGAGATAGACGGTCGCCATGGTCTTTTCCCACAGCCCGGTGACGGCGCAGAAGGCGGTCAGCACTGCCACCAGAGCGGCCAGGCGCAGGCCGGAAAGCTGATAGCCGGCAAGGCCGAGCAGAAATACCGCGCCCAGCCACGGAAAGCTTTCGCAGAAGGCGCGCACCGGGTTCAGCACGTTAAGGATCAGCGCCACGCGGAACGCCTCGATGACATCGAAGAAGTTGATCGTCACCCAATTCACCGCCGCTTTCCACAATGGCGCGGTGGTGAAGGTGATCGCCTTCGGCACCGCCGCAAAGGCAGGCACGAAGAGGCCAAGCAGTGTGGTGACGATCAGGATGGCGACGGCCAGCGTCAGATAGCGCCGCCAGAAGGCGGGCTGGACTTGCCGGTGGACGTGACCTTTTGCATGGTTGGCGGCGATGGCCTGGCTCAACCGGTCGAGCGCGACGGCCAGCGCCACGATGGCCAGCCCCGCTTCCATGGCTTCGCCGACCTTCAGCGCACGCAGCGCCAGCAACACGTCATAGCCCAGCCCGCCGGCGCCGATCATCGAGGCGATGATCACCATGTTCAGCGCCAGCATGATCACCTGGTTGACGCCGACCATCAGCGTCGGCCGCGCCGACGGCAAAAGCACGCGCCACAGTTTCTGCCGCGCCGTGCAGCCGGCCATCTCGCTGAAATCGTCGATCTCGGACGGCACCCGCGACAGGCCGAGCATCGTTGCCCGCACCATTGGCGGCGTGGCGAAGATGGCGGTGGCGATCATCGCCGAAACCGGGCTGTTGCCGAACAGAAGCAGCATCGGGATGAGGTACGCGAAGGTCGGGATGGTCTGCATCAGATCGAGGGCAGGGGAGACCACCAGCCGCTCCGCCCAGGGTTTCCGCCAAGCCCAGATGCCGACGAACAATCCCGTGGCGATGCAGAATGGCACGGCGATGGAAATCAGCGCCAGCGTCAGCATGGCGCTGGTCCATTGGCCGAACAGCGCGATGTAGAGAAAACAGCCGCCGACCAGCATGCCGAGCTTGCGACCGCCAGCGGCATGCCCGGCGAGGAAGGCCGCCGCGCAGATGCCGATCCAGGACAGGCGCGGCAGCACATAGGCGTCGGCGCCGTGGCCGATCTTGAAATTCTTAGCCAGAAGGTCGAGCGCGAAATCGAGCGGCACGCCGAGCACGGCAGTGATCGACCGCGTCAGCCATGACAGGTTTATCTTTATCCAGCGCATCAGGGCGCTGACCCAATCGGCGACCGGCACGATCGCCTCGGCCGGATAGTTGACAGCCCAGGGGAGACTGTCCTGGAGCAGGAACACGACCAGCACCACCGCAAGCGCTGCGGCCCAGACCAGCAGCCGGGTCTGCGCCGGTCGCGGCCTCGTCTCACTGGCGCTTGCCGTTACTGTCATGCACCGGCTCCTGACCGCTCGATGCCGGCGAGCAGGTCGATCACCGCTTGCGGCGTCACCTCGCCGATCGGCTTGCCGCTGCCGTTGACCACCGCGAACGGTCTGCCGCCCGCCACGATGCTGGCCGAGAAGCTGGCAATCTTGGCCTCCGGCGCCACCGTGCCGCCATGCTCGGCGCCGTCGCAGGCGCGCATCAGGCTCTTCGCCGAGATCACCTTGGCGCGGTCGACGTCGCGGGTGAATTCGGCGACATAGTCTGTCGCGGGATTAACCACCAGTTCCTCCGGCGTGCCGATCTGGATGACTTCGCCATCCTTCATGATGGCAATGCGGTCGGCCAGCCTTATCGCCTCGTCGAAATCATGGGTGATGAAGACGATGGTCTTGTGCAGCATGGTTTGCAATCGCATCAGCTCGTCCTGCATCTCGCGGCGGATCAACGGGTCGAGCGCCGAGAACGGCTCGTCGAGGAACCAGATCTCCGGCTTGGTCGCCAGGCTGCGGGCGATGCCGACACGCTGCTGCTGGCCGCCTGAAAGTTCGCGGGGATAGAAATGCTCGCGGCCGCGCAGGCCGACAAGCTCGATCACGTCGCGGGCGCGTGCTTCGCGCGTCGCACGGTCCTGCCCCTGGATGCTGAGCGGAAAGGCGATGTTGTCCAGCACGTTGAGATGCGGCAGCAGCGCGAAATTCTGGAACACCATGCCCATGCGATGGCGCCTGAGTTCGATGAGCGCCGCATCCGAGATCTCGAGCAGGTCCTTGCCCTCGAACTCGACCTTGCCGTGCGTCGGCTCGACCAGACGCGACATGCAGCGCACCAGGGTCGACTTGCCCGACCCCGAGAGCCCCATGATGGTGAAGACCTCGCCCTGGCGGATTTCAAGATCGACGCCGCGTACCGCCCCGACCAGTCCGGCAGCGGCGACATCGGCCATGCTGGCCTTGCCGTCGCGCTCGCGGATGAAACTGGCCGCGTTCGAACCGAACAGTTTCCAGACATTGCGGCAAGCCAGCTTTATCGGGCGGGCATCCTTTGGCGCGCCCGCAACGTTTGATCCCGGTTCGGTCTTGTCAAGCATTCAAGCGTCCTTCTGGAATATCGACGATTGAGACCCGGCCGATCGACGGCAGGGTCTCATTCTCCAGTCGGAGCGATCACTGTGCCCAGGCTTTCCAGTCGGCTTCGTGGGCGGCGATCCAGGCGGCGGCGACGTCCTCCGGCGTCTTGCCGCCGAGGTCGATCTCGCCGCTCATCTTGTTGAGCTCGTCGGTGTCGACCGTGTAGGCCTTGGCCACCTTGTAGGCGACGGGCCATTTGTCCTTCATGCCGTTCCAGGCATATTTCCAGATCTCGCCATGCGGCTTGCCGCAATCATATTTGGCATCGGGATTCGTGCCCCATTTCGGGTCGCTGTAGCATTCGAGCGTGTATTCGGGGAATTCGACCCACTCGCCCTTGTATTTGGCCGGCGCCCAATGCGGCGAATAGATCCACAGCATAATCGGCGCCTTGCGCTGATAGGCCGAATCCAGCTCCGCGAACATCGCCGCGTCGGTGCCGGCGTGGATGACTGTGAATGGCAATTTGAGTGCCTCGACGCGCTCGTCGTCAAAACCCTCCCAGGTCACCGGACCGCCGAGATAACGACCCTTGGGTGCCGTCTCGGCTGTCGAAAAGGCCTCGGCGCATTTCGGGTCTTTCAGCGCTTCCCAATTGGGCAAGCCGGGGCATTTCTCTTTCATATATTCGGGGAACCACCACTCTTCCTTGGCCTTGGGGCCGAGCTTGCCGAGGCGCTCGGTCTGGCCGGTGGCATCGGAAGCCTTCATCGCCTCGCCGGCGGTCGTGTCCCAGAATTCCAGGCCGACATCGAGGTCGCCATTGGTGAGACCGGTGGTCAGGCTGGAGAGGTAATCGGCGGTCGGATATTCGACGGTGTAGCCGAGCTTTTCGAGAATGCCGCCGAGAATCTTGGCGTTGAGGTTGACGCTGGTCCAGTCGAACAGCGCGATCTTGATGGGGTCGTTGGATTCAGGGGCTGCGGCGTGGACGGAAAGCGTTGGCAGGCTCAGTGCCGCGAGCGCGGCGGCGCCCAGGGACAGTTTAGAAACTCTGCTCCGAAATGACATGCTTGTTCTCCTTCAAGCTGTGACGGTTATCGTTCGTTCCCTTCTTGCGTCTTTCTGCCCTTGTTGGGTTTTTTCTTGATTGTGTTGGAAAGACCTGCCTTTGCGCAAGGCCGTTTCCGCCATCGCGCGGCCAAAACCGGCGCAGGCGGGATTGTGCTGAGTTTTTGATTTGCGGAAATGGTGCTGAGAGGGTCGGCGTCATAGCTGCCGACGCATCGCTACGACAGCGATCACCTGCCGGTCGATTGCCAGCCTTATGGCGCCCTGCAAAATGCGAGCCATCAGGGTCCCCTGACCTCGGCTATCGGCCCGGCAAGCCCCATCGCCAGGACGGTTTCATGGGATGAAATTATATATACCAACGTTCATCGCGCGCAACGACTAAGGCTTTGCTGGATGCATAATTCGGACCGCAGGCGAGGTCGCACCCAACCCACCTGCCGAGCCACCTTACCAGCAGACGTAGCCGCCATCGACGATCAGGTCGAGGCCGGTGACGAAGCTCGACGCGCGGCTGGCCAGGAACACGGTCGGCCCGACCATTTCCTCGGGCGCCGCCATGCGCCCCATCGGCGTGTCGCGCTTGAAGATCTTTATCTCTTCCGCCACCTCCGGCCGCTTGTTCATCGGCGTCAGCGTGTAGCCCGGGCTGACCACATTGACGCGCAGGCCGCGGTCGGCCCACTCCATGGCGAGGCTCTTCGACATGTGGATGACGGCGGCCTTCGAGGAATTGTAATGCGCCTGCGTCAGCCCGCGATTGACGATGGTGCCCGACATCGAGGCGATGTTGACGATCGAGCCCTTGCGCCGCGCCAGCATCTTGCGCGCTTCGGCCTGGCAGGACAGGAACACGCCGGCGACATTGACCTCGTGCACCTTCCGCCACGTCTCCAGGGGCATCGTCTCGGCCGGCTCCGATCCGGCGATCCCGGCATTGTTGACGGCAATCGTCAGGGCGCCGAGTTCGCTCTCGACGCGGTCGGTCGCCGCCGCGAGATCGCTCTCGGACGTCACCGTGCCCGTCAGCACCAGCGCCTTGCGCCCAAGCGCGGTGATACGCTGTGCGGTCTCCTCCAGCCCGCCCTTCGATGCATGGCCGAAACAGGCGACGTCGGCGCCGGCCTGCGCCAATCCGATCGCGATTGCCTGGCCAATGCCGCTGCCGGCACCGGTAACCAGCGCGACATCGCCGTCCAGCTTGAAAAGATCCATCGAGAGTCCTCCCTGCTTCAGGGAGGGTATGCGCTGTCCCGCGTTCCGATCAAGCCTTCAGCGCGGGCATGGCGACGCGGCTAGAAATAGCCGTCGGAGGCGGCCGTGGCTTCTTTCGGGATCTCGACGCCGTCGACCAGGATCTTGTCGACCAGTTCGTGATGGAAGCAGACCAGGCCCTTGATGCGCTCCGCCTCATGCACCGGCTCGGGATAATACCAGACGAGGTTCTCGTGGCGCTTCTTGCCCGTCGTCACGTGATAGTAGTTGGAGATGCCCTTGTAGGGGCAGCGCGAGATGTAGCGGCTGGGCGCGAACATATCGAGCCGCGTGTCGGAGATCGGCAGATAATGGCGTACCGGATGGCCGGTCTCGAACAGGAACACGCCGCGCCGTGAATCGGCGACCTGCTCGCCGTCCAGGATGACCTGCACCCGCCGTGAGGACGGCAGGCAGTCGACCCGCCGGAACGGGTCGCGGGCGTGGACGAAGATCTCCTCGTCCTCCTCATACCAATGCGTCATCTTGGGCCAGTAGAAGGACATGTAGTCCGCGATCGGTGGGCAGCCCTTGACCGGGTCGAGATAGCGCCAGGCGGCATCCTCGACCAGCGTGATGCCGGTGTTGAGCGAGTAGTGCGTGGCCAGGCCCTTGAACGGATCTTCCGTCGTCGTCCTGCTCGGCAGCAGGAATTCCTCGCGCACGTCGCTCATCGGGAAATAGTAGACCGGCAGGTGATCGGATTCGTAGAACACCAGCGCCCTGGTCGTGTCGGCGACGATCATCGATCCCACTTGCACGCGCAGCCGCTTCTGCATCGGCATGGTGAAGGCGACGTAGCCGGGCTCGAACTCATACTGCACGATCGTGTCGAGCAAGGGAAAATGCGGCCCGCGGCCGCGCAAATGAGGCTTGCGAATGGTAGTCTCCCGTTTCTTTTCTTTTGTCATAGAGTGCTGGCGCAAAGCGAGATGGACCTGGATTGAGTCGTCTCGGAGTGGGTTTCCGGGCGGCGGGCTTCTCCTGAGTCGAGCGGCTCGAACGATGGCCCCCCATCGCCCTTCGCAGCCCCGCTGGCGGATAGCCTCGCCGCCCGAAAGCAGAAATTGTCCATCCAGCCTCTATCCCAGCGACACCCGGTCGAGCAGCAGGCCGGCGGCGATCGGCGGCAGCCCGCTGACATTCTTGCGCACCGGCACCAGGAGGTCGGGGAAATAGCTGAAGATGACAGGCGTCTCGTCGAGCAGCAGCTTCTGGATGTCTGACGCCGCCGCCCGCTGCGCGCCGATGTCGAGCGCCTTGAGATAGGAATTGACCATGCCGTCATAGGCGGCGCTCTTGAAATGCGCCGCATTCCACGGGCCGTCGCTGACCAGCGGGCTTTTCAGGAAGACGTTCGGCACGCTGCGATGGGCGTAGTCGGTGATGCCGAGCGGGCTGTCCAGCCAGTCCGATTGACCGAACACCGCCTTGCCGTAATATTTGTCCTGGTCCTCGATGTTGAGCGAGACGCGCGCGCCGATCTCCTTGGCGAAGTTCTGGAACAGCTGCGCGTAGCCGGGAATGTCGGAGTAGCGCAGCGTCGTCAGCGTGATGTCGAAGCCGCTGCTGAGGCCCACGGCTTCCATAAGCTGCTTGGCCTTGGCGATGTCCTGGGCGCGCTGCGGCACCGTTCTGTCGGTCGCGGGGAAGGCCGCCGCAAACGGGCTGTCATTGCCGGTCGCCGCCATCCCGCGGCACAGCCCATCCACCAGCTTGGAACGGTCGATGCACAGCGCCAGCGCCTGGCGCACGCGCTTGTCGGTGAAAGGCGCCATGTCGCAGCGCATGTGGAGCTGGCGGTGCGCGGTCGAGGCGACGCGCAGCACGGTGATGTCGGGGCTGTTCAGCACCACTTGGCTGACATCGAGCGGAACGGCGTCGAGAATGTCCACTTCGCCGGCCTGCAGCGCCAGGATGCGCGGCTGGACATCGCCGTAGAATTTGAACTCGAGCCGGTCGGGCAACGCCTTCTCGCCCCAATAATCGGGGTTGCGGATGAAGGTAGCGCCGACTTTCGGCGTGTAGCTCTCCAGCCGGAACGGGCCGGTGCCTTCAAAGGTCTTTTCGTAGTCGCCCTTGTAGCTCGCCGGCAGGATGACGGCATTGTAGTTGTCGATCGACACCGAATAGGGAAAGCTGCCGTTCGGCACGTCGAGATGGAAGGCGACGGTGTGGTCGTCGACCTTGCGGGTGCCGCCCTTCGACAGCAGGCCCTTGAACACCGAAAGCGCGTTCGAGGCCCCGTCCGGGTCGGCCAGCCGGTCGAAGGTCGCGACGACGTCGTCGGCCTTGAAGTCCTCGCCATTGTGGAATTTCACGCCCTTGCGCAGCTTGAACGTCCAGACGCTGCCGTCCTCGTTCGGCGACCAGCTTTCCGCCAGCACCGGCTTCAGCGTGAGGTCCGGCTGTGTGACGCAGAGGAATTCGGCGGTCTGGAAAACCAGCTGGTAGCTGCCGCTGTCGTAGTAGGTGACGGGATCGATGGCCCCGCCTGGCGTCGCCACGCCGGCGCGCACCGTGCCGCCCGGTTTGCCTTCGGCGCGGGCTTCTTGCGTGCCGAGACCGGCGGCGGCGACAAGGCTGCCCAAGAACGGCAGCGAAAGGCCGAGAACGCTGCCATGGCGCAGGAAATCGCGCCGGTCGAGCCGGCCGGCCAGCAATTCGTCGACAGCGGAATTTTCGATTGCAGTGAGATTCCGGCGGGCGATGTCGATCCTCTCGAAATGCTTCGGCATGGCTGCAATCCTCGCTTGTCTTGGGGCAGGCCATCTAGTTCATCGTTGACCGCGAGCGGAAAGCGATATTTTTTGATAGGGGCCATCGGAATTTTCGATGCGGAGAGCCAAGGCATGGACACCGAAAACCTGCGCAGTTTCCTGGAGATTGCCGAGCATGGCAGCTTCACCGTCGCGGCCAATCGGCTGAACCTTGCCCAGTCCACCGTCAGTGCGCGGATAAGAGTGCTGGAGGAGCAGTTGGGGCGACGGCTTTTCATCCGCGACCGCGATGGCATCACGCTGACGCCGGCCGGCCGCCAGTTCCTGCCGCATGCGTCCGCCATCACCCGCACCTGGGAGCAATCGAGGCAGGACATCGCCGTTCCCGATGGCTATGAAACACTGCTCCGGCTGACCGCGCCCGCCTATCTGTGGGAGCGCATCACTTCGCCATGGGTCGAATGGATGCGCGCCGAGCGGCCGAACGTTGCGTTACGGCTCGAGGGCAGTTTTCCCGATCTGGCGATCGACCAACTGGCCGAAGGCCTGCTCGACATCTGCATCCTCTATCTGCCGCGGCCGCATCCCGGAATCGTTTACGAAACGCTGGCCGTCGATCAGGTCGTGCTTGTCCAGCATGCCGCGCAGACGAAGCCATGGACCGAGAACTACATACTGATGGACTGGGGGCTCGAATTCCGCATCGAGCATGATCGGGCGTTTGCCGGCATGGTCAAGCCGGCCATTTCGGCCGGCCTGGTCTTCATCGGTTTGCAGCACGTGCTGTCGCAGCAAGCCGCCGCCTATCTGCCGCTCAGCGCCGTCAGCGGCCATATCGAGCGCGGCGAAATGAAACGCGTCGCGAACACGCCCGTGTTCCAGCGGCCGATCTATCTTGCCTATCCCAGCAATCCGGCGTCGTCGGATGTGCTCGACGTGGCCTTGGCGGGATTGCGGGCACTGACGAGGGATTGGGCCGGCGAGCAGGGCTTTGCCGAGGGCGACCGGTCCTTCAGCATGGCCGGCCATCCGTGAAGGGCAGGGGCCGTATGTTCGGCTACGCCGGCTCGGTATCGACCGCTGCCGGCCTCTGCAGCCTGGCGAGTTCCACATAGGGAATATGGCAACGGATCGAGTGTCCGGGGCGCGCCTCGGCCAGCGGCGGTTCCTGTTGTTCGCAGATCGGGCCGATCTTGCGTGGGCAGCGCGTGTGGAAGACACAGCCCGGCGGCGGATTGGTGGCGCTGGGGATTTCGCCGTCGAGACGGATGCGCGCCGTCTCGGTCTGGTCGAGCCTGGGCACGGCCGACAGCAGCGCTTCGGTGTAGGGATGATGCGGGCCGGAGAAAACGTCCTCCGACGGCCCAAGCTCCATGATGCGGCCGAGATAGAGCACGGCGATTTTGTCGGAGAGGTAGCGCACCACGCCAAGATCATGCGAGATGAAGATGTAGCTGACGTCTTCCTTCGCTTGCAGATCGGCGAGCAGGTTCAGGATCGCGGCCTGCACCGACACGTCGAGCGCCGAGGTCGGCTCGTCGCACACGACGATGCGTGGATCGCCGGCGAAGGCGCGCGCTATGGCAACGCGCTGTTTCAGTCCGCCCGACAGCTGGCGCGGCTTCACGGCCAGATGCCGGTCGGTCAGCCGCACCGAGCGGACGAGGTCGTCGAGGCGGGCCTTGAGCGCCTTGCCGCTCAAGCCCGCCAGCCGCTTCAGCGCGCGGCCGATCAGATGCCTTATCGAATGCGACCGGTTGAGTGCGGAGTCCGGATTCTGGAAGACGATCTGCATCGCCTTGACCTGGTCGTCGCTGCGGTCCCCCAGCCGCGGCGCCAGCGCCTTGCCCTCGAGCTCGATGCTGCCGCCGTCGTCGGGCGGCACGAGGCCGAGCAGCAGCCTGGCGAAAGTGGTCTTGCCGCTGCCGGACTCGCCGACCAGCCCGAGCGTTTCGCCCGGCCTGAGATCGAGCGACACGTCCTTCACCGCGCGCAGCGAATGGCCATGGCTGGCAAAGGTCTTGTTCAGCCCGGCGACCCGCAATACCGGCGTGGCTGCGGCTTTCGGCGCGGCGGGCGCGTCGCTGGGCGTCGTGCGCGGGAGGGATTGCGCCTTCTCGTGATAGTGACAGCGCGACAGCCGGCCGCCCAGCTCGTAGAGCGGCGGCAACTCGTTGCGGCAGCGGTCTGTAGCGAGAGCGCAGCGGTCGGCGAAGGGGCAGCCCTTGATGTCGGCCCCGATGCCGGGCAAAAAGCCCGGGATGGTGTCGAGGCGGCCCTGGTCCTTGCGCTGGCCGCCGCGTGGCAGGCAGCGCAGCAGCGCTACCGTATAGGGGTGGCGCGGATCGTTGAAGACGGCCTCCGTCGGTCCTTCCTCGACCAGCATGCCGGCGTAGAGCACGCCGACGCGATCGCACATGTTGGAGACGACGGCGAGATTGTGGCTGATGAACAGGATCGAGGCCGACAATTCTTGCCGCAGCTGCGCGATCAGGTCGAGCACCTCGGCTTCGACGGTCGCGTCGAGGCCGGTCGTCGGCTCATCCAGGATCAGCATCGAAGGATCGTTGGCCAGCGCCATGGCGATCGCCACGCGCTGCTGCATGCCGCCGGAAAGCTGGTGCGGATAGCGTTGCATGACGCTGGCCGGATCGGAGATCCGCACCCGGTTGAGCATGGCGATTGCGCGATCCTCGGCTGCCTGCCCCGTTTTGCCCCCAAGCTCGAAGATCTCGGTCAGCTGGCGACCGATGCGGATCGACGGGTTGAGCGCCTTGCCGGGGTCCTGATAGACCATGGAGACGCTTTCGGCGCGCATTTGCCTGAGCGCCTCGGCATCGAGCTTCATGACGTCCTGTCCGTCGAGCGAGATCGCGCCGCCTGATATCGAACCGTTTCGCGGCAGGTAGCGCACGACGGAAAGGGCGACTGTGGATTTGCCGCAGCCGGATTCGCCGACCAGCCCATAGGCCTCGCCTTGGCCGATGGTGAGACTGAGATTGCGCAGCACCGCCCGGTTTCGGCCCGAAACACGATAAGCGACCGACAGGTCGTCGAGGTCGAGTGCGTTCTGGGCCTTGGCCTTCCGGGTCTTGGAGGGTTCAGTCATTGAAGGCTCCATGCACGCCGTCGGCCGCCAGGTTGACGCCGATCACCAGCGAGGCGATGGCGAGCGCGTCGAACAGCACGGTCCACCAGAAGCCGCCGCCGATCA
Source organism: Mesorhizobium sp. B264B1B (assembly GCF_020165765.1). NCBI lineage: Bacteria > Pseudomonadati > Pseudomonadota > Alphaproteobacteria > Hyphomicrobiales > Phyllobacteriaceae > Mesorhizobium > Mesorhizobium sp. B264B1B. The sequence goes on from NZ_JAIUIS010000005.1 coordinate 100,300, forward strand.
TGCCGTAATTGCTGGAAATCGAGAGCCCCCAGTCCGGCGACGGCGGCTGGATGCCGAAGCCCATGAAGGAAAGCGTGGCAACCGCGAAAATGGCATAACCAAGCCGCACGGTCGTTTCAACCAGGATCGGCGGAATGACGTTGGGCAGGATCTCGACGAACATCGTATGCAGCGCACTCTCATGCCTGAGCTGGGCCGCGGCGACATAGTCGAGCTCGCGCTCAGCCAGCACCGCCGAGCGCACGGTGCGCGCGATGATCGGCGCGAAGCTCAGGCCGATGACCACGATGACGGTGGTCTTGGACGTGCCGAGCGCCACGATGGCGAGCAGCGCCACGATCACCACCGGGATTGCCATGAAGGCTTCCAGGATGCGGCTGACGACATCGTCGACGATACCGCGGAAGTAACCGGTGAGCAGCCCGAGCGCCGTGCCGGCCACCGTCGCCAGCAATGTCGCCAGCGGCGCCACGGTCAGGATGTCGCGCGAGCCGACGATGACGCGCGAGAAGACGTCGCGGCCGATCTGGTCGGTGCCGAACCAGTGTTCGGCCGAAGGCGGCGCCAGCGCGTTGATGATGTCGTCGGCGAGCGGATCGTAGGGCGCGAAATGTTCGCCGAACAGCGCACAGGCGACCCAGAACAGCACGATGGTGATGCCGACGAGGAAGGTGCCGGAGCGAAGCAGCGAGGACAAAACCTCCGCCAGGGGGCTGCGCTGGCGGGTGTCGTCCTGTCTGGCGGGACTGGTCTGGACGGCGCTCATTGTTCTGACCCCAGCCGGATGCGTGGATTGAGCACGGAATAGAGGAAGTCGGCCACAAGGGTGGCCACGGCATACACGATGCCAATGGTCAGGATGCCCGATTCCAGCATCGGGAAATCCTTGCCGCGCGCAGCGGTGAAGATCAGCGAGCCGATACCCTGGTAGCGGAACAGCGTCTCGATCACCACCAGCCCGCCGATGAGATAGCCGGTCTGGGTGGCAATGACGGTGATGGTCGGCAGCAGCGCATTGCGCAGCACATGGCGCCAGATCACCGTGCGCCAGGGCAGGCCCTTGAGCACCGCGGTTCGCGTATAGTCGGAATCGAGCGCCTCGATCATGCCCGAGCGCGCCATGCGCGCGATATAGCCGAACAGCACCAGGAACAGCGGCAGCGCCGGCAGGATCAGGTAGTAAAGCTGCGTGAAGAAACCGGCATCGCGCGGCCATGCCGCCGAGATCGGCAGCCAGCGCAGCCAGACGCCGAAGATCAGGATCAGGATGATGCCGGTGACGAACTCCGGCAGCACCGTCACTGACAGGCCGCCAAGGCTGATGATGCGGTCGAGCGGCCGGTTGAGGTTGAGGGCCGCGACGACGCCGCCAAGGATGCCGATCGGCACCACCAGCACGAAGGCGACCGCCGCCAGCTTCATCGAATTTCCCAGCGCATCGATGACGAAGGGGGCGACCGGCGAGCGGAAGATGTAGGACGTGCCCATGTCGCCCTGGACGAAGTTTGAAATCCAGCTCCAGTACTGGGCAAGCAGTGGCCGGTCGACGCCGAGCGAATGGTTGAGCGCATCGACGGCGCGCTGGTCGGCGAACGGCCCCAATATGGCGCGCCCGACATTGCCGGGCAGCACCTGCCCGCCCAGGAAGACCATGATGCTGAGCAGGAACAGCGTGACGAGCGAAAGCGAGACGCGCCGGACAAGGAAGGAGAGAATGGCTAACACTCCCTGAGTAGCCAGCTCCCGTCAGGAAGCTGGCTGTTAGAGGATTGGCTTTCCCTTCCGCTCAGGCCTTCGACGCCTTTTCCAGGAACAGCTGCGACATCGCGGTCGGCTGCACGCCGGCCACGCCCTTCGCCGTCGCCGTCAGATAGTCGTAGAAATAGCCGAAGATGACCGGCGTCTCCTCGAGCAGAAGTTTCTGGATCTTGCCTGCCGTCGCCTTCTGCGCTTCGAGATCGAGGGCCGCGATATAGCTGGTCGCCAGCGCGTCGTAGTCCTTGTTCTTGAAGTGCGCCGCGTTCCACGTGCCTTCGCTCTTCAGCGGGGCGGCAAGATAGACGTTCGGCACGCCGCGGTGGCCGTAGTCGGTGATGCCCATTTCCGAGTCCAGCCAGTTCGATTTGCCGAACACGGCGTCGCCGTAATAGGCGCTCTGGTCGAGGATGTTGAGCTCGAGCTCGATGCCGATTTCCTTGACCCAGTTCTGGATGAGCTGGGCGTATTCGGGGATTTCGAGATAGCGCTCGGTGGTCAGCGTCATCTTGAAGCCCTTGCCCGCGCCCGCCGCCTCCATGAGCTGCTTGGCCTGCGCGATGTCCTGCTTGCACTGCGGCACGCTCGCATCGGTCGAGGGATAAACCGGGGCGAACGGGCTGTCGTTGCCGGCCACGGCGCGCCCCTTCATCAGGCCCGCGACTAGCTTGTCGCGGTCCAGGCTGAGCGCGATGGCGCGGCGCACGCGCGCATCCTTCATCGGCCCGTCGTCGCAGCGCAGGTGCAGTTGCTGGTGCGCCGACGATTTCAGGCTGATGATGTCGATGTTGGGATCGTTGAGCAGCGCCACGCCAGACAGGACAGGCATCTGGTTGATGATGTCGACCTGCCCGCCCTGCAGCGCCAGGATCATTGGCTGCATGTCGGCAAAGAACGTGAATTCGGTGCGTTCCGGCAGCGCCTTCTCGCCCCAGTAGCCTTCGTTCCGGACGAAGGAAGCGCCGACCTTCGGCGTGTATTTGTCGATCTTGAACGGCCCGGTGCCGTCGAAGCTCTTTTCGTAGTCGCCCTTGTAGCTCGCCGGCACGATGACGGCGTTGTAATTATCGGACGACACCATGTAGGGAAAGTTGCCGTTCGGGGCGTCGAGGTGGAATTCCACCGTGTAGTCGTCGACCTTCTTGCTGGCGCCCTTCGACAGGATGCCGGTGAACACCGACAATGCGTTGGACGAGTTGGCCGGGTCGGCGATCCGGTCGATGCTGGCCACCACGTCGTCGGCCTTCATTTCGCCGCCTGAGTGGAACTTCACGCCCTTGCGCAGCTTGAAAGTCCACACCGAGCCGTTGTCGTTCGGCTTCCAGCTTTCAGCCAGCGCCGGCTTGAGCACGAGATCGGGGCCGTCGACGCAGAGGAACTCCGCGACTTGCTGCATGATCAGCAGGCCGCCGGCATCGGCGATGGTGACAGGGTCGATCGTCGCCGCCGGCACGCTGCTTGCGACGCGGATCGTGGCGCCTGGCGCGCCTTGCGCCCGGGCGAGCGACGGCATGGCACCGAGGCCCGCGGCCGTGGTGATGCCGCCCAGCAGCGGCAGCGACAGGCCGAGCAGGCTGCCATGGCGGATGAAGTCGCGGCGGCTGACACGGCCGTCGACGAGACCGTCGATGAGGTGATTTTCGAGCGGCGAGCGATTGCGCCGGATGAGGTCGAGAATGCGATAATTCTTGCTCATGGGTTTGACCCTTTCCCCTGTTTCTTATGGTTGACGAAAATTCGCGACTATACCGTTTCCGGTCGCCAGAGGCCTGTAGACCGGGACTGTAGCACGCGGTTTTGTCCGGTCCATCCAGTCCTTGGCGCGGACGTGCCGGTTTCTGGGCTGCACTGCTTCCTCTCGTCCGTGGCCACCCTTTCCGACCGGGATCGCGGCGGCTGGCTTCTTCTGTTGTGGCCGGCCGCCCTCATCTAGTTCAGCGGCAAACGACGGTAAGTTCCGGGCTTTGCCGGATCGTGATATTTGTTGCAGGGCCCGTTCTCGGCGAAGTCGCGATGGCAGGCAGCGAGCCGTTCTCGCGACAATGTGATGCCGAGACCGGGTCCCTCCGGCACAGGCACGACATTGTTCCTCGGGCAAAACGGTCCTTCCTCGGTGATGTCGGTCGGTTGCATGCGAAACAGCGACTGGTTCGGTTCCCGTATCCAGCCGAGCGCCGCGCATAGATGCAGGTAGGCGGCGCTGCCGATGCCGCTGTCGCCGCTGTAGCACCAGAAATCGATGCCGGCGTGCTCGCAGGCGCCGACGAAGCGCAGCATGCGGCCGATGCCGCCATGCGCGGTTGGATTGCCGACGAAGGCGGCGGGCACCTTGAGGTCCATGGCGCGGGCGATGTCGATGTTGTGGGTCGAGAACGGGATCGAGCAATGGCGCCTGAGTTCGCGCATCTCCTCGATCGTCGCCACTGGATCCTCCCAATTGCGCACGCTAAGCTCTTCCAGCGGCCGCGTCAGTCGCCGGGCGGTGCTGAGCGAATAGGCCTGGTTGGAATCGATGCGGATCATTGCATCGTCGCCGAGCTTCCTGCGGATCAATTCGATCATCTTCAGCGAGATTTTTGGATCCTGCGTCGAGAACTTCCCTTCGAAGAAGGTCGTTCCGTGGGTCTCATGAAGCTCGACGCAGTAGTCGGCGACTTCCTCCGCTGTCGTCTCGCCTTTCACGCTTGGCCCGTCGCCGCGCAGCGAAAAGTAATCGGTGAACGGGATCTCCTTGCGCACGGCGCCGCCGAGCAATTGGTAGAGCGGCTGGTTCCACGCCTTGCCGCGCAGGTCCCAGAGCGCCATCTCGATCGCGCCGAAGGCCATGATGCGGGTGCGGTCGTTGATCGACTGCACGCCGGTCCAGTAGGGGAGGCAGACATGCTCGGCGCCGGCGATGTCGAAGGCGTCGCGGCCCACGAGCCGCGGTGCCAGGATGTCGTTGACGATTGCGGCTGCTGCCGGTGTCGGTGCTTCGCCGAGGCCGATCAGGCCATCTTCGGTCTCCACTTCGACAATGGTCGGCGAGAAGCCGTCGAGTTCACCGAACACCCAGGCATAAGGCGCCTCGAGCCTGAGGTTGATCGGCGTCGCCTTGATGCCGCGGATTTTCACCGGCCGACCTCGAAGAAGGGCTTGCCGAGAAGGTCCGGGACGACGTCGATGCCGAGGCCCGGACCATCCAGAACGCCCATGCGGCTGCCGGTGACCGGCGGCTTGTTCGACGCCGTGCGCACCGTCACCCATTCGTGGAACGCGATGGCGTGCAGGCGGCGCTCCTGCGGCGTCGACAGCGACAGATGCGCCATGGCTGCCGTGTCGATCTCGGCGCCGCCGGTATCCTCGACGGTGATCATGAAGCCGAGGTCGACGGCGACATCGCGGATCAGCCGAGTCCTGCCGACGCCGCCGAGCCGCGAGATCTTCAGCGTCAGCCCGTCGGCCGCGCCCTGGCGATGGATTTCCAGCATGTCCTCGAGCGAGGTGACGGATTCGTCGAGCACCATCGGCTTGTCGAGCATGCGGCGCACCGACATGTTTTCCTCGATCGTCGTGCAGGGTTGCTCGAATGTGTAATCGATCGAGCGCGTCGCATCGGCGAACTGGCGCGCCTGGTAGGGCGTCCAGCCGGCATTGGCGTCGCAGAAGATGACAGTGTCTTTCGGCACTGAGGCGGCGACCGCGCTGACGCGTTCGATGTCGTCGCGGACGTTGCCGCCGACCTTGACCTGCAGCCGGTGGAAGCCGTCCTGGACGATGCGCTGCGCAAGGGCGGCCATGGCATCGACGCTGCCATGGGTGACGACCTTGTAAAGCTCGGCCGTATCGCTCTCCTTGCCGCCCAGCATCGTCACCAGCGGCACGTCGGCGGCGCGCGCGGCGAGATCCCAGCAGGCCATGTCGAGCGCCGACTTGATGTAGGGATGCCCTTTGAACACGATGTCCATCAGCCGGCCGATGCCGGCGAGGCCGCGCGGGTCGTGGCCGATGAGGTGCGGGGCGATCTCCATAACGCCGGCACGGGCGCCCGCAGGGAAGGCGGCCGAATAGAAATTACCGAGCGGCGCCATCTCGCCCCAACCGGTGATGCCATCGTCCGAGGTGATGGCGACGATCACCGCGTCGAAGGCGTCGGCGACGCGTCCCTTGGACATGCGGTAGGGGCCGTCCACGAAGGGCTGCACGACATGGTAGGCTTTGATGGTTGCGATCTGCACGTTGATGTCCGTTGTCCGCTGGGGAAGGATCAGGCGCCTTTCGACGGGCGCCGTTCGAGAGCGCGCGCGTAGGCAAGAAGCTCTTGGAAATCTTGGTCGATATGTTGACGGGCGTGGCGCTGCGCAGCACGCATGTCGTTGCCCTTGAGCAGCCGCACGTAGGTCTCGTGAACGTCCTCGGCGGGCACGGCTTCGTTGCGTGCCTGCTGGTGCAGGGCGAAATACATCTGCAACCGGCTGGTCAGTCGCTGCCATGTTTCCAAAAGAACGGAATTGTCGGCCCATTCGTGAATCAGGCCATGCAGTTGCAGCGCGGTTTCGATCTGCCTTGTGGTGTCGCGGTCGCGCGTCGCCTGCTTCACCGCCTCATGGCGCCGGTCGAGCTCATCGAAAAAGCGCCGGTCGCGCAGCTCCCATGTCCGCTCGATGGCGAATTCGTCGAGCACCTTGTTGAGCGAGTAGACATCGTCGATGTCCTTGGCGGTGACATTGATGACGAAGGTGCCGGCATAGGGGATGCTGGTCAGGATACCTTCCTGCACCAGCTCGCGCATCGCTTCGCGCAAAGGCGCGCGGCTGACGCGCATCTGTTCGGAAATCCTGAGCTCGTTGAGCTTTTGGCCCGGCTCCAACTGGCCGGTTAGGATTGCCCGTCGCAGCAGCGCCACGATCTCCGCGCGTCGGGTCGTATCCGCGATTGGACTGAAATCCGCCTTTGCCATCCCGGCCACTCCCGACGAAATAAAGGCAAGACAAGCAGATTGTCGACAATCTAACAAGGACTTTTGCGGCTTTTTTCACATCGCCGGTACTGGCCGGGCGGAGCTGCTCGCAAAAGCGGCGCCCGCGACCTGTGGGAAGGCCGGGGCGCCGCGCTGAAACCGGGCCTGCGGGGGAGTCAGGTGGCCGGTTTCTGTGGCAGTGGCGAAATCGGCATTCCAGGGCCGATCTTCTGCAGATTGCCTGTTATCACCTGGTCGCCTTCCGTGACTCCGCTCAGGATGGCGACCAGGTCGCCGCTGGTCGGCCCGGTCGAAACCAGCCGCTGGTCGACCGTGTTGCCCTTGCCGACGACGTAGAGATATTTGCCGAGTTGGCTCGAACCCAGTGCGACCTGCGGCACCATAAGCGCATCGGGCTGCTGTTTGACGTGCAGCCGGACGCGGACATATTGGCCAGGCAGCAGCGCGAACTTGGCGTTGCCGATGGTGGCGCGCGCGGTGATGGTGCCGGTCGAATGGTCGATCGTGTTGTCGATGAAGGTGAGTTCACCCTTCTGATGGGCTTCGGTCTCGCCCGGGAGCAGCACCTCGACCTCGATCGGGCCGGCGGCACGAGCTTCCTCGATCTGCGCCAGATCGCTCTCGCTCGGATTGAAGGTTACATAGATCGGGTCGAGCTGCACCAGCGTGTTGAGCACCGTGCCGGCGACGCTGACCAGCGTGCCGATCGAGGCCTGGTTACGGCCGATGCGGCCTGCGAAGGGAGCGCGAATCTCCGAATAGCTCAGATTGAGCTCGGCCGTGCGGACCGCCGCCTGGTTGAGCGCCAGCGACGCCTGCGCCTCGCGCAAGGTGCTGGTGCGCTGGTCGAAGCTGTCCTTGGCCAAATAGCCGCTCTTGGCGAGCTCGGTGCCGCGGCCGAGATTGGAGCGGGCATAGTCGAGCGTCGCTGTATCACGCTGCACCTGCGCCTTCGCCTGGTCGAGCGCCGCCTGGAAGTCCTGCGGCGCGATCCTGTAGAGGAGGTCGCCCTTCTTGACGTCGGCGCCGTCTTCGGCGGCCTGCTCTTCCAGGTAGCCCGGCACTCTGGCCTGCAGCGTGACGCTGCGGATCGGTTCGGTGCGGGCGGCATAGTCGAGATAGATCGGGATCGTTTTCTTCACCACGCTGGTCACCGGCACCGGCATGACGAATGCCGCGGGAGCGGGCGTTGCCGCTCCGGCCGTGCCGGCATTGAGGCTGAGGCTGCCCATATCGAGCAGGTGAACGCTCGCCACCGAGATTGCGCCCAGCGCGACAGCGGCGCCCAAAGCGATTTTCCATTTACGCATGTTCAGTCTCCAATCTTATTCGGCCGCTTGCGCCATGGGCGGCAAGGCGGGTTCGGCAGTTGGTTCGGAATGCAGGGAAGCGGGCTCGTCGCCGCCGCGCCGTTCGCGCAGCTGTTCGATGACCGCATAGAAGACCGGCACGAACACCAGCGACAGGATGGTCGCCGCCACCATGCCGCCGAAGACGGTGGTGCCGATCGATTGACGGCTGGCAGCACCGGCGCCGGTCGCGAACATCAGCGGCAGCACGCCCAGGATGAAGGCGAAGGCCGTCATCAGGATCGGCCGCAGCCTCAGCCGTGCCGCTTCCATCGCCGCTTCGACGATGCTGAGCCCTTCTTCGCGCCGTCGCCGGGCGAACTCGACGATCAGGATGGCGTTCTTCGCCGCCAGGCCGATCAGCATGACGAAGCCGATCTGCGAGTAGACGTCGATCTGCATGCCGCGCACCCACAGCACCACGAACGCGCCGAACAAGGCGAGCGGCACTGCCAGCAGCACCATGAACGGCATCGCCCAGCTCTCATATTGCGCCGCCAGGATCAGGAAGACGAAGACGATGGCGAGGCCGAAGACGACCGACGCGATCGATCCCGCCTTGAGCTCCTGGAAGGTGATGCCGGTCCATTCGAAGCCGAAATCCCTTGGTAGAGCCGTGGCGGCGGCCCGTTCCATGGCGGCGACCGCCTGGCCCGACGAATAGCCGGGCGCGGCGCCGCCATTGATCGAGGCCGAGGCGTTGTTGTTGTAGTGCGGCACCGTTTCCGGGCCGACGAACGGCACCAGCTTGCCCAGCGTGCTGAGCGGCACCATGCCGCCGGAGGCATTGCGCACATAGAGCCGCGAAATGTCGGCCGCACCCGCGCGTGCATCCTTGTCGGCCTGGATGGTCACCCGGAAGGTGCGGCCGAACAGGTTGAAGTCGTTGACGTAGAGCGAGCCGAGATAGATCTGCAGCGTGTTGAAGACGTCCGGCAGGTTGAGCCCGAGCAGCTTCGCCTTGGCGCGGTCGAGGTCGTAGTTGAACTGCGGCGTCGAGGTCGAGAATGGCGAGAAAAGCTGCTGCGGGTTGATTTCCGGCTGCTTGCGCGCCTCGGCGATCACGGCTTGCGTTGCGTCGTTGAGCGCGGTGCTGCCGCGGCCGGTAAGGTCCTCGACGACGAATTCGAAGCCGCCCGTGGTGCCGATGCCCGGGATCGAGGGCGGATCGAAGGAGAGCGCGAACGCCTCCGGGATCTGCATCAGCTTGCCGCGCACGTCGGCGACGAGCTTGGAGGCGCTCTGGTCGGGGCCACGCTCTTCCCACGGCTTCAGGATGGCGAATTCGACCGCGGAATTCGACTGCGCGGCACTGGTCAGGAAGTTCAGGCCGCTGATCGAGCCGACGATGTCGACGCCGGGCGTCGATTGCAGGATGTCGCGCGCCTTCTGCGCCACCGCGTCGGTGCGTTCCAGCGAAGCGCCGTCGGGCAACTGGATGACGACGAAGAAATAGCCCTGGTCCTCGACCGGAAGGAAGGTCGAGGGAAGCTTCGCCCAGACGAAATAGGTGGCGACCAGCCCGGCCGCGAACAGGCCGAGCATGATCCAGCGCAAACGGATGAGGATGCGCACGCCATTGGCATAGGCATGCGACAGCCTGTCAAAGCCCGTATTGAACCAGCGGAACAGCACGAATTGCGTGCCTTGGCGATGGCGCAGGAAGGCGGCGCTCAGCGCCGGGCTCAGGGTCAGCGAATTGAAGGCGGAAATGCCGACCGAGATCGCCACCGTCAGCGCGAACTGGTTGTAGAGGCGTCCCGAAACGCCGGGGATGAAGGCGACCGGCACGAAGACGGCCATCAGCACCGCTGTCGTGGCGATGATCGGACCGGTGACTTCGGCCATGGCGGCCTTGGTAGCCGCCAACGGTTTCAGCCCGGCCTCGAGCTGTCGTTCGACATTCTCGACCACCACGATGGCGTCGTCGACGACAAGGCCGATCGCCAGCACCATGCCGAGCAGGGAGAGCATGTTGAGCGAGAAGCCCATCATCTCCATGACGACGAGCGTCGCTACCAGCGACACCGGGATGGCGATCGTCGGAATGATTGTGGTGCGCCAGCTTTGCAGGAAGATGAAAACCACGGCGACGACGAGGACCAGAGCCTCGCCGAGCGTGATCAGCACGTCATGCATGGACGCCGAGACGAAGCGCGTCGTGTCGTAGTGCATGGCATAGCTGACGCCCTTGGGGAAGCGGGCGGACAGCTCCTGCATCTTGTCCTTGACGCGCTGCTGCAGATCGAGCGCGTTGGAGCCGGGCATCTGGTAGACGGCGAGCACCACGGTCGGGTCCTTGCCGAAGAAGGCCGACGACGAATATTGCAGGGCGCCGAGCTCGATGCGGGCGACGTCGCGCAGCCGCACCAGCGAACCGGTGGTGGTGTTGGCGCGCACGACGATGTCGCCGAACTCCTTGGGATCGCTCAACCGGCCGACGGCATTGACCTGCATCTCGAAAGCGGTGCCGGCAGGCGCCGGAGACTGGCCGATCTTGCCGGCGGCCACCTGGACGTTCTGCTCGGCAATGGCGTTCTGGACGTCGACGGCGGTGATGCCGAGATTGGCGAGCTTGTCCGGATCGAGCCAGACGCGCATCGAATAGCGCCGCTCGCCGAATATCTGCACGTCACCGACACCGGGCAGCCGCTTCAGCGGGTCGACCACTTGCAGATAGGCAAGGTTCGACAGTGCCACCGGATCGACGGAACCGTCGGGCGAGGTGAGGTTGACGATGAGGACAAAGTTCGGATTCTGCTTCTTGATCGTCACGCCGCCCTGATTGACGATCGCCGGCAGCGACGAGGCAGCCTGCGAGACGCGGTTCTGGACGTCGACGGCGGCGGTGCTCAGGGAATAGCCGACATCGAAGGTGATGGTGATCGTCGAGGAGCCGTCATTGGAGCTGGTCGACGACATGTAGGTCATGCCTTGCACGCCGTTGATCTGCTGCTCCAGCGGCGTCGTCACCGTGTCGGCGACCACCTGCGCGCTGGCTCCCGGATAGTGGGCGCTGACCACGACCTGCGGCGGTGTGATGTCGGGAAACTGCGAGACGGGCAGCAGGAAATAACAAATCGTCCCGGCGAGCACCATGATGATGGCGATCGCCGAGGCGAAGATCGGGCGGTGAATGAAGAAGTTTACCACGACACGCACGCCTCTCCGGCTGCTCTTGCCCTGCCGAATGCAGTGGCAACCCTGGACAGCCTCTGGCCGCGTCCGAACTCTTCCGACGAACGGAGCAACGGCACCTCGCCGCGCTGCGAACTGGCAAGCGTGCGCAGCATTGTTTCGAAAGCGCGCGGATCGACCCCGTCGGCTTTCATGACCAGCCGGATCATCGGATCCCGGACGGCTTCATCTATGGTAAGATCGCGGCGCTGTGGCATTGGCCGGCTCCTTGTCTGTCGATTCGCAGCCCATGCTCGCGAACCGTTTTTCATCTCTTCACCGGCCGGAGCCGCATGAAATGCAATTTTTCGCCCGCCCCGATCTGGCCGGACCAGATCACGGTCTTGTTATTGACGGCGGACGCCATAGGTGTTACCAGTAAGTAACATTCTGGAAGTTACAGACCGGTAACACCCTAGTCAAGAGGTGGCCGAGGGATTTTTGGAAACGAAGGAGATCAATGATGACAGACGGCGTCGTGGAGCGTCCTCGTCCCCGGGATCGGATCCTGGAGACGGCGCGCGACATGTTCCACAAGCACGGCATCAAGGGCGTCGGCGTCGACGCCATCACCGAGGCTGCCGGCACGAACAAGATGACGCTCTACCGTCATTTCGAATCCAAGGACGATCTGATCATCGAATGCCTGCGCGCCACCGCATCAAAGGCCGGCGCGATGTGGGACGCATTCGAAGCCGAGCACCCGGGCGACAAGCTCGCGCAACTGCATGCCTGGGTTCGCAAGGCGGCCGAGATGCTTACGGCCGATTGCCGGGGCTGCGACATGGCCAACGCCGCGGTTGAGCTGACTGAACCCGACCATCCGGCCAGGCGCGTGATCAAGGAACTCAAGGAAGCCCAGCGCGAGCGCCTGGTGGCGCTCTGCCGGGGCGCCGGCATCGGCCAGGCCGAACTTCTGGCCGATACGCTTTCGCTGCTGTGCGAAGGCGCGCGCGTGAGCGTGCAGACCGTTGGCACCGAAGGTCCCAGCGCGCAATTGGTGCGCATGGCGGAAGGGTTGATCCAGTCCTTCAGGGGCGGAGCCGCCGCGGGCTGATCCATCGGCAAGGCTCATTGGCGCCGGACAGCGCGTGCGCTTCCGGTTTGCCGTGGCTTTGATGTTGCGTGGATTCCCTGCCGTTCCCGGAAATGTCCGGCATGCAATAAAAAAGCCCGCTGCCGGGAGGAGGTGGCAGCGGGCTCGATTTCGAATGTGGTGCGGGAGGAGGTGCACCCCACTCAGCGTCGGCATCGCATCTGGGAGGAGTAGATGGCCGACAACTAGAAGCTATGGGTTGCCCAATGATTCGGCAATCGTGAATCGTGCATAGCAGCTGTGCAGATTCGCCGTATCGCTCGCGAACACAGTGACCGGAAGACCTCGCGGGCCGCGTCACTGCACCGGGACGTTTTCCCGGAAGATCAGCCGCGGCTCGATGAATTTCCGCGTCAGGTAGGGCGCCGATGATGCGATCGAGCCAAGCAGGCGGATGACCGATTGCTCGGCGATCAGCCTGGCATTCTGGTCGATGACGACGTCGGCTAGATCGTCGACGAGATAGCCGCGCGTTTCCCTCGTCAGGTCGTGACAGATGAATACCGGTTTGCGGTTGGGCCTGGCCTCCCGGATGGCTTTGGCAATGCCGGAGCGTCCGGCTCCAATGCAATAGATGCCGAGCAGTTCCGGCTCGTTGCGCAGCGCCTTCATGGTTTCGGCGTAGCTGGCATCGGTCTCGTCGTTGATCTCGACGGCGCTGCTGACGCTCAGGTTGGGGAACTCCTCGCCGAGCACGGAGCGGAAACCCATCTCGCGTTCCTCATGGCCGCGATAGGAGCGCGAGCCGACCACCATCGCCAGTTGGCCCTCGCGGTCGCCGAGGAAGCGTCCCATCAGGAGTGCGGCAGTCCGTCCCGCCACCCGGTTGTCTATGCCGACATAGGCCGAGCGTGGTGCGGCCGGAATATCGGACACCAGCGTCACCAGGCGAATGCCGGCCTCGACGATGTCGCGCAGGATGTTGCGCGTCCTGGGATGATCGACGGCGATGACGCCGACACCGTTGGCTTTCAGCGACAGGTTTTCGACGGCGGTCTGCAAGGCGTTCGGCGAGATTCCGGCGAGGTTGTGGATCCGGCACGAGGCAACGAGCGGCAGGCGCGAGGCATAATCCTCGATATGCCTGGCCAGATCCTGCATGAAGGCGTTGCTGCCGATCGGCAGGAAGAATTCCAGATTGGCCGGCCGCGAGGGGAGCGTTACCTGGTCGGCGACCGGCAGATAGCCGAGTTGCTTGGCGGCCTCCATGACGCGCTGCCGGTTGGCCGCGCTGACCCCCTTCCGGTTGTTGAGCACCCTGTCGACCGTCGCCGTCGACAGTTCGCAGTTCCTGGCGATGTCAGAGACGGTGGCTTTCATGCCGCAACCCTATTGCCGATGCGATGGCACGCCAGACGGGCGATTTGAGCGGCGCCGATCGCGCCCATCGCCCGGATGCCCATTCTGCTGTTTCGCCAGGGATGTTGCGCTCGTCCTCAATGCGACCCCTTGCCATCGGCGATGGCGTCGCGGATCTCCTTGTCCGACATGCCGGTGATGACGCGTTCAACCTCCGCCACGCTGGTCGTCTTGGGGTCGATGTCCCCGGCCACCACCTTGCCGCGCCGCATGACGACGATGCGGTCCACCACCTGGAAGACATGGTGGATGTTGTGCGCGATGAAGATGCAGGAATGGCCGGAATCGCGCGCGCTGCGCACGAAGCTCAGCACGCCCTGGGTTTCGGCGACGCCGAGATTGTTGGTCGGTTCGTCGAGGATGATGAGATCGCTGTCGAAATGCATGGCGCGCGCTATCGCCACCGCCTGGCGCTCGCCGCCGGAGAGCGAGCCGATCGGCGTCGTCGGCGGAATGTTCTTGGAAATGCCGACCTGCTTGAGCAGGTCGCGGGCGACCGTGTTCATCGCCTCCTGGTCCATGCGGTTGAGGAAGCGCGGCGGCTTGATCGGCTCGCGCCCGAGGAACAGATTGCGGGCGATCGACAGCTGCGTGACCAGCGCCGAGTCCTGGTAGATGGTCTCTATGCCGTTGGCGATGGCGTCGCTGGTGTTGCGCAGGTTCACCTTCTTGCCGCGGATGAAGATGTCGCCGCTGGTCAGCGGCACCGCGCCCGACAGCACTTTGATCAGCGTCGACTTGCCGGCGCCATTGTCGCCGAGCAGGCCGACGATCTCGCGCTCGTTGACATGGAAATTGGCGTCCACCAGCGCCTGCACGCGCCCGTAGGACTTGCGGATGTTCTGCATGCGGATCAGTGGCTCGGCCATGGTTCACGTCCCTGCCTGATGCCGGCGTTCCAGCCATGAATGAAGCGCCATCATGCCAAGGATGATCGCGCCGATGAAGATGTTGTAGGCAAGGCCGGGCACGCCGATCAGCACGATGCCGTTGCGCATGACGCGCAGGATAAGGATGCCGAGCACGGTGCCGATGATGGTGCCGCGCCCGCCCGTCAGCGCCGTGCCGCCGATCACCACCATGGCGATGACCTCGAGTTCGTAGCCGGTGCCGCTGTTGGGGTTGGCCGCCGAGGTGCGCAGCGAGGAGATGACGCCGGCAAGCGAGGCCATGACCGAGGACAGCACGAACAGGCCGATCTTGACGCGGCTGACATTGACGCCGCGCGCCCTCGCAGCGTTCGGGTTGCCGCCGGCGGCCTGGATCCAGTTGCCGGTGCGGCTTTGCGTCAGCACATAGCCCAGCGCGATGGCCGCGGCGATGAACCAGAACAGCGACATGTAGATGCGGAACGGGCCGATGAAGAAATCGCCGACCAGCGCCTCCGCCAGCCAACTGCCCTCGGCGCTCCAGGTGCGCTGCGGAAAGCCGTCGGTGACGAACAGCGCGGTGCCGCGCACCACCAGGAGCATGCCGAGCGTGACCAGAAAGGACGGGATCTTGAGCTGCGTGACGAACCAGCCATTGACCAGGCCGATGAAGGCGGCGACCAGCAGCGCGACAACGAAGCCCATCTCCAGCGAGGTGAGGCCGCTGTTGAACAGCGTCCACATCAGCACCGGCGAGAAGCCGAACAGCGAGCCGACGGAAAGGTCGAATTCGCCCGACGTCATCAGCAACGTCATCGCCAGCGCGATCAGCCCGAGCTCGACCGTGAAGGCCAACGTGTTGGAGATGTTCTGGGGTGACAGGAAGTCGTGGTTGAAACCCCAGAAGACGGCGATCTCGACGACGAGCAGCACGAAGGGGCCGAATTCCGGCCGCGCGATCAGGCCTTGGACAAGCGAACGATTTTCCACGTGTAACCCGCGACTGGTTGGAATGGGCCGGACCATCGGGCCGCATCAAACGGCTCGATACCAGGCGAAAGGGCGGGACGCCGCACGCCCGGTGGACGCGCGGCGCTGGAGATCAGGGGCTATTTGCCGGACAGGATTTTGTCGTAGATCTCGGCGGTATCTTTCTCATAGAGCGCGCCGGTGATGACGTTGAAGCCCGGGGGAATGCCGCTGGCGGCCATGTTGGCGAGCGACAGCGCGACATAACTGGTCGCCTGCGGATCCTGCCACTGGCCGGCATTGACGTAGCCGTTCAGCACTTCCTGGGTGGTGTCGAGCGAGTTGCCCCAGCCGACGACGGGGATTTCGCCGGGCTTGACGCCGACCTGGTCGAACACGCGTTTGATCGAGCCGGTGACGAGGTCGCCAAGGCCGATGATCGCCTTCACCTTGGCCTTGTTAGCGGTGAGATAGTCGACCATGCGGTTGATCACCTCGGCCTGGTCGAGCGTCGCCTCGGTCACCTCATAGGTGATGCCGAGCGGCTCGAACACGCTCTTGATGCCTTCCTCTTCCTGCACGCCATAGGTGGCGCCGGGAATCTCGACAGGCATCCAGACGAAGTCGCCCTTCTTCACCAGGCCCTTGTCGACCAGATACTGCGCCCAGTGCTTGCCGAAGGTGACATTGTCGCCGCCGACATAGGCGTTGAAATTGGCCTTGGGATCGGGCGTGTTGAAATTGATGATCGGAATGTTGGCCGCGCGGGCTTCCTTGACGATCTCGACAAGGCTGCCCGGATCGGGGCTGGTGGTGGTGATGCCGTCGGCCTTGGCCGAGATCGCGGCCCGCACCGCCTCCTGCTGCGAGGCGACGTCGCCATTGTGGAACGAGGTGTTGACGGTATTGCCGGTGTCCTTGGCCCATTGCTTGGCGCCGGCAAGGAAGTATGTCCAGACCGGATCGGCCGGGCCGCCATGTGAAATCCAGTAGAACGTCTTGGCCTGCGCCGCCGCCGGAATGACCGTCAGCGCGACCAGCAGGCCGTATAGAACCACTCTTAGCCGTGTCAGCATTTGATTTCCTCCCGTTTGAAACTGATCAGTTCGAAACCGCCCTCTTGATCGGGCAAGACCGCGTCCTCCCCGCCAACGTCGTGTTGGATGATCAGAGCATCCTCTTTTTCGACAAATGGCAAGCCTCCGCCTGTCAGTCGTAGTCGGCGCCTGACGGGGCGCCATCAGCGGTCCCATCAGATTGCATCAGTTCGGATGATTTTTCGCGGCAGGTGATACCGGCCTCGAGGGTCGCCGGAGCGATGATTGACCGCCCTCGGGTGAACCCAGAGCTAGAGGAGGCCGGCCCTGGCAAGATCGCGCATCAGATGGCTGGCGCCGTAGGTCCAGTGCGGGCAGTCCGGCGACAGTCGCACCCGGTTGACCAGCGCGCCGAATTTCTCCGACGAGATGGTGACGATGTCGCCGACCTTATGGGTAAACCCCTTGCCCTTCTCGCCGCGGTCCTTCGAAGGCACGAACATGGTGCCGAGATAGAGCGCCAGGCCGTCCGGGTACTGGTGATGCGCGCCCATGGCAGCCGCTACGAGCTCTTCGGGAGAGCGGCTGATCTCGGCCATCGAGCTCGCGCCCTCCAGCGAGAACCCGTCCTCACCTTCCACTTTCAGCCGGACCACGGCCCGCTTTACGTCGTCGATGGAGAACGTGCCGTCGAACAGGCGGATGAAGGGGCCGAGCGAGGCGGAGGCGTTGTTGTCCTTGGCCTTGCCGAGCAGCAGCGCGGAGCGCCCTTCGACATCGCGCAGATTTACGTCGTTGCCGATGGTGGCGCCGACGATCCTGCCGCTTGAGGCGGCGATCACGGCGATCTCCGGCTCCGGATTGTTCCAGGTCGAGACGGGATGCAGGCCGACATCGGCGCCGAAACCGACCGAGGCCATCGGCTGGCATTTGGTGAAGATCTCGGCATCGGGGCCGATGCCCACTTCCAGATATTGCGACCAGGCGCCGCGCGCGATGAGCTTGGCCTTGATCTCCATCGCTTCCGGCGAACCGGGCTTGAGCTTGGACAGATCGTGGCCGATCAGCCCGGCAATGTCGGCGCGGATGGCGTCGGCCTTTTCCGCCGAACCGCGCGCCTGTTCCTCGATGACACGTTCCAGCAGGCTGACGACGAAGGTGACGCCCGAGGCCTTGATCGCCTGCAGGTCGACGGGGGAGATGAGATAGGGCCTTGCCGGATCACGCGCGGCCTCGAAACTGTTGGCCGCGATGTCATCGAGCGAGCCGATCGGCTTGCCCTTGGCCGAGCGCACGTATCCTGCCGGATCGGCCATCTCGCAGATACCGCGCACGGTCGGCGCCGTGCTCGACGTGATGTCGAAGACGGTGCCATCACGCACCGTGACCACCAGGGGATGCGAGGCGTCGCTGCTTCTGGCGCGCCCGACAAAAAGGCCTTCGGCGGGCAGATGCATCGGGTTTGTCATGCGTGCGGTCCTCTGATCATCAAAAATGCGGCTTGCTGGTTCGGCGCGGCACTTTCACCGGATTCCTGTCAAAGGTCTATCCCGTTTGTGGTGAGCCAGGCGCCATGTCTGCCGGCGTCGTCGGTGATTGGCGTACCGCAAGGAAGCACTCCTTCAGGGGTTGGATGCATGCGGCGGTGCGGGAGCCCCAACGCCTGCATCATTTTTCGGCTTGCGCTTGTTCTCGTTTTGTTCTAATATGCTCGCCCTGAGTCAATTGGCGGACGAGATCAGTATGAGTGGGCAACCCGCATTCGGAACCGCGAAGAACGGCCAGGCCTTTTTCCGATGGGAACAGGCCGGGAAGCATTTCCACCGGCTGTTCTTTGCCATCCTCGTCGGCAGCGCGATTGCTGGTCGTCTCGCGCGAAAGGCCATTGCCTTGAACCGTGAGTTCGGATTGCAAGGCTGGCTGGTTCCGGAAAATCACATCCACATCTCGCTTGTCGGCCTCGGCGACCATGAGGAGTATCCGCAAGAGTTGGCAGAGGCCGCCTGTCATATCGGATCGATGATCGTTGCAAAGCCCTTCGAGGTCTCGTTCGATCGCCTGTCGGCTTTTGGCGGTGGTGCACTGGTCCTGCGCGGCAGCGATGGCAATCCGCCGCTGCAGAAGTTCTGGCGTGACCTGACGGCGGTGATCTCGGACAGCCCGCTAAAACCCTTTCTCACCAGGTCCATCGAACCGCATGTTACATTGCTTCGTGATGAAGTGGGCGTTCCCAGCATTCGCGAGCGGTCGATCGATCCGATCGGCTGGACTGTCCGGGATTTTGTGCTGATCCACAGTCTCATTGGGAAGGGCGCCTACAAGCAGCCCGGACGTTGGCGGCTGACCGGCCAGGACGATGCACTGCCCGCCATGTGAGAGCCTGGAATCGTCCTCGCATAGTCCGCGCGGTCCATCATCCTGACATGGCATGTCAGCTACCAGACGGCACGACGATGGCAGGCCGCCAACCTTTCCCTATTTGCAATGCGTCTGAACAGGAGGAACACATGACCAACACGGAAATTGCCAAGGATTTCACGGAGCTTCTCAAGCGCGGTGACTACGAAAGTGCTGCCGAGAAATACAATGCCGACGACATCGTCAGCTATGAGGCCATGGAGGGGCCGATGGCCGTCTGCCGCGGCAAGGACGCCGTCAAGCAGAAAGGCCAGTGGTGGCAGGAAAACAACGAAGTCCATGGCGGCTCGGTCGAGGGCCCTTATGTCAACGGCGACCAGTTCGCCGTACGCTTTACATTTGACATAACGCCCAAGGCCACGGGCCAGCGTGTCACCATGGATGAGGTTGGCCTGTACACGGTCAAGAACGGCAAGATTGCCGAAGAGCGCTTCTATTATTGAGGCGGGTTTCCCGGCTGGCGGCACATTTCGCCGCATCCTAGCGGCCAGGATCATGTCCTGGCCGCTATCCGACTCTATGGACGTCGTCGTCACGGATCGGCGACCGCGCGCCCGCTAGTGAAGAAACTTGCTCCTCGATGGTTCTGCCGGGCCGCTGGCAAAGCGCGCGGGGGCTGCTTAATCTGCGGCCAGATTCGAAGTCCGAAAGGCACCTGTTTTGACGATCACCATGTACGGCATCACCACCTGCGACACGATCAGGAAGGCCCGCGTCTGGCTGGAGGGCCATACAGTGGCTTATCGGTTCCACGACTATCGGGCGGAAGGCATCGAGGCGGGCAGGCTGGATGGCTGGGTCCGCAAGGTCGGCTGGGAAAAGCTGCTCAATAAGGGCAGCACGACGTTCCGCGAGTTGCCGGACAAGGATAAGCAGAGCCTGGATGAAAAGAAGGCCAAGGCACTGATGCTGGCCAAGCCGACGATGATCAAACGGCCTGTGCTCGAGGTTGGCGACCGCATCCTGGTCGGGTTCAAGCCGGATGTTTATGAGGCGGCGGTGGTCGGGAAGTAGGGCGCGGTACACTCTCAGTTCGTCATCCTAGGGCGGAGCAAGGAGCGAAGCGACGCGGCGCAGACCCTAGGATCCATGCCGTGACTTTTGGGCGTCGCAGCCGTGCAGATTCTGCTCCGTTGCATTTCCGGACGGACGTCACGGCATGGATCCTCGGGTCAAGCCCGAGGATGACGAAGGGACAGGTCACTGTCCTCTCAGATACCCCGCCAGTGCCACGGCATTGTTGTGCGCCGCGTCATGGGCGCCGTAGAGCAGCGTCACCTTGCCGTCGCGGAGCAGGGCGCGCAGTTGCGCCACGGCCTCGCCATTGCCTTCCAGTTCGGCACGATAGCGCTTCTGGAACTCGGCCCATCGTTCGGGCTCGTGCCCGAACCACTTGCGCAAGTCGGTGCTCGGCGCGATGTCCTTGAGCCATAGCGCCAGCGCGGCATGCTCCTTGCTGACGCCACGTGGCCAGACACGATCGACCAGGACCCGCTGCCCGTCATCGGGCGAGGGTGGTTCGTACACCCGCTTGACCGCGATCTCGAAGGCCATCAGCTCTCCTTCGTGCGCTCCCGTCAGGCCCACTCGCCCTTGCGCATGACCGGCACGCGGCTGCCATCCTTGCCGACGCCGTCTATATCGATCTTGTCCGAGCCGATCATCCAGTCGATGTGGATGAAGCTCTTGTTGCCGCCGCGCTCCGCGATCTCGGCCTGGCTGAGCGAGGCGCCGTCGACGAAGCACTTCGAATAGCACTGGCCGAGCGCGATGTGGCAGGCGGCGTTTTCGTCGAACAGCGTGTTGAAGAACAACAGGCCGCTCGCCGAGATCGGCGAGGAATGCGGCACCAGCGCCACTTCGCCAAGCCGGCGTGCGCCCTCGTCGGTGTCCAGCACTTTCTTCAGCACGTCCTCGCCCTTCGAAGCCTTCGCCTCGACGATCCTGCCGCCCTCGAAACGCACCGAGATCTCGTCGATCAGCGTGCCCTGGTAGGAGAGCGGCTTGGTCGATGAAACATGGCCTTCCACCCGCCGTGCATGCGGCGTGGTGAAGACCTCCTCGGTCGGGATGTTGGGATTGCAGGTGACGCCGTTCTTGGCGGTGGAGGCGCCGCCCATCCATTCATGGCCGTCGGCCAGCCCGACCGTCAGGTCGGTGCCCGGCCCGGTGAAATGAAGCGCATGGAAAGCATGGCCGTTGAGCCATTCGGTGCGGCTGCGAAGGGCGGCATTGTGCGCCTTCCAGTTGCCGATCGGATCTTCCACGTCCACCCGCGAGGCGGCAAAGATGGCGTCGGCGAGCTTGGCCACCGCAACGTCGTCGGCATCATCGGGGAAGACCTGCTTGGCCCAGGCGAGATCGGGATAGGCGACGATGTTCCAGTTGATGTCGAAGCCGGTGATCTTTTCCAGCGCCGGCTGGTAGGCCATCGAATTGGCCTTGTTGGCGCGCGCCACGTTCGCCGGGTCCTGCGCCGACAGGAGCGAGGGATCTTCGCCGCGCACGGCAAGTCGCGCCGCATTGTTGGAGAAGGCTTTGGCCATGCCTTCATAGAGCCAGCCGGCGGCGCGGTCGAAGCCGGCGTCGGCGCCATAGCGAAAGCGCGCCAGCGTGATCTCGTCATCGTTGAAGATCGGCGTCACCAGCCCCGCGCCGGCCTTGTAGGCATGCTCGACGATGCGCCGGGTCAGCGGCAGCGCGGCGATGGAGGAGGTCAGCACCAGGTCCTGCCCGGGCTGCAATTGCAGCCCCACCTTGATGGCGACTTCCGCCAGCCTGTCGAGCTTCACCGGGTCGATCGTTGCGGAAACGCCGCGCGAATGTGTGGTCATGATCCTGCCTGCCGTAGTTTGATGTCGGACTCTACATAGACCGGCGCCACGGTGCTTTCCACCGTGATCGCATCGGTCGTGCCCGTCTTCGCGGAGCCGAACCGCGCCATCGTCGCCTCGATCTCTTCCCTGATCCAGAGCTTGAAATCCCGGACCTTGCGGCTTTCGGCCTTGGCGGCGGAGGTCACCAGCCAATAGCCAAGCCCGCTCTGGGCGCGGATCCCGAACGGCGCGACGAGCCGCCCGTCGGCCAGCGCGTCGGCGGCGAGCAACTGCCAGCCCAGCATCACGCCATGGCCGGCAATCGCCGATTCCAGGCAAAGCATCGGATCGGTGAAGCGCGCGCCCTTCAGGAAGGTGACGGGTTCGACACCGGCAGCGTCGAACCAGCTTTCCCAGTTGATCATCGCCCGTTCGTCGGTGATCGCGCAGGTCTGGGCAAGGTCTTCGATCGATTTCAGTTTCTTCGCTATCGAGGGCGCGCAGACCGGGAACACCTCTTGTGCCAAAAGCAACTCCGCCTTGCCGCCCGGCCATGTGCCGTCGCCAAGCCGGATGGCGATATCGATATCGGAATGGTCGAGGTCGGCCAGCCGCACCGAGGCGTCGATGCGCAACAGCACGTTGGGATGCCGGGTGAAGTGATGCGACAGCCGCGGCAGCAGCCATTTCGAGGCGAATGCCGGCGCCACGGAAACCACCAGCGTGCATTGTCGCGCCTCGTCGGCCAGCGCCACGGCCTGGGTGAGCTCGCGGAAACCCGCGCCGAGGCGCATCGCGAACATGGCGCCGAATTCGGTCAGGACCAGCCCCTTGGTCGTTCGCTCGAACACGGCCTGGCCGAGCTGCTGCTCCACGCGCTTTATCTGCTGGCTAACGGCGCTGGCCGAAACGTTGAGTTCGCCGGCGGCCGCGGCGAGCGAGCCGAGACGGGCGACGGTCTCCACGGCGCGAAGGCCGTTGAGGTGGACGCGGTTGAGCATGGCCATTGAGTTTTTCTAAACCAGCGGGGCTGAAATCTCAATTGAAAGTGATGCCGAAAACGCAGACTTTATTCACGGGACAGGCCTGCGGAGGCTGACATGTTGAGGCTGTTATCGTCGCTCAAGATAGTATTCCCTGTGCACGAGCCGCCATACGGTGGCGAAGCGGTCGCCTGGCTGGCCGATCCGCTTGCGCATCCCGTGCTCGACGCCATGTCGGAGCGTGAGCTCGGCGACATACCGTTCCGGCTGACGGCGCGACGCACCGCCCACGAGACGGCGCAAGCGGGCTGCCGCTGATTGGTGCTGACGGTCCGGCGCCTGGCCCAACGCAAGCACGTTGTGTCGCCGGTCTTCGCACTTATTGTGCACCGCGATGACATCCGCCACCTCAACAGCGCTGCGGTTCGCTTTCGCCGGCATGATCGCCATGGCTGTCGCCATGGGCATTGGTCGTTTCGTCTATACGCCGATCCTGCCCGGCATGATGGAAGAACTCCATCTGTCGGCGGCCGATGCGGGCTGGATCGCGTCGGCCAATTATCTCGGCTACCTCGCCGGCGCCTTTGCCGCGGCGGGCGGCTGGGCGCATGGGCGCGAGCGCCTGCTGATGCTGGCCGGCCTCGGCGCCAGCGCCTTGCTTGCCGCGCTGATGGGGCTGTCGGATACGATCGCCGCGTTTCTCGTCATCCGCTTTCTTGCAGGCCTGGCCAGCGCCTTTGTCATGGTGTTCCTGGCCAGCATTGTTTTCAGCCATCTTGCCGCGGCCGGCCGCAGCGATCTGCAGGCGTGGCATTTCGGCGGCGTCGGCCTCGGCATCGCCCTGTCCTCGGTGCTGATGGCGGCCCTGGTCAGCGAACATGCCGGCTGGGCGGCGGGCTGGCTGTGGTCGGCGGCGATCTCGGCTTGTGGCTTCGTCGTCGTGGCGCTGTTGGTGGACAGCGGTCCGCTGGCCAGCGGCGATACCGGCCGCGAGCCGGCGCTGCCAAAAGACCGCTCGCTGACCAAGGTGATCGTCGCTTACGGCTTGTTCGGCTTCGGCTACGTGGTAACGGCTACCTTCCTTGTCGCCATTGTCCGGCAAGGCGGCGGCGGACGCGTGTTCGAGGCGGTGGTCTGGATGGTCACCGGTCTTGCCGGCTTTCCCTCGGTCTGGCTCTGGCAGAAGATATCGGCGCGGATCGGCCTATACGCGACCTATGCGCTGGGATGTTTCGTCGAGGTCGTCGGCATTGTCGCAAGCGTCGCGGTGGGCGGGCGCACCGGGCCGCTGCTCGGCGGCCTGCTCGTTGGCGGCACGTTCATCGCCATCACCGCGCTTGGCCTGCAGACCGCGCGGCAACTGGCGCCACAGGCCCCCCGGCGGACCTTCGCCTTGATGACGGCTTCGTTCGGTCTTGGCCAGATCATCGGCCCGATTGCCGCCGGGCTCCTGGCGCAGGCGTCGGGCGATTTCTTCCTTGCCTCGATCGCCGCCGCGGCCGTTCTGGTCGCCTCCGGCGTCATCATATGGTCGGCCGCGCCAAAATCGCCATGATTGTGGGTTTGCTCGGTGCCGGGCATCGGGCATGGGCATTTTCTTTCCCCCTAATGTGTGACTTTATGCCTGCTGAACCCAGCTGATTTGCGCAAAAATCGAGGAATTCGCCACAGTGTTCGTATCCTTCTTCCCGCAGCCGAAGCTGTTTTTCTCTTCGGCCGCCGTCTGGAGCCTTGCGGCGATCCTGTTCTGGTTTTTCGGGGGTGAGCAACTGGGCGCCGTCTTCGGCCTGCCGCCGGCAGCAGCCGGTGCACCGCCCATTATCGGCATCGCCGTCCTCGTCTCGAAGCCGTTTCTCTGGTTCTACATCTACTTCGCGTTCTGCGTGGTCGCTTTCTATGCGTTCTGGAGCTGGTATTCGCCGCATCCGTGGCAACGCTGGTCGATCCTGATGACGGCGGTCATCCTGTTCTTCATCTATTTCAATGTGCAGGTCAGCGTCGCCGTCAACGCCTGGTACGGGCCCTTCTTCGACTATGTGCAGGGGCTGATGTCGGGCACCGGAAAATCGACCAACGCCGAATTCTACATTGGGCTGGCCGATTTCTCGTGGCTTGCGCTGGTCGGCATGAACGTGCAGGTGGTCAACGCCTTCATCGTCAGCCATTGGATCTTCCGCTGGCGCACGGCGATGAACAACTATTTCGTCGAGAACTGGGGCAGGCTGCGCCACATCGAGGGCGCCTCGCAACGTATCCAGGAGGACACGATGCGGTTTTCCCAGATCATGGAAGATCTGGGTTCCAGCTTCGTCCAGTCGATCATGACGCTGATCGCCTTCCTGCCGGTCATGATCCAGTTGCAGGCCCATATAACCGAGTTGCCGATCATCGGCGCGATCCCCCAGCCATTGGTGGTCGCGGCACTGGCCTGGTGTCTGTTCGGAACGATTTCGGTCATGATTGCCGGCATGAAGCTTCCAGGGCTGCAGTTCCGCAACCAGCGCGTGGAGGCGGCCTACCGCAAGGAGCTCGTTTACGGCGAGGATCATGCCGACCGGGCCCAGCCCGCCACCACCGCCGCGCTGTTCGCCAATGTTCGCCACAATTATTTCCGGCTGTATTTCCACTACATCTATTTCAATGTCGTCCGGTACACCTACCTGCAGGCCGACAATATTTTCTCGCTGCTGATCCTCGGGCCGTCGCTGGTCGCCCACAAGATAACGTTCGGCGCGCTGAACCAGATTTCGAATGCATTCGGCAAGGTGACAGGTTCCTTGCAGTTCCTGCTCACCTCCTGGTCGACCATCGTCGAACTGCAATCGGTGCATAAGCGCCTGCGCGCCTTCGAGGCGACGCTGCAGGGCGAGCCGCTGCCGGAAATCGACCAGCGCTATCTGGCGCGGCAAGGCGCCGAGGATCCCGCTTAAGTCAGGAAAGACCTGGGTGCGAAACGGGTCGGCGGCTCAGCCGCCCACGGAAGCCTGCTTCTGGCCAGAACCCTGCCGCGAGATGTAATCGCGAAAACTGATGCATTCGACGTCTGATTTGACGCAGACCTCGCCGGCAAAACGCTCCAGCGCGTTCCAGTAGGCGCCGTCATTCATCAGCGCGAAATGGAAGCCGAGTTGCAGCGGAACGCGCTTGCCCCGGTATTGATCCTCGAAGGCGGCGCGGAAAGCCTGGTAGGTGCGGTCCGCGAACTCGCCTGCCTTGCTCGGCCGCTCGAAGCCGCCGGAATGCCTGACATAGAGATTGTAGTCCATGGCGATCACCGGCCGCGATTTCGGTCCTTCCGGGATCTGCGGCAGTGAAAAGCGCGCGAGGCCGGCGGTGGTCGGCGGCTGGACCGGGCCGCGCGAGACGCCGCTGGCGTCGAACCGGTAACCGGCGGCGGGCAGCGCCTCGTAGAGCGCCTTGCTCGTCGACAGATAGGGCGCGCGGAAGCCAACCACCGCATGCCGCGCGAAATCGCGCCAGCCGGTCGGCTCGGGCTCGATGCCGTTGATCGCATAGGCGTTTTCGAGGATGTGCTCGAACGAGGCGAACTCCTTCAGCCAGTCGGCCTTGCTCCAGTCCTTGCCGTCGAAATGGCCGCAGCCATGACTGGCGATGTCATGGCCTTCCGATGCCGCAAGCCCGATCTGCTCCAGCCGCTGGCTCACTTCCTGCGTCGAGGCGGCGAAGCCGATGTTGGATTTGCCCGATGTCTTGCCCGGCGCGGTGTATTGGCTGCGCGTTTCGGGTGACAGCAGGAAGACACAGGAGAGGAAATAGGTGAAATGCGCTCCGGTGCGCTTCGCCAGCGCCCGGCTGCGCTTCCATTGCGAGATGTCGCGGGCGCTGTCGAAGGAGATGATGACGACCTGCTTCGGCCTTGCCGGCAAAGGCGCCCGCGAGCCGGGTGGATCGGCGAAAGCCGCACCGGCCGTGGCAAGCGAAGCGAGACAGAACGCGGCAACGCGAGACGAAAAGGATATTGGCAACAGCTACTGACCCCGGGGCGGTTTTGGCCCCGCTATAGCGCAAATGTGGCGTGGGTGCGGTGGCCTTTTCGTCCGTTTGCCCCGCGAATAGGTGATTTTCCGGTCGAACCCCTTCCATGCCGACAAAATTTCGCTAAAACGCGGGCTCGCGAACGCTCCGGCCCGGGGCAGGAATGGTTTTATTGATGTCCGACGACAGTTTTATCCGTGAAGTCAACGACGAGATCCGTCGCGAACAGGCGCAGAAGCTGTGGGACCGTTTCGGCCCGGCCCTGCTTGTGGTCGCGGTGCTGGTCGTGCTCGGCACCGCCGCCTTCGTCGGCTACCGCTACTGGGACGAGACCCGCGCCAACCGTTCGGGCGATGCCTTCTCGCAAGCGTTGAAGCTGGCCAATGACGGCAAGAACGACGAGGCGCTGGCCGCGCTCGATCAATTGGAGAAGGATGGCTACGGCGCCTATCCGCTGCTCGCCCGCATGCGCGCTGCCACCGTCAAGGCCGACAAGGGCGACGTCGATGCCGCCGTCAAGGATTTCGACGAGGTGGCGGCCGACGCCGCCATTCCCCAGGGCATTCGCGACATGGCGCGGTTGAGGGCGGCGCTGCTGCTGGTCGATCACGGCTCCTTCGCCGATGTGTCGAGCCGCGTCGAGGCCCTGACCTCGGACACCAACACGCTGCGCCACACCGCGCGCGAGGCGCTCGGGCTGGCCGCCTGGAAGGAAGGCAAGACCCAGGATGCGCTGAAGCTGTTCGACCAGATCGCCGCCGATGACGGTGCCCCGCGCAACACCCGTGAACGGGCGACCCTGATGTCCGAGCTGATCCGCGGCTCGGGCAGCGCGTCGTGACATATGAGCTTCAAAGTCGCCATCATTGGCCGGCCTAACGTCGGCAAATCGACTCTTTTCAATCGGCTGGTGGGAAGGAAGCTGGCGCTTGTCGATGACACGCCGGGCGTCACCCGCGACCGCCGCGTCCATGCGGCAAAGCTTTACGACCTGCATTTCGACGTCATCGACACTGCGGGTTTCGAGGACGCCGCCGCCTCGACGCTGCCCGGCCGCATGCGTGCGCAGACCGAGATCGCTATCCGTGAGGCCGACCTGATCTTCTTCACCGTCGACGCCAAATCCGGCCTGTTGCCGGACGACCGGACCTTTGCCGAGATCGTGCGCAAATCCGGCAAGCCGGTCGTGCTGGTCGCCAACAAGGCCGAGGCGAAGGGCGCGCAGGGCGGCATGCTGGAGGCCTGGGAGCTCGGGCTTGGCGAGCCGGTTCCGGTCTCGGCCGAACACGGCCAAGGCATGCCCGACCTGCGCGACGCGGTGATCGCCGCACTTGGCGAGGCGAGAGCCTTTGGCCAAGATGAGGACGACGACGAGGAGATCGCCTCCAGCGAGGTGCTGATCGGCGAGGATATCGCCGATCCCGACGCCGACGAGGTGCCGGCCTATGACGACACCAAGCCGATGCGCATTGCCGTCGTCGGCCGCCCCAATGCCGGCAAGTCGACGCTGATCAACGCACTGATCGGCGAGGAGCGGCTTTTGACCGGACCGGAAGCCGGCATCACCCGCGATTCCATCTCGGTCGATTGGGACTGGCGCGGCCGCCGCATAAAATTGTTCGACACCGCCGGCATGCGCCGCAAGGCCAGGATCCATGAAAAGCTCGAGGTCATGTCGGTGCAGGATGGCCTGCGCGCCATCCGCTTCGCCGAGATCGTCATCATCGTGCTCGACGCCACCATCCCTTTCGAGAAGCAGGATCTCCAGATTGCCGACCTGATCATCCGCGAGGGCCGCGCGCCGGTGATCGCCTTCAACAAATGGGACCTGATCGACAATCCGCAGGAACTGTTGGCAGAACTGCGCGAGAAAACCGAACGGCTTTTGCCGCAGGCGCGCGGCATGCAGGCGGTGACGGTTTCGGCCGAGACCGGACGGGGCCTCGACAAGCTCATGGAAGCCGTCATCCGCACGCACAAGGTCTGGAACAGCCGCGTCTCGACCGGCAGGCTCAATCGCTGGCTGGAAGGCATTCTTGCGCATCATCCGCCGCCCGCGGTTGCCGGTCGCCGGCTGAAGGTCAAATATGTCACGCAGGCCAAGACGCGCCCGCCGGGCTTCGTCGTCTCGTGCTCGCGCCCGGATGCGATGCCGCAATCCTATGTCCGCTATCTCACCAACAGCCTGCGCGAAGCCTTCGACATGCCGGGCGTACCGATCCGCATGGCGTTGAGGACTTCGGACAATCCCTTTGCCGGCAGGGCCAAGAAGCGCTGACGTCCGGGGGAAGGGTGCCAACCCTTCGACGCGGTGTAGACCCCAGAATGACGAAGAGGGGTTGCGACCAGGGCCTAGGCGACCTTCAGCAGGTTCTCATCCGTCCGCGCGCCCTCCGGTAGCGCCTGCCGCGCCGCTTCCAGCAGGATATCGGCGAGGCGGGCGGCCACCGGTTCGGGTTCGGCATCCCTGCGGTGCAGGAACAGCGCCATCCTGGGCAGCGCCGGCAGACCGGCAATCTCCGGCGTCATCGCGCTGACGCTGGCCGGCAGGCCGATGTCGGTGCGGATCGTCAGCCCGAGCCCGGCTGCAACAGCCGCCCAGATGCCACCAAGGCTCGGGCTGGAGAAGGCCATGCGCCAGGGCAGGCCGGCGCGGTCGAGCGTTTCGGTTGCGACCGTGCGCAACAGGCAAGGTGCTTCCAGCGCCACCAGCGGCAGCGGCTCGCCATGGCGCAGGCTGGTCTCGATGCGCTTTGCCGGGCCGATCCAGCGCATCCGCACGTCGGCGACATGCTGGCTGTATGGCAGCGTCGCGCCGCTGTGCCAGGCAAGTGCGATGTCCAGGCTGCCCGAGATGATCCGCTCCGCGAGCTCATGGCTGCGCGCGATGCGGGCCTCGATCTTGACTTTGGGATGGGCACGGGCGAAGCGGCCGAGCACGTCAGGTAGCACCGCCTCGCCAAAATCCTCCTGCAGGCCGAGCCGCACCCAGCCTTCCAGCTCGACATCATGGATGGCGGCGGCCGCCTCGTCATTGAGCTCGACCAGCCGCCGCGCATAGCCGAGCATGGTCTCGCCGGCTTCCGTCAGTGCCAGCCCGCGTCCCGACTTGCGGAAGATAGGCGTCGCCGCCTGCTCCTCCAGTTTCTTCAACTGCGCGCTGACCGCCGAGGTCGAGCGGCCAAGCCGGTCGGCCGCCTTGGCGAAGCTGCCAAGCTCCATTCCGGTGACGAAGCTTCTGAGGACGTCGAGGTCGAATGTCACGCGTCGCATGATAATCCCGTTTTTTAGGATTGTGCGTCAAAAACTTCCTGATTTTATGGACAAAGCTATGGCGATAGACATGCGCCGTCAAGGCCGGTCACCGGGCCGCAAACGGGAATGAAACCATGTCCGCCATCGTCACCCGCACCGATTGTCAGTCGACGCCACGGGCCGAAGGCTCCGGCTCCAGAACCTTCGCGCCCAACCACCGCTGGAAGGTGCTGGGCATCGGCGTCGCCGCCAATGCCGGTTTTTCCGCTACTTTCTCCGGCATACCGGCAACCGCGGTGCTGATGCGGCAGGGCTATCATCTCGGCAATGCTCAGCTCGGCCTGGCGCTTGGCCTTCTCGGCCTGGGCGTTGCGCTCAGCGAACTGCCCTGGGGCCTGCTCACCGATCGCTGGGGCGACCGCCGTGTGCTTTTGACCGGGCTCGGCGCCACGGCGGCGTGGCTGTTCCTGATGGCGTTGCTCATCGTTCCATCCTCGTCCGGCGTGCCGGGCGTGCACGTCCTGGCGGCCGCCTTGCTCGTCACCGGCCTGCTCGGCGGCAGCGTCAACGGTTCGAGCGGCCGCGCCATCATGGGCTGGTTCCGCGAAGGCGAGCGCGGCTTCGCCATGAGCATCCGGCAGACGGCGGTGCCGCTTGGCGGCGGGCTGGGCGCTCTTGTCCTGCCCTCGCTCGCCGCCACGCATGGCTTCGCGGCGGTCTATGGCCTGCTCGCCGTCTTCTCCGTCATCTCCGCCTTCTTCGCCTGGTGCTGGCTGCATGAACCGCCGACGCAGGGTTCGGCCGCGCCGGCCGTTCTGGCCGGGCCGCCGCCGCTGCGCAATGTCGAGGTCTGGCGCATCGCAGCAGCCATCGGCCTGCTGTGTTTTCCGCAAGTGGCCGTACTCACCTTCGCTTCCGTCTTCCTGCACGACTTCGCCGGCATGGGGACCCTGGCCACCAGCGCAAGTCTCGCCGCCGTCCAGACCGGCGCCATGGTGATGCGCGTCTGGAGCGGGCGCTTCACCGACCGCCACGGCAACCGCAGGCCGTTCCTGCGCCTGTGCAGTGCGCTCAGCGCGCTTGCCTTCACGCTGCTCTGGCTGCTGGTCCTGGCCGGCCCGACCATATCGGGCGGCCAACCCGTCCTGATGGCCACGCTTCCCGTGATGCTGATTGTCGCAGGCATCCTGGTCTCCGCCTGGCATGGCGTCGCCTACACCGAGCTTGCCACGCTTGCCGGCGCTGGCCATGTCGGCACCGCGCTCAGCCTGGCCAACAGCTTCGTTTTCATAGGTTTCTTCCTGGTTCCGGTGGCCATTCCGGGGCTCTTGCATCTCTGGTCCTGGCCCGGCGTTTGGTTGTCGGCGGCGGCGTGCGCGTTGATCGCGTGGCCCATCTTCCTGCGGCCGGCCTCCATGTCCGTCCCGCCGCAAAACCGCCCCACTTCGCAACCACGAGCCTGAGCCGACCGGGAAAACCCGATCGAAGCTGTTAACGTCCCATCAAGGTTAATGCATCATTTTGCTCTCCAGTGGGGTCAGTAGCGTTCCTGGAGAGAGTTCCGTGCATCGACGTGTCTTGACGCGCCTTGTTGCCGTCGCCGGTGAGAAGAAACGCAGCCTCGTGGCACCTTTCATCGTCGGCCTCGGCATCTGGATCGGATTTCCGACGGTTTCCGCCTACCAGGATATGACGAGCCTCGTTTCCGGCCTCGAGGCGCCGACCCGCTGGAATTCCTATGTCGAGAAATCCGTCGCCGGATCGGTCCATGCCGCCGAGATGCCGTTTGTCGACGACGCTGTGACGGGTTCGCTCTCCGGATCGGGGGTGCGCCTGCCCGGCGTCGGCGCCGTCTCCTTTCGCGGCAAGGGCGGCAAGGTCAGCACTACGCCCGATGAGGACCGCATCGTGCGCGCCGACAAGAAGGGCCGCATCGTCCAGATCTCTCCCGTCGCCCCGCCGAAGAACTTCAACGCCGGCTCGATCTTCGAGCGCACCTCATCCCTGCTGCGGCCCAGCATGGACAGCGGCCTGAAGATGGCTTTCGCCAAACCCCAGATCAAAGGCAAGGAAATCCAGATCGCCGCGGCATTCCACGCGCGTGAGGACAAGAAGCCGGATCCCGGCGTGTCGCCCATGCTTGCCGCCCTGGTCAACAACGATCATCCGGATGTGCTGGCGACGGCCTATGCGCAGGCCGCGCCCGATTATGCCAAGGCGTCGCCCTTCGAGGCCCTGCTCCAGGACGAGGAGCCCAACAACGGCCGTTTCATCCCGCCGATGGCCAAGGGCGACCATTCGTGGATCCAGAATCCACTTCCGGCGAGCGTCTTCTCCAAGCCCGAGCAGAAATGCCTGGCCAACGGCATCTATTTCGAGGCGCGGGGCGAATCCGTGCGCGGCCAGGCCGCCGTCGCCCAGGTCATCCTCAACCGTGTCCGCAATCCGGCCTATCCCAATTCGATCTGCGGCGTCGTCTACCAGAACGACAGCTGGTTCAACCGTTGCCAGTTCTCCTTCGCCTGCGACGGCAGGAAGAAGCGCATCGACAACCCGGTCGCCTACAAGACTGCGCAGGACGTCGGCATGGCGGTGACCGCCGGCAAGGTCTTCATTCCCGAAGTCGGATCGTCGACCCATTACTATGCCAATTACGTCCATCCCAACTGGGCGCGTACGATGCAGAAGATGACCAAGATCGGCCTGCATATCTTCTACCGCACCTATGGCGGCGGCTGGAGCTGAACGCCCGATAGGCGTCCATATTTTTGCGCGGCTGCGCGGTCTCTCGAAGAGCCGTCGCGCGGAGGATTCGCTCAAGGCGTCCGCGCCGCCATGGCGGGCACGATGTCGCACCTCTCTATTATATTGATTTCATTGTATAAAATACATGGTAACGAACTTCCGCCCGTGGCTTGACGGGCGCAAACCCTCTAACTATGTTGCCGGCGACTTTAGAAGCGGACGGACGGTGACGGTCTGCCCGGGCAGGGGGGTTGCGATGGCCGATGAAACTGGGCCAGGCGGAACCGGAGAAACCGGCCGCGGCAAGCAGCACGAAGCCGCCATCCGCGACGACGAACTTGAGCGCCGCCGGCGTGAACTTGAAGCATCGCTTGCGACAAGACGGCCGGACCGGCTCGAGGGGAAAGACGCGAAACCAGTGACCGGGTACGGTCAGGCACTCAAGCTGTCCAGCGAGTTCATCGCCGGGGTGGTGGTCGGTGCCGCCATCGGCTGGATCATCGACCGTCTGGCGGGGACATCGCCATGGGGTCTGATCGTGTTTCTGCTGCTTGGTTTTGGCGCGGGCGTGCTCAATGTCATGCGTTCGGCAGGCGTTGTGGCGGAATTCGGACAGGGCGACAAATCGCGCTCTGGCCGCGACGACAGCAAGTGACCGCTCTTCAGGCGGCATTTGGAAATAGCCGCCTTTCGACGGGCGGCATGGTAACAAGGCCGCATGCGGCACTGACGGGGTTTGAACGTGGCAGCTGACAAGGTCGATCCGATCCACCAGTTCCATATCAACAAGCTGATACCGATCGATATCGGCGGCTACGACTTGTCCTTTACCAATTCGGCGCTGTTCATGGTCGCGACCGTGGTCGTTGCCGCGGCATTCCTGTTTCTGACGACGTCGAGCCGCAGCCTCGTTCCCGGCCGGCTGCAATCGATCTCCGAAATGGCCTATGAATTCGTCGGCAACATGTTGCGCGACGCCGCCGGCACGCAGGGCATGAAGTTCTTTCCCTTCGTGTTTTCCCTGTTCATGTTCGTGCTGGTCGCCAACCTGCTTGGCCTGTTCCCGTATTTCTTCACCGTCACCAGCCACATCATCGTCACCTTCGGCCTCGCCGTCTTGGTTATCGGCACCGTGATTGTCTACGGTTTCGGCAAGCACGGCCTTGGTTTCCTCAAGCTGTTCGTGCCGCAAGGCGTGCCGGTGTTCCTGCTGCCGCTGGTGGTGCTGATCGAAGTGATCTCCTTCGTCTCGCGCCCTGTCAGCCTCTCGGTTCGTCTGTTCGCCAACATGCTCGCCGGGCACATCACGCTGAAGGTCTTCTCCGGCTTCGTGGTCAGCCTCTCGGCGCTGGGCGCGGTCGGCGTCGCTGGATCGGTGCTGCCGCTGGCGATGGCCGTGGCGTTGACCGCGCTCGAACTGCTGGTCGCCTTCCTTCAGGCCTATGTCTTCGCGGTGCTGACCTGCATGTACCTCAACGACGCCCTGCACCCGGGGCACTGATAAAAAATTTCCGGCGCAAGAGTTTTCAACATTGCCGCCGGAATGGAATCGCAACGGAATTTCAGATCCAAAGGAGTTGAACAAATGGACGTAGAAGCAGCAAAGTACATCGGCGCCGGCATCGCTTGCCTCGGCATGGGCGGCGCGGGCATTGGCCTCGGCAACATCTTCGGCAGCTATCTCTCGGGCGCGCTGCGCAACCCGTCGGCCGCCGATGGCCAGTTCGGCCGTCTGATCTTCGGCTTCGCCGTGACCGAAGCTCTGGGCATCTTCTCGCTTCTCATCGCGCTGCTGGCCCTGTTCGGCTGAGCCCCTGTTTGGCTGAGCCGCTATTTGGCTAAGCTATGGGAAGATTGGACAGGCCGGCCGCGAGAGCGGCGGGTCTGATATCAGGGGATAGTCCATGTTCGTGACATCTGCCTTTGCGCAAGAGTCCGCGCCTGCCACCGAGGCTGGCCACGCTGCGACGGAAGGCGACACGCATTCCGGCACCAGCGTGCCTGCCGAGGCTCATGGCATGTTTCCGCCATTCGATCCGGCGACGTTTCCGTCGCAGCTTCTTTGGCTGGCGATCACGTTCGGGCTCTTCTACCTCTTCCTGAAGAGGGTGGTGGTGCCGCGCGTCGGCGGCATCATCGATGTCCGCAACGACCGTATCAGCCAGGATCTCGATCAGGCCGCGAAGTTGAAGGGCGAGGCCGACGCCGCCGTTGCTGCTTACGAGCAGGAGCTGGCGGAAGCCAAGAAAAACGCCAACGCCATCGGCCAGCAGGCCAATGACGCGGCCAAGGCGGAAGCCGAGACCGCGCGCAAGAAGATCGAGGCCGCGCTCGACGAGAAGCTCGGCGAGGCCGAGGCGCGCATTTCTTCCATCAAGGCCAACGCCATGAAGGAAGTCGGCAGCATCGCCGAGGACACTGCCTCGGCGATCGTCGAGGCGCTGGTCGGCGGCAAGGCCAGCAAGGCCGAGATTGCGGCCGCGGTCAAGTCCGTGGCCGGGTGAGGAGCGCATCATGGACGCCACATCTCTTGCAACGCTCTGGGCCACGATCGCCCTGGTCATCTTTTTGGGTATCGCCATCTACATCAAGGTGCCCCGCCTGATCGCCAAGGCGCTCGATGCCCGCGCCGCCAGGATCAGCAGCGAGCTTGACGAGGCGCGCAGGCTGCGCGAGGAGGCCCAGCAGTTGCTTGGCCAATACCAGCGCAAGCGCAAGGAAGCCGAGCAGGAGGCCGCGGACATCGTCGCCGCGGCCAAGCGCGAAGCCGAACTGCTCGCCGCCGAGGCGCACAAGAAGACCGAGGACTACGTCGCGCGGCGCACCGCTCTTGCCGAACAGAAGATCGGCCAGGCCGAGCGCGAGGCGATCGGCGAAGTGCGCGCCAGCGCCGTCGACATCGCCGTCGAAGCCGCTCGCACGCTGCTCGCCGGCAAGATCGACGCCAAGGCCGGCGCGGATTTGTTCAAATCCGCGCTCCAGGATGTGAAGGCGAAGCTGAACTGAGCCTTGACCGACGCAGAACAATCAAAAGCCGCCTGGGCAACCTGGCGGCTTTTTTGTTGGAGCAGTGCGCAGAAGCTGCCAATCTCCCCCCTCGTGGGGGAGATGCCCGGCAGGGCAGAGGGGGGCGCTGTCCCGCCAGCCTGTCAGACAATCCCTCAGACAATCCCTGCGCTGCCTTGCGACTTCTGCGTGAGTAGAAGTAGTTCTGGAAGGTAGCGATCTTTCGCGCCCCCCTCTGTCCTGCCGGACATCTCCCCCACGAGGGGGGAGATCAGCTATATCGCTGCCGGCTCACTCCAGCCCGGCGAAGCTCTCTTCTTCCACCACCTCGGCACCTTCAAGCCTGAATGGCGCGAACGACACGCGGTGCAGCCGCGCCACCGGCCCGTGCGTCTCGATCGCGGTGCGATGGCGGACCGTGGCATAGCCCATATGCACTTCGAAGCCATAGTGCTGGTGATGGCTGCCGCAGCCGCACATCATGCGGTCGCGCATCACCTTGGCGACGATCGAGGCGGCGGCGATGGATTGCGAGCGCTGGTCGCCCTTGATCAGCGCGCGCCCCGTGCAAGGCAGGCCCGGCGGCACGTCGCGCCCATCGGCAAGCGCGAGCTTCGGCTGCACCGGCAGGCCGGCGACCGCACGGCGCATCGCCTCCAGGCTCGCCTTGAGGATGTTACTGCCGTCAATGCCCTCGGCGCTGACCGAGGCCATCGACACGCCGAGCGCGGAGCCGATGATGCGCACGAACAGCGCCTCGCGTTGCAAATGGCTGAGCCGTTTGGAATCGTCGAGGCCGTCGGGGATGTTGGCAGGGTCGAGCACGACCGCAGCCGCCACCACCGGTCCGGCCAGCGGGCCGCGTCCGGCCTCGTCCATCCCCGCGACCGGCCACAGGCCTTCGGCCATCGCCTTCGTCTCGAAGGAGAAATCGGGTTTCTCGACGATTTCGAAGAGAGGCGGAGAATCAGAACGCGCGCGAGCCATGTTGCGGCGAGGTTCGCATCGGCTCTGATTCTCCGCAAGTCCCTCCGGGTCGGGTGGGGCGCCGGACCGGGAGGGCACCGTCTGCAGGCCGGGGCAGGCCGGACGGGATTTTTTCGCCACGGCGGCAAACAGCCGCGGTCGTTCAAAGCAGCATCAACTGCTCCTGGTCCTTGCCGGCGGCGACGAACTGGTCGGTCCGCAGCGTGCGCCGCTCGGCATTGAGACCGAGCCGCTTGGCGGTGATTTCGAAGCGCCGGCCGATCTGCCAGGCGTAAGGACCCGCGCCCTTCATGCGCTTGCCCCATTCCGAATCGTAATCCTTGCCCTCGCGCATCGAGCGGATCAGCGACATCACATGGCGATAGCGGTCGGGATAGTGGCGCAGCAGCCAGTCCTTGAAGATCGGGCTGACCTCGAGCGGCAGGCGCAGCACGACATAGCCCGCCTCGCGTGCGCCGGCATGGTGCGCCGAATCGAGGATGCGTTCCATCTCCTGATCGGTCAGCCCGGGGATGATCGGCGCGACCATGACCGAAGCAGGGATGCCGGCATCCGCAAGCTGCCTGATCGCCTCCAGCCGCTTGGCCGGCGTCGAGGCCCGTGGCTCCATGGTGCGCGCCAGCATGCGGTCGAGCGTGGTCACCGACAACGCCACCTTGGCGAGGCCCCGTTCAGCCATGCGTGACAAGATGTCGATATCGCGCGTCACCAGGGCGGATTTGGTGACGATGCCGACCGGGTGGCCGCGCGCCTCCAGCACTTCGAGGATCTCGCGCATGATCCGGTACTGCTTCTCGATCGGCTGGTAGGGATCGGTATTGGTGCCGATGGCGATGGTTCGCGGCTGGTAACCGTCCTTCGACAGTTCCTTGTCGAGCAGGCGCGCCGCGTCGGGCTTGGCGAACAGTTTGGATTCGAAATCCAGCCCCGGCGACAGGCCCATGAAACTGTGCGTCGGCCGCGCAAAGCAATAGACGCAGCCATGCTCGCAGCCGCGATAGGGATTGATCGAGCGGTCGAAGGAGATGTCGGGCGATTCATTGCGGGTGATTATGGTACGCGGCTTCTCGACCTGCACCTCGGTCTTGAAGGGAGGCAGTTCCTCCAGCGAGTTCCAGCCATCGTCGAAGACATGCCGGCTGACCGGCTCGAACCGGCCGGACGGGTTGATGCCTGCCGACCGGCCGCGGTTGCGGTCCGGACGCACGCGCATGCCGCTCTGCTCGATCATAGCATTGGCTATTTCGGCTCGTCCTGCTCCGAAGGCGGCAATGTCGGCGCGCATGATCGGTTCCATCTTCGCCCGCTCCCAGGGACTGTCCATGTTGTTTCGAATCGCTCTGCTCATGAATTTAATCCTATTTGCCGAACGAGAACAAAGCAAGAACTTTCTATGGTGCGCCGCAAAAACTGGCGCTGCGTTCCGCTTTCCGCTATTCGGCAAATGATGCTCACCGTTCTCATAGAGACCCACAATGACGAGGAGGGCCTCGCTCGCACCCTGGCGACGCTGATCGGCGGCGCGGTCGAGGGCGTGGTGCGCGAGGTCATCGTTTGCGACACCGGTTCCACCGACCAGACCCATCGCGTCGCCGAGCATGCCGGGTGCCAGTATGCGACCGACGGCGTCGCGGCGGCCATCCGGCACGCGAAAGGCGATTGGCTGTTGCTGCTGGAACCGGGCGCGCGGCTGGTCGACGGATGGATCGACGAGGTCGTTGCGCATACAGCGAGGCAAACCATGGCGGCGCGGTTTTCACGCACACGCGCCGGCCGCGCGCCATTCCTGGCCCGTATCTTCTCGGGAAACCGTGCCTTGGCCGACGGGCTGCTGATCAGCAAGCGCCAGGCCACATCCTTGTCGAAAAGAGCCGGCAGCGCCGAGGCTCTCGCTCGCGGCCTGGCGACCAAGCGGCTGGATGCCGAAATCTGGGCCGCTCCGGCAAAACAAGAGCACCGCCCGTCCAAATGATTTTGCAGCTGCTCTGTCTACGTGCGTTGCACATGTGACGCGCAGCCAGTTTCCGATCACGCGGGTGCCGGCGCGCAGGCCGCGGCTGATGATGGAAGTGGTTTCGGTGTCTCGCGGTCCTCGCGCCGGTGCTTCCACGGCGAGCCGGTCATTCGCTAAAACGCATCTCGACAGGCATCCAGCGAAGACGACGTCTGGCTTGACGCTCTGCCTTGCTTTCCGCGTCGTAGTCGACCGGGATCGGTTCCTGACTGAACGACCTTTGATCGTCCAGGGCGTTGATGATGACGATTGCCCTGGCATCGTCCTCTCCGGCGATTGCGGCGGTATAGACACCGCATTCACCGCAGATCAGGTAGTCGGCCGTCCCCAATCCAAAACGGTATTTCTTCAATCGCTGGATGTCCTTGACTGAGATGATCAGCCTGCCGTCCGGATCGGCGACGGCGCGCGAGCCATGCTTGGTACAGAACGAGCACTGGCAGGCGCGAACCTCGATTGTCGATGGATCGAGCTCGGTTGAAAATCGAAGGTGTATGTTGCCGCAATGGCACCCGCCATTATGCACTGTCATCGCGTCCGCCCGTCTTCAACGGCGATGGCCGCCGCCGCGAGACGATACGTTCTGCCGCATCCGGTTTGGAATGGTCTTTCGAAGGCGAAGGCGGTGTTCTGCCTGGCAAACGCGGCGTGAAACCAGCGCCTTGCCTCGGCTTTCACGGAGCCGACATGCCGCGCCGCAGGTGCTCGTCCAGGCGCGGCATGATCTCGACGAAGTTGCAGGGCATGTGCCGGTAGTCGAGCTGCGCCTTCAAGATGCCGTCCCAGGCATCCTTGCAGGCGCCGGGCGAGCCCGGCAGCACAAAGACGAAGGTGGCGTTGACGACGCCGCCGGTCGCCCGGCTCTGGATCGTGGAGGTGCCGATCTTGTCGTAGGAAATGCGGTGGAACACCTCGGAAAAACCATCCATGCGCTTTTCGAAGATCGGCTCCAGCGCGTCCGGCGTCACGTCGCGCCCGGTGAAGCCGGTGCCGCCGGTGGTGATGACCACATCGATCCCATCATCCTTCGACCAGCCGAGCACCTTGTTGCGGATCTTGTCTCCATCGTCGGTGACGATATCGCGGGCGGCAAGGATGTGGCCGGCTTCCGCGATGCGGTCGGCCAGCGTCTGGCCGGACCTGTCGTCGGCAAGGCTGCGCGTGTCGGAAACGGTCAGCACCGCGATGCGGACCGGAATGAAGGAACGGCTCTCGTCAGTCCTGGCCATGGGCATCTGCCTCCGCCGTCATGCTGCGCGTCGCGGCGACGAACCAATCGGGTTGCCGGGCACGGATATCGGCGGCCGCGCGCTTGGCGACGTTGCCGGTCTCGAACAAGCCGAAGCAGGTGGCGCCGGAACCCGACATGCGGGCAAAACCGGCTCCGGCCTTGTTCAGAACAGAAAGTGCCTTGCCGATGGCGGGCTCGATGGCGCGGGCCGCCGGCTCGAGGTCGTTGCGCGTAATCTCCAACCAGTTGCGCAGGCTGTGGAAGTCGACCACGCGCGGCAGCGGCGGCAGCGCTTCATTGTCGCGCCGCGACAGCGCGTTGAATACGTCGGCTGTCGAGACCGCCTTGCCGGGATTGACCAGCACCAATCCGAGCGCCGAGAAATCCGGCACGATCGACAGCTCCTCGCCGATGCCGCGTGCAATCAGCGGCCTGGCCGCCAGGCACATGGGAATGTCGGCGCCGAGCGAAAGCCCGATCCGCGCCAGCGCGACATCGTCGATGTCGAGTTGCCAGCTTGCCGCAAGCCCGCGCAGAACTGCTGCCGCATCGCTCGACCCGCCGCCGACGCCGGAAGCGACGGGCAGGTTCTTTTCGAGCTTGATGGCGACCGGCGGCGTGCCGCGAGGACCGGCTGCCTGCCGCAGCGCGTCACGCGCCCTGAGCACCAGATTGCTGCCGTCGACGGGAACATCCGGACCGTAGCGGCCGGACACGCTGAAATCGTCTCGCTCGGCAAGCGCGATCTCGATCCTGTCACCAAAGCGCGTGAACACCGCCAGGCTTTCGATCAGATGATACCCGTCATCGCGCCTGCCGGTGACATGCAGAGCGAGGTTTATCTTGGCGGGCGCCGGCCACATCCGGACGCGCCGGCCGGATTCCAGGCTCTCGATTGCGAGTGAAATGAGGATCAGTCCTTGGCCAGCCGGTACTCGCCGGTCTTCGGATCCTTCACCAGCGTCCCCATCGCGCCGTTTGCCGTCTGCTTTTCGGTGCGCCGCACCTTGGCGGTTACGCGCTCGGCCTCGCGGATGAAGGTGCGGTAGCCAAAATAAGCGGCGATCCCGACGACGGCGAAGAAAATGATCTGCGGCATATCAAAACTCCTCCCACGCTGGGCCGGCGAAGGGCGGCCGGTCGGGTCGGTTGGCGCATGTCGTCCAAAGGCGGTTTCTGGAGAAAAACGACATGCATGGAACTTCGAGGTTCATGCTAGACGGTTTTGCCGGGTTTTCAAAGCCCGAAGCGCGCCCACAAAGCGCGCTCTTGCGCCGCATCGAGCACGCCGCCGGTGGCAGCGGCGGCAATATCGGGCGCCGAAAAGCCCTTGCTCGAGCCGAACAGCCCGAAGCGGCCGAACAAACCGCGCGGCGCCGAGATCAGCTTGAGTTGGGTTTTCGCCCCGAACCGCGTCTTGAGCACGGATCGCATGTCGCCGAGCGCATCGACAAGCCCAAGCTCCAGGCCGCGCTTGCCGGTCCAGAACAGGCCCGTGAACAGGTCGGGATCGTCCTTGAGCTTGGTGCCGCGCCGCTCCTTGACCAGATCGATGAAGGTTTCGTGCACTTCGAGCTGCAGCGCCTTCAGCCGTTCGATGTCTTCCTTTTTCTCGGGCTTGAACGGATCGAGCACCGACTTGTTCTGCCCTGCCGTATGGACGCGGCGCTCGACGCCGATCTTCTTCATCAGCTCCGGGAAGCCGAACGAAGCCGAGACCACGCCGATCGAGCCGACGATGGATGATGGATCGGCGAAAATCTCGTCGCCGGCGACCGCGATCATGTAGCCGCCCGAGGCAGCGACGTCCTCGACGAAGACCAGCACCTTTCTGTTCTTCTCGATCGCGAGGTCGCGGATACGCTTGAAGATCAGCCGGGACTGCACCGGCGAGCCCCCGGGCGAATTGATGGAGATGGCGATGGCAGGCGCGTCGAAGGAAAACGCCTTTTCGATCAGCCCGGCGGTGGAGGCAAGCGACAGGCTGGGACGGAACGGGCCGCCGCCCGCCAGGATGGTGCCGTGCAACCGGATAACCGGAATGGTGACGACCGTGGAACGCCAGGATTTCGGCAGCAGGCGGTTGAAAAGGCGTTTCACTGAGGTCGATCTCCGCTCGATGGGTTGCCAGCATGTAGGAATTTCAAGGCCAACGGCAATGCCGCGGCCATCGCGGCCCGGTTGTGTTCAATCTCCGAACAAGGAGGCGAGGCCGTTGTTGATCATCTCCGTCCGTTCCGACGGGCCGTCGCCCGTCTGCGCGTGAAGCATCAAAGGCGGCCGGATAGCGAGTTTGCCGCGCGCCCCGAGCGTTGCCCTGACGATGATGCGGATCGCCGCGGCATCGGGGCGGGGATGCACGGCCAGCATCTTGGCGTCGCCGAAACGGCCCGCGATCGCATCGAGAAGCGAACCGAGTTGCTCGGGCCGCGCGATGATGGCAAGCCCGCCGCGCGGCCTGACCACCGCTGCGGCACTGCGGATCCAGCCCTCTAACAGCCCGTCCTCCATGACATGCGCTTCCTTTCTCAAGCGCTCGGGCGTGGCGCGGTCCTGCGCGGCGTTGAAGGGCGGATTCATGATGACGAAATCGAAATCATTGTCGCCGAGGCCGGCCGCCGTCCTGGCGCGGCCCGAAAGCGCGACATTGGCGACGAGCACCGAAGCGCGGTCGACGAGGTGAGCGTTGCCGGGATGCGCGAGCGTGGCCGCGGCGAAAGCCGCCATTTCCGGCGCGCGTTCGACCAGCACGGCCCGGGCCGTCGGGCAGCGCGCCAGAACGGCAAGTGCCGCGGCACCGGCGCCGGCGCCGAAATCGGCGAGACGCCCGCCGAAGGAGGACGGCACGGCAGCCGCCAGCATCATGGCGTCCATGCCGGCGCGATGGCCGCCATGCTTGGGCTGCACCAGCCAGAACCGGCCGCGATGGAAGGCATCGACCGTGTGGGCTGGCGTGTCCGGGGCGAGGGCGGCTGGCGCGGCGGACATTATTTTTGGCGGATCTCGTTGGCGATGCCGGCATCCGTCAGGATGCGCCGCGCCGCGTCGGCCTTGTCGGCGTCGACCATGACGCGCCGCGGCAGGATGCCGAGCGAGCCGTCGAGCACGCTCATATTCTGGTCGGCCACGAAGCAGCCGATGCCGGCATCGCGCATCAGCGATTCGACGAAGGAGATGATGACGGCGTCGTTGGTGCGAATGAGCTCTATCATCGGACGAAACTCTCAGTTTGCCGCGTTCATGTAAACGCATGCGAGGCCCGAAACCAGAGAAGCCGCGCCAATTCGCCACTTGCCGTGGCCGCGTTCGCCGCCCTAGAGTCCGTAACGGAACTAAGGGTGCCGTCGCACGCGTTACATCAGACGGGAGAGTTTGTCGTGGGTGTCGTTCTCAACATCGAAAACGGAAAGCGGGAACCCGCCTCCATCAAGGATCTGATCGACCTGACGGCGGCCGACATGGGGCGCGTCAACGAATTGATCCTGTCGAAGGCCGGATCCGATGTCGAGATGATCCCGGAGGTCGCCAACCACTTGATCTCGTCGGGCGGCAAGCGGCTCAGGCCAATGCTGACGCTCGCCGCCGCACAGATGTTCGGCTATGCCGGCGAGGGCCACGTCAAGCTCGCTACATCGGTCGAGTTCATGCACACGGCGACGCTGCTCCACGACGACGTCGTCGACGAGAGCGGCATGCGACGCGGCAAGAAGACGGCCCGCATGATCTGGGGCAACCAGGCGAGCGTGCTGGTCGGCGACTTCCTGCTTGGCCAGGCATTCCGCATGATGGTCGATGTCGGTTCGCTGGAGGCGCTCGACATCCTGTCGAGCGCGGCCTCGATCATCGCCGAGGGCGAGGTCATGCAGCTTGCCGCCGCCAAGAACCTGGAGACCACCGAGGACGAGCATTTCGCCGTCATCAAGGCCAAGACCGCGGCCCTTTTCTCGGCTGCCGCCGAGGTCGGCCCCGTCATCGCCCAGGCGACGCGCAACGACCGCGCCGCCTTGCGCTCCTACGGCATGAATCTCGGGCTCGCCTTCCAGCTGATCGACGATGCGCTGGACTATGGCGGCACCAGCAAGGATCTGGGCAAGAATGTCGGCGACGATTTTCGCGAGGGCAAGGTGACGCTGCCGGTCATTCTCGCCTACCGGCGCGGCAGCAAGGCCGAGCGCACCTTCTGGAAGCGGGCCATCGAGGACAATGTCACCGATGACGCCGGCCTCGGAAAGGCGATCGGGCTGATGACCCACCACGGCGCGATCGCCGACACGATCGGGCGCGCCCGTCATTTCGGCGAGATCGCCCGCGACGCGCTGGCGCCGCTGGAGGCGACGCCGCAGAAATCGGCGCTGATCGACGTCATCGACTTCTGCATCAGCCGGGTGAACTGAGCCGCTGCCTTTCACGCAGCTCTCCTCTGGCTCGTGCTGGGGAGAAATCCGTGAATCCTTCTCCGCCGCCTCGACAAGCTGCCCGGCTGCAAATTATCTATAAAACATGGCAAAGGGCACGGACGACACCATCGCGGTGCGCATCGGCAAGGTTCTGGCGGATCGCATCATCTCGGGCGCGATCGAGCCGGGCGCCCGGTTGCGGCAGGACCATGTCGCCGAGGAGTTTAATACCAGCCATGTGCCCGTGCGCGAGGCCTTTCGCCGCCTCGAGGCGCAAGGCCTCGCCGTCAGCGAACCGCGCCGCGGCGTGCGCGTGGCGGCTTTCGACCTCGGCGAGGTCAAGGAGGTCGCCGAAATGCGGGCGGCGCTCGAAGTGCTGGCGCTGCGCCACGCGGCGCCGCATCTGACCTCCGCTATTCTCGATCGGGCCGAGGAGGCCAGCAAGGCCGGCGACAAATCCCGGGACGTCAGGTCGTGGGAAGAAGCCAACCGCGCCTTTCACCGGTTGATCCTGACGCCATGCGGCATGTCGCGTCTTCT
The DNA here is from genome assembly GCF_020165765.1 of Mesorhizobium sp. B264B1B. Classification (NCBI taxonomy): domain Bacteria; kingdom Pseudomonadati; phylum Pseudomonadota; class Alphaproteobacteria; order Hyphomicrobiales; family Phyllobacteriaceae; genus Mesorhizobium; species Mesorhizobium sp. B264B1B. The sequence continues at coordinate 145,259 of NZ_JAIUIS010000005.1, forward strand.
CGCCACCATCGATGACCTGCACGCCGCAAGCGCCCGTTTCCTGTTCGCCGCATGGCGCTCGGAATGGGAGACCCGTACCGACCAGGACCACCGGGCGATATTGGCCGCCTTGCGGCAGGGCAACACCGAATCGGCCGCGGCGACATTGGGGCGGCACGTGCAATGGATTGGCCGCAAGCCGGTCAGGACAGCCTCCGGCACCACGCGAGAGGCCTTCGCGATCGTGGGCTAACCGCCTTGCGCAAGGCGTGCCTTGCCATCGTCCGAAAATTGTGGCTTCGATAATAGATCGAAGGCAAAAATTATCTATAATTTTGGATCGACCAAGGGAGCCCCTATGACCGACATCGCGTTCTCGTCCGCAAAACCGTCCTTCAGCCCGCTCCGGCTTCAGGAGCGATCGCTCGGCTGGCAGGCGGGCGCCGTCGTGCTCGGCACCCTGTTCCTGGCGCTGTCCTCCTACATCGAGGTGCCGATGGTGCCGGTTCCGGTGACGATGCAGACCTTTGCCGTGACGCTGGTCGGCGCGCTCTACGGCTGGCGGCTGGGCGCGATCACCATCGCCGCCTGGCTGGCCGAGGGTGCGGTCGGCTTCCCGGTTCTGGCCGGCGGGGCTGCCGGCGTACAACATTTTATTGGCCCGACGGGCGGCTATCTCTTCGCCTTCCCGGTTGTCGGCGCACTGGTCGGCTGGCTGGCGGAGCGCGGTTGGAACGGCGGCAGGGTCGTGCTTGCCTTTGCCGCCATGCTGCTCGGCAACCTGCTGTGCCTAGCCCTTGGCACGGCGTGGCTCGCCGTCATCATCGGCGCCGAGAAGGCTGTTGCCTTCGGCTTCCTGCCGTTTGTCCTCGGTGGCCTGCTCAAGTCGGCGCTTGGCGCCGCCACGCTGATGGCGCTCCCGCGCGGCAAGGCGAAATAGCGCCAGCCGTGACGGTAAGGTTGCGCGCTCATCACCTCCTTTGCCTGCTCACCTATGTGGGCAAGGGATACAGCCCCGCATTCACGGCCAACTACGACGGCATTGTGCAGCGCCTTGGCGGCGGCGAGGACATATTGATCGTGTCCGGCCCGGACGACATCTGCGCGCCGTTGCTGGATGAGCCGGAGCCGCATTGCCTGCGGGACAGCGCCGCCGAGCGGGACCGGCTTGCCGCCCGGGACGCCGGCGCCTTGCTCGGGCGGCCAATCCGGGCCGGCGCGCGCCTCGATCCCGGTGCAGACATGCTGGCGCGGATGCGACAGGCCCTCTCGGCCGGCCTTACGCGCGGGGCCTGCCGAGGCTGTGAATGGAGCGGCCTGTGCAGCGCGGTGGCGTCAGACGGATATCAGGGCGCGCGCCTGCGGCCCTCCGGTCTTCCGGGCACTCCTGACGCCGATGCGCCGGTTTCGGGCTGAAAGCCGTTCTTTGCCGGCATGATTTGTTAATCGGGTGACCCGATTGTGAATTCGAGGCGGATTGAAGCGTGACCCCAAAAAGGCCATGCTTTTCTCCGAAAGATCGAAACTACGTCGATCCCGCTGACGCGGAGATGGCGCCTGGCTGAAAGGGATACGATGCAGCAGGGACGTGCGCGCTGGCTGACAAGGCTGGCACTTGTGACGGGCATGGCGATTTCGGCGCTGCCGGCCTATGCCAAGCAGACCACCGAACCGGTGAAGATCACATCTTTCTCGGGAGCCTATCTGGCTGCCCGGATCGCCGAGGGTGACAACGACCTGGATAATGCCATTGCCTACTACAAGCAGGCCCTGGCCTTCGATCCAAGCGATACGGGCCTGCAGCAGAGCCTGATGCTGTCGCTGATCGCGCAAGGCCGCTTCGACGAATCCCTTGTCTATGCCGACAAGCTCAAGGAAGTTCCCGACGTCGAACGGTTCTCGCGCCTGGCGCTGGCGGTCGATTCCTTCCACAAGAAGGATTTTTCCAAGGCGCAGTATTGGTTGAAGCTGTCGCTGGAATCCGATCTCGACCGGCTGATCTCCGGCGTCATGTCCGGCTGGGCCCAAGAGGGCGCCGGCGACCCCAGCGAGGCGATGGCATCCATCGACAAGCTGCAGGGCCCGGACTGGTTCGGCCTGTTCAAATCCTTCCACCGCGCGCTGATCGCCGACGCGTCCAACATGCCTGAGAAGGCCGACGCGATCTATGCCGCGACCATGCAGGACACCGCCGCCGGCAGCGCGGCTCCCGAAACATGGATGCGCAATGCGCAGGCCTATGCCTCGTTCCTGGCCCGCAAGGGCGACACGGCCAAGGCGGTATCGGTGCTCGACCAGGCTGAGGCGTTTTCGCCGGGCAAGCTGGAAATTGTCGCCTTGCGCGACAGGATCAGCAAGGGCGACAAGATCCCGCCCTTCATAGCCGGCCCATCCGACGGCGCCTCCGAGATATTGCTCGATCTGGCAACCGCGCTCAATCGCGGCGGCGGTGAGCCTTTCGTCAGGCTCTATCTGCAATATGCGCTGGCGCTGAAACCCGACAGCGATGCCGCCCTGGTGCAGCTTGCCGCCGTTTCCGAACAGCTGAAGGACGGCGAGGGGGCCATCGCGCTCTACCGACGGATACCGGATACCTCGCCGCTGAAGGAGCTTTCGGACTTACAGCTTGGCCTCAACCTGGCCGATCTCGATCGCCATGACGAGGCGATCACGCATCTGAAGGCCTTCGTCGATAAGCATCCCAACGACATGCGCGCCTATCTGGCGCTTGGTGGGGTCTATTCGTCGAAGGAGGATTTCCGTTCCGCCGCCAATCTCTACGACAAGGCCGTCGAGGCGCTGAAGACGCCGACCGCCGCCAACTGGAATATCTTCTACCAGCGCGGCATCGCCTATGAGCGGCTGAAGGAATGGCCGAAAGCCGAGCCGAATTTCCGCAAGGCGTTGGAATTGCAGCCCGACCAGCCGCAGGTGCTGAACTATCTCGGCTATTCCTGGGTCGACATGAATATGAACCTGAAAGAAGGCCTGGCGATGATACAGAAGGCCGTCGATCTCAGGCCGAGCGACGGTTACATCGTCGACTCGCTGGGCTGGGCCTATTTCCGCCTCGGCAGGTACGATGACGCGGTGCGCGAAATGGAACGCGCGGTGTCGCTGAAGCCGGAAGATCCGGTGCTGAACGACCATCTCGGCGACGCCTATTGGCGCGTCGGCCGCAAGCTGGAAGCCACCTTCCAGTGGAACCAGGCGCGCGACCTGAAGCCGGATCCCGACGTGCTTGCCGCCTTGCAGCAGAAGCTGATGAAGGGACTGCCGCCGATCGAGTCCAACACGGCGCAGGAAACCCCCAAGGTCAAGCCGGCGCCAGCCGCGCCGAAGGGCTAAGATGAAATGATCTTGCTCGCGAACGGGGCCCTTGTCGGGCCCCGTTTTCGTTGGCAGCCGTGTCAGAACAGCTTGCGGTAGACGACGAAGCCCGAGCGTTCGCCGATCCTGTCGTAGAGCTTCATGGCGGTGTGATTGGTCTCGTGCGTCAGCCAGTACACCCGGCCCGAACCGGCCGCCTGCGCCCGCTCGTAGACGCCCTCGATGAGAGCCCGGCCGATGCCCTTGCCGCGCAAGGTCTCGTCGGTGAAAAGATCCTGCAGATAGCAGTTCGGCGCGACCGCCGTGGTGCTGCGGTGGAAGAGGTAGTGCACGAGGCCGACGAGCCGTCCTTCACTTTCGGCAACCAGCGCATGCACCGGCTCATAGGCGTCGAAGAAGCGCGACCATGTCATGGCGGTGATCTCGCTTGCCAGCGCCGTCTCGCCCGAGCGCCCGTAAAACGCGTTATAGCCGTCCCACAGCGGCAGCCATTGCGCGAAATCCTGGCGCGTGACCGGGCGGACGGTGATGGAGTTGGGCATGGCTGACCTGTTGTCTGGCGAGGCGGAGTTGTGAGCGTTCACCAGAAGGCACGCGCTCATGGCCGGCAATGGGCCAGCCGCTCGCAAAGCTTTCGACATGCCTCGCGCCGCCCGCGCCTTGCTTGACGCTTCGCCGCCGTGTCTCTAGGACGGGGCCGCAAGTCAGCCCTTGCAGCCGAGGCCACCGTGACGATTGAAATCCCCGCCCATATGCATCCCAGCCGCTCCTTTCAGGGGCTGATCCTGACTCTGCACAATTACTGGGCGGACTATGGCTGCGTGATCCTCCAGCCCTACGACATGGAGGTCGGTGCCGGCACCTTCCATCCGGCCACGACGCTGCGGGCGCTTGGACCGAGGCGCTGGAACGCCGCCTACGTCCAGCCTTCGCGCCGCCCCAAGGACGGCCGCTACGGAGAGAATCCGAACCGGCTGCAGCACTACTACCAGTATCAGGTGATCCTGAAGCCCAATCCGCCCAATCTGCAGGAGCTCTATCTCGGCTCTTTGGCGGCGATCGGCATCGACCCGCTGCTGCATGACATCCGCTTTGTCGAAGACGATTGGGAAAGCCCGACGCTGGGCGCCTGGGGCCTTGGCTGGGAATGCTGGTGCGACGGCATGGAGGTGTCGCAGTTCACCTACTTCCAGCAGGTCTGCGGCATCGAATGCGCGCCGGTTGCGGGCGAGCTCACTTATGGTCTGGAACGGCTGGCCATGTATGTGCAGGGCGTCGACAATGTCTACGACCTCAATTTCAACGGCCGCGACGGCGCCGACAAGGTCACCTACGGCGATGTCTTCCTGCAGGCCGAGCAGGAATATTCGCGTCACAATTTCGAATACGCCGACACGACGATGCTGCTGCGCCACTTCGACGATGCCGAGGCCGAATGCAAGGCACTGCTCGATGCCGGTGCGCCCGCATCGAACGACAATCTGCCTGTGCACCGCATGGTGTTTCCCGCCTACGACCAGTGCATCAAGGCCAGTCACGTCTTCAACCTGCTCGACGCGCGCGGCGTGATCTCCGTCACCGAGCGGCAGAGTTATATCCTGCGCGTGCGCAATCTGGCGAAAGCCTGTGGCGAGGCGTTCTTGAAGACGCAGGCCGGCGGATTGGCGGCCTGATCTCAGGCACCCTCCCTCATCAAATCGAGGGAAGCGTTGATCGGCGATAGAATCTGGCCGCTCGGGCCGGCCATAATGCGCAATGCTTGGCGCACGCCCGGCATCGAGAAGGCGCCATGGGCCTGAGCGGTGAAGCAGGCGCTGAGCGCCAGGATTTGCAAAAGTCTGGATACCGTTTTCATGGTCGTTCAGCCAATAGCTCTCTGCCTGAGCGTGGGTCGCTTCAGCGCTGCGTTCGGTTCATGGAAATCTTTGATCCAAGGACGGGTGGGATCATCCCGTCCCGACAGGACGCCCAAAATTTCTGGAAAGGGTGACAGCGGCCAGCCGAGTTGCTATGGCCTCTTTACCTCCCCCTGGATGGGGGAGGTCGCCGCGAAGCGGCGGGTGGGGGTGACAGCGCGACTTCTCATGCCGAAACTCGATCGGTTCAAACTGCGGTCGGTGCAACGGCTTCGTGCGGCGATGACCGACGAAGAACGCATCTTGTGGCGGCACCTATGGCGCATCCCGGTGGAAAGGCACTCATTTCGCAAGCAGGCGACGGTCGGTATTTACTTCCCTGATTTCATCTCGCACCGCCTGAAGCTGATCATCGAGGTGGACGGCGCTCACCACAGTTTCGATCGTCAGCAACGACACGATGAAGTTCGGACAAAATGGTTCGAAAGTCAGGGCTATCGTGTCATCCGTTTCTGGAACCACGAAATCAAAAACGAACTGGATTCCGTGCTCGATACGATCTATGCGGCGGTGGAAGAACGAAAACCAGACCTTCGCCCGCCAGACGCCGAAGGCGCCAGAGATTGAGACGCCGCCACCCCACCCCGGCGCTGACGCGCCGACCCTCCCCATCGAGGGGAGGGTGAGGAGCTATCCATGCCTGACCTGCTTCTAGAACTTCGCTCCGAGGAAATCCCGGCCCAGCCGCGCGCCCGCAACGCCGGAGGCGCGAGGACGCGCGAACAGGAAAATGGCATGCGGGCGGAGGCACTCTGATGCCGGATTTTTTGCTCGAACTTCGCTCCGAGGAAATCCCGGCCCAGCCGCGCGCCCGCAACGCGGGAGGCGCGAGGACGCGCGAACAGGAAAATGGCATGCGGGCGGAGACACTCTGATGCCGGATCTTTTGCTCGAACTTCGCTCCGAGGAAATCCCGGCCCGCATGCAGCGCAAGGCGGCTGGCGATCTGAGGAAGATGCTGACCGACGGCCTGGTCGAGGCAGGGCTGACCTACGAGGCGGCGCGCGAGTACTGGACACCGCGGCGACTGGCGCTCGACATCAGGGGCCTGACCGCGCGCTCGAAGGACATCAGCGAGGAGATCAAGGGGCCGTCGACGACGGCGCCGGAACAGGCGGTCCAGGGCTTCCTGCGCAAGGCCGGGCTTTCCTCGGTCGCCGAGGCACACGTCCATTCCGACCCGAAGAAAGGCGATTTCTACGTCGCCCATGTCTCGAAGCCGGGCAGGGCGGCGGAAGAGATCATCGCCGGACTGGTGCCTGACATCATCCGCAATTTCCCGTGGCCGAAATCGATGCGTTGGGGGCCGGCCTCGGCCAAGCCCGGCTCGCTGCGCTGGGTGCGGCCGCTGCAATCGATCCTGTGCACCTTCGGTCCGGAAACCGAGGAGCCGGTCGTGGTCGATTTCGAGATCGACGGCATCCGTTCGGGCAATGTCACTTACGGCCACCGCTTTCACGCGCCCGGCGAAATCACCGTGCGCCGCTTCGACGATTATGTAAGCAAGCTGGAAGCGGCCAAGGTCGTGCTCGACGCCGACCGGCGCAAGGAGATCATCCTTGCCGATGCCCGCAACCTCGCTTTCGCCAACGGGCTGGATCTGGTCGAGGACGAGGGGCTTCTGGAAGAGGTGTCCGGGCTGGTGGAATGGCCTGTCGTGCTGATGGGCGCGTTCGAAGACGCTTTCCTGGCCATTCCGGCCGAGGTGATCCGCCTGACCATCCGCGCCAACCAGAAGTGCTTTGTGACATCGCGCCCAATCTCCCCCCTCGAGGGGGAGATGTCGGCGAAGCCGACAGAGGGGGTCGGCACGACGGGACGCGACTCCCTTTCGCACACAGAGGACGCCGGCGCTCCACATGAGACGACCCCCTCTGCCCTGCCGGGCATCTCCCCCTCAAGGGGGGAGATCAGCGAACTTTCCAACCGCTTCATCCTCACCGCCAACATAGAGGCGAGCGACGGCGGCAAGGAGATCGCCCAGGGCAACGGCAAGGTGGTGCGCGCGCGCCTCTCCGACGCGCTCTATTTCTGGACGACCGACCAGGGCGATCTGCCCGATCTCGCCGAGCTCGAGGCGTCGGCGAAAAAGTTCGGGCTTGACCTGAAGAAGCCTCTCGACCAGCGCACCGCGCGCCTCGACCACCTCAATGTGACCTTCCATGCCAAGCTTGGCACGCAGGGCGCGCGCGTGGTGCGGATCAGGCGATTGGCGGAGGAACTGGCGCCGCTCGTCGGCGCCGATCCCGCGCTCGCCGCTCGCGCCGCGGTTCTCGCAAAGGCCGATCTGACCACCGAAGTCGTCGGAGAGTTCCCGGAATTGCAGGGCGCCATGGGCCGCAAATACGCGCTGCTTCAGGGTGAGCATCCGTCCGTGGCTGCGGCCATCGAGGAACACTACAAACCTCAGGGGCCGTCCGATTACGTGCCGAGCGATCCGGTGTCGATCGCCGTCGCGCTCGCCGACAAGCTGGATACGCTTGTCGGTTTCTGGGCCATCGATGAAAAGCCGACAGGCTCGAAGGATCCTTACGCGCTACGTCGCGCTGCGCTCGGCGTCGTGAGGATTTTGATCGAGAACCGCATTCGACTGGGGCTGACGACGATCTTCGGCAGCGCTTCCACGAACTACACGGTTGGCAACATAGATCAGGTCCGAGACCTTCTCGCCTTCTTCCACGACCGCCTGAAAGTCTACCTCCGCGATCAGGGCGCCCGCCACGACCTCATCGACGCGGTCATCACGCCGCAGTCGGATGACCTGCTGCAGATCGTACGCCGCGTCGAGGCGCTCGGCACTTTCCTCGACACCGAGAACGGCAAGAACCTGCTTGCCGGCACCAAGCGCGCGGCCAATATTTTGGCTGCCGAGGAGAAGAAGAAAACGGCGATCGCTGAAACCGTCGAGCCCGCGCTGTTCCGCGAGGATGCCGAGAAATCGCTGTTCGCAGCGGTGAATCAGGCCGAGAAGCAAGCCGGCGAAGCGATTCAAAACGAAGACTTTTCCGCCGCCATGCTGGCGCTTAGCGTTTTGCGCGAACCGGTTGATTCATTCTTTGAACGCGTTCTCGTGAATGATGAGGATCAGGCCGTGCGCGCCAATCGATTGGCGCTGCTCGCCCGCATCCGCGCGGCCACCGACCAGGTTGTGGATTTCTCCAAGATCGCGGGCTAAAGAGACTTCAGGCGGCGACACTCGTCCACGGCGCAAAAGCGGCCGTCCGGCAATGGTGCCGGGCGCCGGACCGACGTCAAGACAGCCGCTACTTGAGCTTGCCGACCCCAGGGACGGGCTGCTGCGCTGCCGCCGCCGGCGCGGCTGCCGGTGATGTCGCCGGGATCTTCTGCCCATTCGCCGCTGGTGCCGCCGAAGCGGTGGCGGTTGCAGGGGCAGTGGCCGGCGCCTTGGCCTGCGTGGGCGTCGAGAAGGCGCTGCCGACGATACCGCCGCGAATGATCGTCGGGTTTTGCAGGAAGCCGTGCCGCGCCTCAGGCGCGTTCGGGATCGCCGCCACCTTTTCATAGGTGACGTCAGGGTCGCCGAGCTCGGTGACAGACGGCGTATCGCCTGCCTGGGCAGCGTCGGCTGCCTTCAGCGCGACAATGGACGGCGTTGCGGACGGCGCTCCAGGAAAGACCAGTGACGAGGCCTGGGCCCCGCCGGCCATCGCCGCCAGAGTTACACCCAGCGTTCCCCAAATACGCACAGACACGATGAAAGCTCCCCATTACCCGAAGCCGCACGATAGCGGGTCGGAATTGATGCCGGCTTTCGCGGAACCGTAGCATTTTAGGAATTGTTAAATCGCCAGGGGCGGGCTTGCCCCTTGAACGCCATCGTACTACGCAGCCGGCATTCGTGAGGTGACCAGAGTGGCTGAAATTCTTGCCGTCGGCGAGGCGATGGAACGGGCATTGGCGCTGCTTGAAAGCGGCGAGGTGGTCGCCATCCCGACCGAGACCGTCTATGGGCTCGCCGGCGACGCCACCAACGGCATCGGCGTGGCGCGCATCTTCGAGGCCAAGGGGCGGCCGCGCTTCAACCCTCTGATCGCCCATATCGCCGATATGGAGATGGCCGAGCGCATCGCTGTGTTCGATCCGCTGTCGAGGAAATTGGCGCTTGCGTTCTGGCCAGGTCCTTTGACGCTGGTGCTGCCGCAGCGGCCCGGCAACGGCACCCATCCTTTGGTCACCGCCGGGCTCGACACGATCGCCTTGCGCATGCCGAGGGGCTTTGGCGGCGACCTGATTGCAAGGCTCGGCCGGCCGCTTGCGGCCCCCAGCGCCAATTCCTCCGGCAGGATCAGCGCGACGACGGCGCAAGCCGTGGCGGCTGATCTCGGCGCACGCATAAAGCTGGTCGTCGATGGCGGGGCGACGCCGGTCGGGCTGGAATCGACCATCGTCAAGGCCGAAGAGGGAAAATTGCGTCTGCTGAGGCCCGGCGGGATTGCCGCCCAGGAAATCGAGGCGGTCGTCGGCATGGAGTTGTTGCGCGGCGCCGACGCCGGTGTCGAGGCGCCGGGCATGCTTGCCTCGCACTATGCGCCTGACGCCGCGGTGCGGCTCAACGCCGGGACCGTCGGCGAAGGCGAGGCGCTGCTGGCCTTCGGCAAACGTCGCGCTGAAGGCTGGCAAAACGCGGCCGCCTGCCTCAATCTGTCCGAGGCTGGCGACCTGCGCGAAGCGGCGAGCAATCTTTTCGCCTACATGCAGGAACTCGATCGCAGCGGCGCGCGGATCATCGCCGTCGAACCCGTTCCCTTCGACGGGCTCGGCGAAGCGATCAACGATCGGCTTTCGCGGGCCGCCGCGCCGCGTGACAATAGCTTGCCGCCAACATAGTTTCGCGCACATGACCGACATCGCCGAGATTCCCGACACCGCTCTCATCGACCGCTTCGCGGCGATCGTCGGTGAGAAATACGCGCTGCGCGACCAGCGCGATATAGCACCCTACATCACCGAACGGCGCGGGCTGTGGCATGGCGCGACATCGCTTGTGCTGCGGCCAGGCAGTGTGGAGGAGGTCAGCCGGATCATGCGGCTGGCGACCGAGACGGCAACGCCGGTCGTGCCGCAAAGCGGCAATACCGGGCTGGTCGGCGCCCAGGTGCCGGACAACTCCGGCCGCGAGATCGTGCTGTCCCTGTCGCGGCTGAACCGCATCCGCGAGATCGATGTCTTGTCCAACACCGTGACGGCGGAGGCCGGCGTCATCTTGCAGACGTTGCAGGAAGCGGCCGATGCCGCCGACCGGCTGTTTCCGCTGTCGCTGGCCGCGCAGGGCTCCTGCCAGATCGGCGGCAACCTTTCCTCCAATGCCGGCGGCACCGGCGTGCTGGCCTATGGCAATGCGCGCGAGCTTTGCCTTGGCGTCGAGGTGGTGCTGCCGACGGGCGAAGTGTTCGACGATCTGCGCAAGCTGAAGAAGGACAATACCGGCTACGACCTCAAGAACCTGTTCGTCGGCGCCGAAGGCACGCTCGGCATCATCACGGCCGCGGTGCTGAAACTGTTCCCGAAGCCGAAAGGTCGCGAGGTCGCGTTCGTCGGCCTGCCGTCGGCCGCGGCGGCGCTGTCGCTGTTCAGCCTGGCGACGGACCGCGCCGGCGCCGCGCTCACCGCCTTCGAACTGATCGGCAAGCGGCCCTACGATTTCACGCTGGCGCATGCCCAGGGCGTGGTGCGGCCGCTGGCGCAGGATTGGCCGTGGTATGTGCTGATGCAGATCTCGTCCGGCCGTTCACCGGAAGATGCCAGGGCCTTGATCGAGGACGTGCTCGGGGCCGGGCTGGAACAGGAAGTCGTCGGCGATGCGGTGATCGCGGCCAGCCTTGCGCAAGGCGATGCCTTCTGGAATTTTCGCGAGGTGCTGCCCGACGCGCAGAAGCCCGAGGGCGCCTCGATCAAGCATGACATTTCGGTCCCGGTGGCATCGATCCCACGTTTCATCGAAGAGGCCGCCGGCGCGGTGGCTTCGGTCAGCCCCGGAGCGCGCGTGGTCTGCTTCGGCCATATGGGCGACGGCAATCTCCACTATAACATCTCGCGGCCAGTCGACGGCGACGACCAGGCGTTCCTCGATCTCTACCACCCCATGAACAAGGCCGTGCACGACGTCGTGCGCTCCTTCCACGGCTCGATCTCGGCCGAGCACGGCATCGGCCAGTTGAAGCGGGACGAACTGATCGCCACCGCCCCGCCGATGGCGATAGACCTGATGCGCAGGGTCAAGCAGGCCTTCGACCCGGCCGGCATCATGAATCCTGGTAAGGTTATCTGATCCTTTCGGATTCAAGCGCTCGGTCGCATTCCGATAACCATCCCCGTGATCAGCAAAATTTAACCGACTTTCTTAAGCGCGGCGGTAAGGAGGCCGCGCTACTGTTTCCCCATAACGAGGCCGGGAAAACTGGCCCGGAGAGAACCGGACACCGGCTCTCAGGAGAAACAGGAAGGCATTCAATGAACACTGGACTGAAGCCAGTCTGGGCGGGACGCAACATGCGCCTCGACCCATTCCGCCTGCCGCAGGTGGTAAGCTACGCCACGCGCGACGACTATGGCGACGTGACCTTCACCATCGACCACCGTGGCGCCGTGATCCGCCGCCTGCTCGAGATGAGCGGCGTACCGGCGATCATCGCTCTGCCCGCCAATGCGTTCCGCGGCGTTGCCGCCCGCGCGATGGAGGACCCGGAAGGTAACGTCACGGTGACTTTGGAACTCCTGCACAATGATCCGATGCTGTCGGTGCCGCTGCTGGTGGCCGACGATCTCGACGACGTCGCCGCCGACTGGCGCGCCTGGGCCGACGCCTATCGCCTGCCGATGCTGTTGATCGAATCGGACGGCATCGCCCGCACGCTGGAGGAATCGCTCGGCGCGGCCATCAAGACGCTGCCGCCGCAGGATCGCCGCAAGGGCCGCGTTTCGACCATGCGCCGCCCGCGCTTCCTCGCCCGCCGCAGGGCGGGTGACCTCGGTCTCAGGCTGGTGATCGGCGGCGAGGAGATCATCGCGCGCGAATAGGCTGAAATTCTGTCTGGAAGGCTGGCGCCGGCTGCCGCCACCTTCTCTCCGTAAACGGGGAGAAGGGAAAGAAAACTATACCAGCGGCTTCAGCGCCACCCACAGCGCGCCGCCGATGAGGCCGAGGAAGATCAGCCAGCCGACCTGGTTGTTCGACCTGAACAGCCGCAGGCATTGATCCGGATTGTCGATATCCAGCACCAGGATCTGCCGCGCCATGTGGGCGCCGGCGGCGATAAGTCCGGCCAGAGCCACGACAGGGGCCTGCGCCGAAGCGAAGGCGATGGCGAAGCAGACAAGCGCGCCGCCATAAAGCCCGGCCAGCCACGATTTGGTATTGTCGCCGAACAGGCGCGCGGTCGAGCGTACGCCCACGATGGCGTCGTCTTCCTTGTCCTGGTGCGCATAGATCGTGTCGTAGCCGATCACCCACAGGATCGAGCCGAGATAGAGCATGACGGCCGGCCCGTCCAGGTCGCCGAACTCAACCGCCCATCCCATCAGCGCGCCCCAGGAAAAGGCAAGGCCGAGAACCAGTTGAGGCCAGTTGGTGATCCGTTTCATGAATGGATAGATGGCGACGATGGCCAGCGAACAGACGCCGAGCAGGACGGCGAAGCTGTTGAACTGCAAGAGCACGGCAAGTCCGACCAGTGCCTGCAGGATGAGAAACAGCCATGCCCCCCGCCGCGTGACCTTGCCCGACGGAAGCGGCCGCGAGCGCGTGCGCTCGACCTGATTGTCGATGTCTTCGTCAGCCAGGTCGTTGTAGGTGCAACCGGCGCCGCGCATGGCGATGGCGCCGGCCAGGAACAGCACGAGATACAAGGGCGCCGGCAGCAGCGAAGGCAGCGGATCGCCCGGGCGCGGGTAGGCGCTGGCCGCGAGAGCCGCGGACCACCAGCACGGCCACAGAAGCAACTGCCAGCCGATCGGCCTGTCCCATCGGGCAAGCTGCGCATAGGGCCATATCGGCCGCGGCAGCACGCGGTACACCCAATGGCCGTTCGGCGCGTCGGCGACGCGGCCCTGGGCTGCTTTCGACTGAACCGTTTCCATGAACGATGGAGTGGCAGCAGCCGCGCAAACCGTCAAGCGGCGAGCAGGGCAGTGGCATTCGTCAGCGCTTCAGGAGGCGAAGATGTCGCGGGCGGAGAACCAGCTCTTTGCCACGTCGACGAAGGCCAGCACGGCATTGGGCAGGCGCTGGTGCGTGTCATGGGTGAGGATGATGCGCTGCATGGGCAGCGGATCGGAAAGCGGCTTGCAGACGAGAGGCAAGCCGTCATAGCTGCGGTCGCCATGCGGCCTCGTGTAACTGACGGCGACGCCGAAGCCGTTGGCCACCATGCTGCGCTGGAGTTCGAACGAGCTTGTCTGCCTGTCGGCGACCGGCGACAGGCCACGGCTGCGGAACAGGTCCAGCATGTGCTGCCAGCTATGCGGCTGGTCCGTCGTGATCAGCGGATAGGCGGCCAGATCGGCCAGGCTGACATTGGGACGATCCGCCAGCGCGTGTCCAGCCGGCAAAAGCGCGTGCGGCCTGAGCTCATGCAGCAGGATGCGGGCGAAATGCGAAGGCAGCCCAAGATCATAGGTGAGCCCGAGGTCGACGGCGGCATCGCCGAGGCGCCGCCCGAGCGTCTCGAAGGTCTCGTCGCGCACGATCACTGCAACCTCAGGATGGCGTTCCGAGAAGGCGCGGATCAGGGCCGGCGCGAAATAAGGCGCCAGATCTTCGAAGCATCCGAGCACCAGTTCGCCCCCGAGCGCCGACTTGCGCGAGCCGAGACCGATGAGATCGTCCGTCTCGGCAAGGACCTGTTTCGCCTTGGTCACCACGGCGCGGCCGAAGGATGTCAGCGAAACGCCGCTTCCGCGCTGGCGCACGAAGAGTTTCTGGCCGAAATCCTGTTCGACCGCGTCGATCGCCACCGAAATGGACGGCTGTGAGACGTTCAGCGACCTGGCCGCGCCGGTAACGCTGCCCTGGCGAGCGACGGCAACCAGATAGCGCAGCTGCGTTAGGGTCAGACTCATAGAGTGGCACTATGTGACAGATGAGAAGTTATTATTTTACTGAATGAAAGAGGCTTGCGATAGTGGCATCGATCCCTGAAAGGAGAATGCCATGGCTTCCCAGACCGCACCTCGCGCGATCGACACAGGCTTGATCGATGCGCGGACAATAGCGGATTACCAGCGCGACGGCGCTGTCTGCATCCGCGGCGCTTTCAAGGACTGGGTCGAAACGATCGCCGCCGGCATCGAGCGCAACATGCAAAACCGCAGCGCCACCGCGTCGGATATCGCCAATGGGCGAGGCAGCTTCTTCGACGACTACTGCAACTGGGAACGCATTCCAGAATTCGTCGAGCTGGTGGGCGAATCGCCGGCGGCTGAACTGGCGGCCGCGGTGATGCGGTCGCGCACGGCGCAGTTCTTCCACGATCATGTCCTTGTCAAGGAACCGGGCACGCAGAAGCCGACGCCCTGGCATCAGGACATCCCCTATTATTTCGTCGACGGCCGGCAGACGGTGAGCTTCTGGATCCCTATCGACCCTGTAAAGGAGGCAACGCTGCGGCTGATTGCCGGCTCGCACAAATGGGACAAGATGATCCTGCCGGTGCGCTGGCTCGACGACAGCAATTTCTATGCCGACGAGGGCGACTACCTGCCGGTGCCGGATCCAGACACGGACCCCTCGCTGGAGGTGCTTGAATGGGAAATGGAGCCGGGCGATGCCATCCTGTTCGATTTCAGGACCGCGCATGGCGCGCGCGGCAACCTGACCGCGGCGCGGCGGCGTGCGCTATCGCTGCGCTGGGTTGGTGACGACGCCCGTTATGTCGAACGGCCGGGGCGCACCTCCCCGCCCTATCATGGCCATGGCATGCAGTCGGGGCAGAAGCTGCGCGAAGACTGGTTCCCGATCGTTTTCCAGAGCTGAAGCGCTTGCCAGAAAATCGGCGACGGTCTCCGCCGCCGATTCTTGGGCAGGGGTAACGTTCCCGTGCGCAATTTCGACCAAAGCGCCCGGATGCCTTGACCCGTCGTCCAGAGAGCAATAGCGGGTTCTCTGGAAGATTACAGGCATCAAGAGGTGGCCATGAACGTTCTTCTTCTCGGCTCCGGCGGCCGCGAACATGCGCTCGCCTGGAAGATCGCCGCGTCGCCGTTGCTGACCAAGCTCTATGCTGCGCCCGGCAATCCTGGCATCGGCCGCGAGGCGGAGCTGGTCAAGCTCGACATCGCCGATCATTCCGCTGTCGCCGCCTTCTGCAAGGACAAGCAGATCGACCTCGTCGTGGTTGGGCCGGAAGGGCCGCTGGTCGCCGGCATATCAGACGATCTGCGTGGCTGGGGCATCCGCGTCTTTGGCCCGTCGCGTGCGGCGGCGCGGCTCGAAGGATCGAAGGGCTTCACCAAGGATCTCTGCGCCAGATATGACATCCCCACCGCCACCTATGGCCGTTTCTCAGACCTGGCATCGGCCAAGGCCTATGTCGAGAAGATGGGCACGCCGATTGTCATCAAGGCCGATGGCCTTGCCGCGGGCAAGGGCGTCACGGTCGCAATGACGATGGATGAGGCGCTGGCCGCGCTCGACGCCTGTTTCGACGGCTCTTTCGGCACGGCCGGCGCGGAAGTGGTGATCGAGGAGTTTCTGACCGGCGAGGAGGCCAGCTTCTTCTGCCTGTGCGACGGCACTACAGCACTGCCCTTCGGCACCGCGCAGGATCACAAACGCGTCGGCGACGGTGATGTCGGCCCCAACACCGGCGGCATGGGCGCCTATTCGCCGGCCCCGGTAATGACGCCGCAGATGGTAGAGCGCACCATGCGCGAGATCATCGAACCGACCATGCGCGGCATGGCTTTAACGGGTGCCTCCTTCGCCGGCATTCTCTTCGCCGGGCTGATGATAACGGACGAAGGGCCGAAGCTGATCGAATACAACACCCGCTTCGGCGACCCCGAATGCCAGGTGCTGATGATGCGGCTGAAGGACGACCTGCTGGTGCTGCTCAATGCCGCCGTCGATGGCCAGCTCGCGCACATATCGGCGCGCTGGAGCGACGAGGCGGCACTGACCGTCGTCATGGCCGCGAGGGGCTATCCCGGGACGCCCGAAAAAGGCTCGGTCATTCGCGGGCTCGATGAGGCTGCCAGCCAGGGCGCCCAGATTTTCCATGCCGGCACCGCCATCAATGGCGGTGCGCTGGTCGCCAATGGCGGTCGCGTCTTGAACGTCACCGCGGTCGGCGCGACTGTCGGCGAGGCGCAGGAGAAGGCCTATGCCGCGCTCGACCGTATCGACTGGCCGCAGGGCTTCTGCCGCCGCGACATTGGCTGGCAGGCCGTGGCGCGCGAAGCGGCAGGAGCAAGCTGACCGCAAGCATCCGGTCGCACAAATTCAGCGTTTGCCGCGGTCGGGTTCGGTAGAAGCGGTGCTCACCGGGTCCGCCGCCGCAGCGAAGGCGGCGTCGAGTTGCGCTGGGGTACGCTGCCCGGTGCGCTTCCAGGAGACATATTGGACGATGCCGAAGATCGGCCGCCGCGGCACCGTCTTCACGACAGGCATGCGGAACCCGTCGCGGAATTTCGACCAGCGCGAACCAAGCACCGCGACCATTTCCCCGAAACTCGGCGGCGTCGCCACATCGGCGTAGATGAGGGTGGTCTTGCCGGCCAAAGCGGCTTCGCGCGAGAGCGGCACCGGTACGCTGGCGAGATAATCCGCGGGCACGTCGATCAGCCCGCCGAACGGCCATTGCTGGCGCAGCGTGGCGGCATCTGTCGGCGCGACGTTGACGTCGATGTCGTCGGGCGTGCCGGCTACCCTGTAGGGGCACCGGAAGCGGCCGCAATTGGCCTGCGCCGAAAACTGCCAGAGCGCATAGCCTTGCCAGTTGCCGATGGGAAAATGCACGTCGATGTCAGGCTTGTAGCGCGCGTACCAGAGCGGCAGCCGCGACAGCAGCCGGTATTTGTAGCTGTTGTCGGCGATATACTGGGCGGTCTTGCCATTGGTGTAGAGTACCGGGAAGCGGCCGATGCGCCGATGCACCTGGCGCACGAACGCCTCGGCGTCGTCGAGCGACATCCATTGCGCGGGATCAATGCCTTCGATGTCGAGGGCCATGAGGTCGTCCGGCGCGGGATCGGCGAAATCGAGGAAATTATTGGCCTGCTCGACCGGATTGCCGGGGCGGGCGAGGTGATAGGCGCCCCATTTCAGGCCGAGCGCCTTGGCGACCACCTTGCGCGTCTGGAACAGTTCGCGCGTCACCGCATGGCGTTTCCACAGTGCCTTGCAGAGTTTGACCTCGGTATCGTCTCCGGAGCAGGAATAGGGCGGCGACATGCCATCGGAGGCTTTGTTGATGAAGCCGACGACGCGCTTGTCCGTGGCAAGCTGCGCCCAGTCGATGGAATTGTATTCGTAAGCATCGACGACAAGCGCCCGGTCGGCACTTTTCCACGGCTCGGAGAAATCCGAGACCCTTGCCGCCGTTGTCAGCGCCATCATCGCCGCGAGAGCGATCGCTGGGCGGCGAAGAAGATGCGCCGTTCTCTTCAAACAGGAATCCCCGTTGATCAAAGGCAAATCCTGGACCGCTATGGTTAAGGATTCGCTTTCAAGGCAATGCGGTCCGTCAGCCGAACAGCTTCAACGCCGTCGCTACCGATAGGAACAGCGACAACCGCCGGTCTTGAAATGGCCTGAAACCATATTTGCAATAGAAGGCGGCGGCCTTGTCGTCCTTTGCGTCGACGATCAGTGCGAAGGAAGCAGGAGCAGCTTGGGCGCAGCGCCGAAGTGCATCCACGATCAGTATCGATCCTACTCTTTGTCCCTGATATCGGGTATCGACTGCCAACCTTCCGATCAATATGGCGGGCAGGACCGGGTAACGCGGTAGGCGTCTTGTCAGGTCTTCCGGCAGAGAAGTGATGGGCACACTTGACGCTGCAAGAGTGTAGTATCCGGCAATGAGATCGACATCACGGTCCGCGGCGACAAAGCAGTTTCTAACTCGGCGTTTGACGTCCTGGCTTGCCAGCTCGTGTAGATATTGGTCGAGTGCCAGCACGCCACAGCTGAATGTCTTACGATCATACGATCCGCCCAGCGGCTCGATGATCAAGCCTAGACTCACCGGGATTCGACGACAACTCGCTTGTAGGCGTCGGCGGCTTTGCGCAGCGCTTCATTAGGTTCGGGCGGATTGAGAATGGCCTCTACCAGAGCGAGCTGATCCTCGATGGACAGGCGGATGATAGCGATCTCCTCAATGGTGCGTTGTGCAGCTTCCTGCGCTGCGGAGACCAGGAAGTCGCTGACGCTGCGGCCCTGGATTTCGGCGGCACGTTTCATCACACTCAGCATATCCGGGGATATCCGAGCTTCGAGACGGGAGGTACGGGTCAGTTGGTTTGTCATTTCGATCACCTCTAGCACGGTATGTACGGGAATACATATCAAGTGCGACGGTCAGCGCGGCCGAATGGCTGAACTTCAAACGGATCCGGCGCGGGCTGTTGCGGCAGCGTGCCTTCGGCCGCGCGTTTGCGATGATGGGCGATCGAGCATTTCGGCGAGCACAATATACCGCGATCCGACCAATAGGCGGCGCCGTTTTCCAATTCACCGTGATAATATGAGAACCCCGCCGCCCGGTAGGGCAGGCCGCACTCGATACAACGGTAGGCGTCAGGTCTGGCAAGCATGAGTTGGTTTCCAGTCGGCTGGTTCTGGTCTGTTGCCGGTCGATTTTGACCCGGCGTCCATCGCATTTAATACGAGCCGGCGCGATTGCAAAATCAGCGTGACAAAATTTGACGTTTACGTAAAAAGAAGATGGGCGATCGCCCAAAGGCGAATACGGTGTGTGGCAAGCAGGTCCCACTCAGATCCTAGGATCAGCCTGGCCGATGCATCAGGAGGAGCGAGCGGCATGTATCTGGCACCGGTCGAGGACATCGCGTTCACCCTCAAGCATGTGGCCGGCCTGAAGCCTGCCCTCGATGACGGCACGTTCGGCGATCTCGGCGAGGATCTCGTCGACGCCGTTCTTAGCGAGGCCGGCCGCTTCGCCACCGAAGAGGTCGCTCCGCTCTACAAGATCGGCGACGAGCACGGCGCGGTGCTGAAGGACGCCGCAGTGACCATGCCGCCGGGCTGGAAGGAACTTTATCGCCGCTGGATCGA
The DNA here is from genome assembly GCF_020165765.1 of Mesorhizobium sp. B264B1B. Taxonomy (NCBI): domain Bacteria; kingdom Pseudomonadati; phylum Pseudomonadota; class Alphaproteobacteria; order Hyphomicrobiales; family Phyllobacteriaceae; genus Mesorhizobium; species Mesorhizobium sp. B264B1B. Next base: position 164,741 of record NZ_JAIUIS010000005.1, read on the forward strand.
CGGCGGCTGGAACGCGCTCTCCGGCCCGGAAGGATATGGCGGGCAGGCGCTTCCGACCATGCCCGGCGTCGCCGCGCTCGAAATGTGGAATTCCGCCGCCATGGCCTTCGGCATTGGCCCGACGCTGACCATGGGTGCGGTCGAGGCGCTCGACAAGCACGCTTCGGAAGAGCTCAAGGCCAAGTATCTCGCAAAGCTCGTCTCCGGCGAGTGGATGGGCACGATGAATCTGACTGAGCCGCAGGCCGGCTCGGACCTCGCTGCCTTGCGCACGCGCGCCGAACCGGCCCGCGACGGCACCTACCGCATCTTCGGCCAGAAGATATTCATCACCTATGGCGAGCATGATCTCACCGACAATATCGTCCATCTGGTACTGGCGCGGCTGCCTGACGCGCCTGCGGGCACGCGCGGCATCTCGCTCTTCCTGGTGCCGAAATTCCTGGTCGGCGCGGACGGCTCGCCTGGCGCACGCAACGACGTCTTCTGTTCGGGCCTCGAGCACAAGCTCGGCATCCATGCCTCGCCGACCTGCACCATGATCTATGGCGACGGTTTTCAGGGCGCCAAGCCCGGCGCCATCGGATGGCTGATCGGCGAGGAGAACAAGGGGCTGGCCTGCATGTTCACCATGATGAACAATGCCCGCCTCGCCGTCGGGATGCAGGGCGTGGCGGTCGCGGAAGCCGCGACCCAGAAGGCGATCGCCTATGCCAATGAGCGCCGCCAGGGCAAGGCGGCGGATTACGCCGGCGCCGGCATGGCGCCGATCGTCCATCACCCCGACGTGCAGCGCAATCTCCTGACCATGAAGGCGCTGACGCAGATCGCGCGGGCGATCAGCTATTCCTGTGCCCATGCCATCGACCTGGCGCGCGTATCGTCTGGTGACCAGGCGGCGCATTGGCGCGACCGGGCCAACCTGTTGACGCCGCTTGCCAAGGCTTTTTCGACCGATATCGGCGTCGAGGTCGCCTCGCTTGGCGTCCAGGTCCATGGCGGCATGGGTTTCATCGAGGAGACGGGGGCTGCGGCACTCTATCGCGACGCCCGCATCGCGCCGATCTACGAGGGCACCAACGGCATCCAGGCGATCGATCTGGTGACCCGAAAACTGCCGCTCGGCGGCGGCGAGCATGTGCACGGCTTCATCGCCGAGCTTGCCGCTGTCGCCAGCGCCGTGCGGACATCGAATCTCGAAGGGTTTGGCCATACGGCCGATGCTCTCGACCGCGGGCTCGACGATCTGACGCAAGCGACATGTTTCCTGCAAAGACTGTCGGCCGATGGCCGGACTGGCGAGGCGCTTGCCGGCGCGACACCCTATCTCCGGCTGGTCTCGCTTGCAGCCGGCGGCGCCTACTTGGCGCGGGGCGCCCTTGCCGATCACGGCCGCGTCGCCCTTTGCCGCTTTTTCGCCGAAAACCTGCTCGGCGAGACAAGTGCCTTGAAGGAGCGCGTTGTCGACGGCGCCGCAAGCCTCGCCGCTGCCGGCAGGACATTGATTTCCGCCTGACGTTCACAAGGAAAGAACCGTGACAGACCATATCCTCGTCGAGCGCCAGGGCGCCATGCAGATCATCCGCATAAACCGCCCGGACAAGAAGAACGCGCTGACGCGCGCCATGTACGCCAAGATGTCGCAAACCTTGGCCGAAGGGGATGCGGATCCGGCAATTCGCGTCCATGTCTTTCTCGGCGTGCCCGGTGCCTTCTCCTCCGGCAACGACCTCGCCGATTTCATGGTCGTCGCCACTGGCGGCGAAGGCGGCACGGAAGTCTGGGATTTCCTGATGGCGCTGGCCAGGGTCGCAAAACCCATCGTCTCCGGTGTCGACGGCATCGCGGTCGGCATCGGCACCACGCTCAATTTGCACTGCGACCTGACCTTCGCCACGCCGCGCACCGTGTTCAGGACACCCTTCGTCGACCTCGGCCTTGTGCCCGAAGCGGGATCGAGCCTGCTGGCGCCGCGCATCCTGGGCCAGCAGGGCGCGTTCGCGCTGCTCGGCCTTGGCGAAGGCTTCTCGGCCGAACGCGCCAAGGCCGCTGGTCTGATCTACGAAGTTGTCGAGGAAGGAGCGCTGGAGGCGTCGGTTCTGGCGGCCGCCGGCCAGATCGCCGCCAAGCCGCCGCAGGCGCTCAGGATCGCGCGCGACCTGATGCGCGGCTCTCGCGAGGACCTCGTCGCCCGCATCAACGTGGAAAGCGAGCATTTTCGCGAGCGGCTGAAATCGGACGAAGCCCGCGCTGCACTGACGGCATTCATGACCAGAAAAAAATAGTTCGGCCCCCGCCTCCCTTAGATGGGGAGGTCGGCCCGCAGGGTCGGGTGGGGTGGAGCGCCGACCTATCCCGCGTGCCTCGGTCGCCACTGGCCAGCCCGGGCTAGGCGCAGTGAGGATGTCGGCGCTAGTTTACAAACTCAGGGATAAAGCCGCGTCTTCTCCCAACCGCCCCCGGCATTGCGCGAAAACACCACGCGGTCATGCAGCCGAAACGGCCTGTCGTGCCAGAACTCGATCGTCTTCGGCACGATGCGGAAACCCGACCAGTGTTTTGGGCGCGGAATCTCGCCGATGGCGTAGCGGGCCGTGTATTCGGCCACCGCCTTTTCCAGCGCGAACCGGCTTTCCAGCGGCCGCGACTGTTTCGAGGCCCAGGCGCCGATGCGGCTGCCGCGCGGCCGTGTCGCGTAATAGGCGTCGGCCTCGGCATCGCTGACGATCTCCACCGGCCCGCGCACGCGCACCTGGCGGCGCAGCGATTTCCAGTGGAAGCACATCGCCGCCTTCATGCTGCCTAGGATCTCCCGGCCCTTGGCGCTTTCGAAATTCGTGTAGAACACAAAGCCGCTCTCATCGAAGCCCTTGAGCAGCACCATCCGCACATCCGGCATGCCCTCGGCATCGACGGTTGCCAACGCCACGCCGTTGGGGTCGTTCATTTCGCTTTTGGTGGCGTCGTCCAGCCATGCGGCAAAAAGGCGAAACGGCTCGGCGGCCTCGGTAAAGTCACCGCTTGTTAACTCAGTCTCACTCATAGTTTTTCTCAAATTTTCATCAAACAGGGGAGGTTGCCGATTGTCGCGTATCGCGCAAGCTTTTGACAGCAGGCAAGGCAGCCTATTTGCTTCAGCCAGCGCCAAAGCCGCGATCGTGATGATTGCCTTGCCGCTTGCCGCATGTGGCGCGGGCGGCTTCAGCCTGCAAAAAGCCGAGGTCGATCGCTCGATCCTGACCGGCAGCATTTCGGCTCCAGCCGCATCGGCCGATTCGGACCGCGATTCCGACCAGACGACGATCGGCAACGCGGTGTCCTCCGCCGACATCGAGCAGCTCGGCGGTCAAGCCGTGCCGTGGGCCAATGCCGGTACGGGTTCGCGCGGCTCCATCACCGAACTGGCGGAATTGAAGGACGGGGGTCAGACCTGCCGCCGCTTCAAGGCTTCGCGCGAAAGCTTTGACGGCGTTGCCATGTTCGCGGGCGAACTTTGCCTGGCCAGCGCCGGCGGCTGGCGTATGCAGGACTTCAGGGCGCTTTGATCTTCCACCTCTGAAATAACGTCCAGCACTGGAATTTCTTCCTATGCGAGCGCATATAAGAGGCGACTATGGACTCACTCTTTCTCCAGGGCAGGAAGCATGCGCGACCCCTATGAGGTGCTGGGCGTTGCAAAGAACGCATCGGCCAAGGACATAAAATCGGCGTACCGCAAACTCGCCAAGAAGCATCATCCGGACCAGAATCCGAATGATCCCAAGGCGAAGGACCGTTTTGCCGCGGCCAATCAGGCCTATGAGATCGTCGGCGACGAGAAGACCCGTGCCGCTTTCGATCGCGGCGAGATCGACGCCGACGGCAAGCCGCGTTTCCAGGGCTTCGAGGGCGCCCCCGGTGGCGGTGACCCCTTCGGCGGTTTTCGCCGCCAGCAGCAGGGAGCCGGCGGTTCGCGATTCGAGTTCCGCTCCGGACGCCCTGGCGGCGATCCGTTCGATGGCAACAGCGATATCTTCAGCCAGATTTTTGGCGACGTCTTCTCCGGCTCGCGCGGCCCCGGCCAAAGCGGGGCAGGAATGGGTGACCGCCGCCAGCCGGCAACCGCCGCCGACCTCAATGTCACGCTCGACATTACCATCGAGGAAGCGGCGAACGCTGAAAAGGTCACGGCGATGTTCCCTGACGGCCGCAAGGTGGCGGTCAAGCTGCCGGCCTATGTCGAGGACGGGCAGACCATCCGGCTGAAGGGGCAGGGCGAGCAAGGGCCGGGCCAGCCCGGCGACGCGTTGGTCAAGATCCGCTTCCGCCGGCATCCGCGCTACCGCCTGGAGGGCCGCGACCTGCATGCCGATTTGCCGGTGGGGCTGGCCGATGCCGTGCTTGGCGCCAAGGTGGCCGTCGAAACGCCGACCGGCAAGCTCGCGGTCAACGTTCCCGCCTGGTCGAGTTCGGACAAGGTCCTGCGCCTGAAGGGCAGGGGCCTGCCGGAAAAGGCCGGCGGCCACGGTGATCTCTACGCCCATGTGCGCATCATGCTGCCAGAAGGCGGCGACAGCGCGCTCGAAGGGCTGTTGCGCAGCCAAAAAGGCTGATTGGCGGCTCTTGTCCCCGAACTGTCCCGTTTGAGCGCTTGAAGGGGCTCTGTGCCTGTGCGATAGGGCTCTCCACAAATAAGAAATCTTGCGGAGAGCACGCATATGGCGGGTGGACAGGGCCTGATGGCCGGCAAACGCGGCCTGATCCTCGGCGTCGCCAACAACAGGTCGATTGCCTACGGCATCGCCAAGGCATGCGTCGACCACGGCGCCGAGATCGCGCTGACCTATCAGGGTGAAGCGTTCAAGAAGCGGGTCGAGCCACTGGCTGCGGAACTCGGCGCCTTTGTCGCCGGCCATTGCGATGTGACCGATCCGGCGAGCCTCGACGAGGTTTTCGCCAATGTCGCCAATCATTGGGGCAAGCTCGACTTCCTCGTCCATGCCATCGCTTTTTCCGACAAGGACGAACTGACCGGCCGCTATGTCGAGACGACGCGCGATAATTTCCTGCGCACGATGGATATTTCGGTCTATTCCTTCACCACCATCGCCAAGCGCGCCGAGGCGCTGATGACCGATGGCGGTTCGCTTTTGACGCTGACCTATTACGGCGCCGAAAAGGTGATGCCGCATTACAACGTCATGGGCGTCGCCAAGGCCGCACTCGAGGCCAGCGTGCGTTACCTCGCCGTCGATCTCGGCGCCAAGAAGATCCGCGTCAACGCGATCTCGGCGGGCCCGATCAAGACGCTGGCCGCTTCCGGCATTGGTGACTTCCGCTACATCCTGAAGTGGAACGAGTACAATTCGCCGCTGAAGCAGACGGTCACCCAGGAAGAGGTCGGCGATTCCGGCGTCTATTTCCTGTCCGACCTGTCGCGCGGCGTCACCGGCGAAGTGCATCATGTCGATTCCGGCTATCACGTCGTCGGCATGAAGGCGGTCGACGCACCTGACATTTCGACAGTCAAGGATTAACTCCTCCGCCTATCCTCCGCCCAGGCCCTGGCCCGACCTCCGGAAGACCTGATGTACCCGCTGGTTTATATCGTGCGCCACGGCCAGACCGCGTGGAACGCCGAATTCCGGCTTCAGGGGCAGGCCGATACCGACATCAACGCGCTCGGCCGCGAGCAGGCGAGCGCAAACGGGCATCGGCTGGCTGACCTGATCTCCAATCCCGCAGAGTTCGATTTCGTCGCCAGCCCGATGCGGCGCACGCGCGAGACCATGGAGCGCATTCGCGCCGCCATGAAGCTCGACCCGGCTGCCTATGGGACCGACCCCCGCCTTGTTGAAGTGAATTTCGGCGACTGGCAGGGTTTCACCTTTGCCGAGCTGGAGACGCAATTTCCGGGTGCGAGCAGGACGCGTGCGCTGGACAAATGGAACTTTCAGCCGCCGGGCAAAGATGCCGAGAGCTACCAGATGCTGCTCGAACGGGTAAAGCCGTGGTTCGACGCGCTCGAGCGCCAGACAGTCTGCGTGACGCATGGCGGCGTCATGCGCACCTTGTTTCGCTTCGTGCTTGACATGGCCGAGGATGATGCGGCGAAGCTGGCGATACCGCAGGACCGCGTGCTCAAGCTGGAAGGCGACAGCCTGGGGTGGCTTTAGGCACCTGGCACGATCCAGGAAGGCTCATGCAGGCTGTCGGTTGCAGGTGCATAAAACGGCTGCAACGGCTCAACAAACGCCGAACGGCCGATTTGCATTGGAAGCCTAGTTGGAGTCGCTGTCCGGCAACTGCATATCGGTGACGACGTTTTCGCCGTTGGTTACGTCATAGGCGATGACGATGTCCATGCCGGGCTTCAGCGCGTCGAGATCGGTTTCCGCGTTCAGCTTGTAGGATTTGCCGTCGTCCAGCGTCAGGGTCAGCGCGTCCTTGTCGATCTTCTTGATCAGGCCTTCGGTCTGCCCGGCGAAAGCGGCGGTGCAAAGCAGGAATGTGGCGGCAACAGCGCCAATCAGGGTACGCATCATCGTCCTCTTTGGTATTGCGCCGGCATGGGTAGCGGCGGATCCTCAACGGCGAATGGAGCAGAGCAGAAACCAATCGAATGTGTCAAAACTAAATCCGTAGATCACGGTTTGACCCCTGTGGAAAACGCCAATAGAAGGCAGGCTTCAGTCGGCTCCGATGCCGGGCAAGGCACTTTGCGATGTCTCACAACACGTTCGGCCATCTTTTCCGCGTCACCACCTGGGGCGAAAGCCATGGGGCCGCATTGGGCTGCGTGGTCGACGGCTGCCCACCCGGCATCCGCTTCACGCGTGACGAAATCCAGGCCGAACTCGACAAGCGCCGGCCCGGCCAGTCGCGCTTCGTCACGCAGCGCCGTGAGCCTGACGAAGTGAAGGTGCTGTCGGGCTTCATCCTTGACGATGACGGCGAGACGATGATCGCGACAGGTACGCCGATCTCCATGCTGATCGAGAATGTCGACCAGCGCTCGAAGGACTATGGAGAGATCGCCCGCCAGTACAGGCCGGGCCATGCGGACTACACCTATGACGTCAAATACGGCGTGCGCGACTATCGCGGCGGCGGCCGATCCTCGGCGCGCGAGACCGCGGCTCGGGTCGCTGCCGGAGCCCTCGCCCGCAAGGTCGTGCCGGGCATGGTGGTGCGCGGTGCACTGGTATCGATGGGCGAGAAGTCGATCGACCGCGCCAACTGGAACTGGAATTTCATTGGCGACGCGGACAATCCGTTCTTCACGCCGGATCCGGCGTCCGTTCCCGTTTTCACGAGCTATCTCGACGGCATCCGCAAGGCGGGTTCCTCCGTCGGCGCCGTGATCGAGATCGTCGCCGACGGCGTTCCGGCCGGCCTCGGCGCGCCGATCTACGCAAAGCTCGACCAGGATATCGCGTCAGGCCTGATGTCGATCAACGCCGTCAAGGGCGTCGAGATCGGCAACGGCTTCGAGGCCGCCCGCATCACCGGCGAACAGAATGCCGACGAGATGCGCATCGGCAATGACGGCCAGCCGGTGTTCCTGTCCAACAATGCCGGCGGCATCCTTGGCGGCATCTCGACCGGCCAGGCGATCATCGCCCGCTTCGCCGTCAAGCCGACGTCTTCAATCCTGACGCCCCGGAAGTCGATCGACAAGGACGGCAACGACGTCGAAGTGATGACCAAGGGTCGCCATGATCCGTGTGTGGGCATTCGCGCCGTACCGATCGGCGAGGCGATGGTTGCCTGCGCAATCGCCGACCATTATCTGCGGCACCGAGGACAGACAGGCAAGGAAGGCAGTAGGGCAGTAGGGCAGTAGGGCAGTCTGTTAAGCTGCCCGCGAGACGAGCAATTTTTCCTTTCCCTTACTCCCTTACTGCCCTATTCCCCTACTCCCTTGCGAGCGAAGCGAGCATTCCATGTCTTACGACCAGAAGAAGATCGTCGAAGCAATCCGGGCCTTCGAGCGCGGCGAGATCGTCGTCGTCATGGATGATGACGGGCGCGAGAACGAGGGCGACCTGATCGTCGCCGCCGTCCATTGCACGCCGGAAAAGATGGCCTTCATTGTGCGCAACACTTCGGGCATCGTCTGCACGCCGATGCCGCGCGAGGAGGCCAAGCGCCTCAACCTTGCGCCGATGGTCGCCGACAATGATTCGGCGCACACCACCGCCTTCACCGTCAGCGTCGATTTCAAGCATGGTACCACGACAGGCATTTCGGCCGACGACCGCACGCTGACCGTGCGCAATCTCGCCAACGGCAATGTCGGCGCCTCCGATTTCGTCCGCCCCGGCCACATCTTCCCGCTCATCGCGCGCGAAGGCGGCGTGCTGATGCGTTCGGGCCATACCGAGGCGGCCGTCGATCTGTGCAAGCTCGCCGGCCTGCCGCCGATCGGCGTGATCTCGGAACTGGTCAATGATGACGGCACCGTCAAGCGCGGCCCGCAGGTCGCGGCTTTTGCCGAGGAGCACGGCCTCAAGCAGGTTTCTGTCGCCGACCTCATTGCTTACCGGCAACGCAAGGAAACGCTGGTCGAACGCGTGGCGTGCTCCGAGATCGACACGCTCGGCGGCAAGGCGCAGGTCTTCACCTACACGCTGCCGTGGGATTCCATGCACCATGTCGCCGTCGTCTTCGGCGACATCCGCGACGGAGAAGAGGTGCCTGTGCGTCTGCACTCCGAGGACGTGGTGACCGACGTCTTCGGCACCAGCCACCGGCTGGACGCCATCATGAAGGCGATGGGCGAGCGCAAGCGCGGCGTCATCGTCTATCTGCGCGAGGGCTCGGTCGGTGTCGCCCACCAGGAGCGCAACCGGCCGGCGAGCGGCGACCGGGAGGACCACGAAGAGGCGCGCCGCCGCGAGAATGAATGGCGCGAGATCGGGCTCGGTGCTCAGATCCTGAAGGATCTCGGCATTTCCTCGATCAATTTGATCGCCTCGCGCGAGCGCCACTATGTCGGCCTCGAAGGTTTTGGCATCCACATCGCCAAGACCGAGATTCTCTAGGTTCGACGGCGGCAATAGCGTCCGATCCGCTGAACCGGACGCGTCATGGTTCATTCCGCGGCAGCGACGGCCGCTTCACACCCATCCAACTCGCATTTGTGAGTGGCAAGACTGCGCTGGCCGAGCAGCACCGTGACCAGCGCGATGCCGCCCGCGACCACCGAGACCCAGAACCCGTTCTGGGCGCCGAACGCATCCACCACCGCGCCGGCGGCGAAAGAGCCCAGCGCCATGCCGATGCCGATTCCCGTTGTCACCCAGGTAATGCCCTCGGTCAGCATCGCTTCCGGCACATGCCGTTCGATCAGGCCGAATGCCGTGATGAAAGTCGGCGAGATCGCCACGCCGCTGATGAAGACGGTCAGCGCCAAAATCGGCACGCTGTCGGCGGTGAGCGGCAAAATCGTGCTGACTGCGATGATGGCGACCGCGACGGTCAGCTGGCGCTGTAGCGGCGTCTTGAGGTTGAGCGCGCCGACCACGATGCCCAACACGAACGATCCCAGCGCATAGACGCCGATCACCAGGCTTGCGGCACCGGCTTGGCCGAACTCGTTGGTGATCGCCACGGTGCTCACTTCCGTCGTCGCGAAGGTCGCGCCGATGAAGATTAGGGCGAAGGTGATGATCTGTACCGGCCGCAGGCGGATTGCCGAGCCAGTCGAACCATGGTCCACCGGCCGCACTTTCGGCTCGGTCGATCGCTGCAGGATGAATGCTATCGAGCCCAAAGCGAGAAACAACGTGCTCGCCAGCATGCCTGCTTCCGGAAACAGCGCCGCACTGAGGCCCACCGACAGCGACGCGCCGGCGATATAGACCAGTTCGTCGGCCGCCGATTCGAAGGCGAAGGCGGTGTTCATCTCCGGCCGGCCGCGAAAAAGCTCGGTCCAGCGCGCGCGCACCATTGCCGGCATGCTGGGCATGGCCGCTGCCAGCAGCGCCGACACGAACATTGTCCATACCGGCCAATCCTGATTGGCCGACGCAATCAGCAGCAGGAATGCCAGCACGGAGATGATGGTGGTGGGCACGACGATCCATGTCTGGCCGAGGCGGTCGACCAGCCTGGAGATCTGCGGCGCCAGGAAAGCGTTGGCCAGCGCGAATGTCGCCGAGACGGCACCCGCCAGCCAGTATTCGCCACGCGTCTGCGACAGCATCGCCACGATGCCGATCGGCGCCATGGCGACCGGCAGGCGCGCCATGAAGCCTGCAGCGGCAAAGCCCTTGGCGCCAGGGGCTCGAAAGATCTCGGAATAGGGGTTCTGCATGGTCCGTTCCTCGACAAAAGGCGATTCGGAAATTACATACGATGCGTATGAATACTAAATAGATCATACGTCGCGTATGTCAATTGGCATACGTGACGTATGTGGATAAGGCCAGAAGAGATGCACAAGCCCCGCAGGGAAATGATCGCCGAAACGCGCGCCAAATTGATTGCCGCGGCCCGGCATGCGTTCGGAACGATCGGTTATGCCGAGGCATCGATGGATGATTTCACCGCATCGGCCGGGCTGACGCGCGGTGCGCTCTATCATCATTTCGGGGACAAGAAGGGGCTTTTGCAGGCGGTTATCGCCGAGATAGACGCCGAGATGGCGGCACGGGTGAATGAGGTTGCAGCGAAAGCACCGACCCGCTGGCAAAGCTTCGTCGACGAATGCACGAGCTACATCGAAATGGCGCTGGAGCCGGAAATCCAGCGCATCATGTTTCGGGACGGTCCGGCCGTGCTGGGGGATCCCGCGCAATGGCCGAACGCCAATGCCTGCGTCGCGTCGATGACCGATCACCTGACGACGCTGCAGGGCGACGGGGTGGTTGTCCCGGGCGTAGACCCCGAGACCGCGGCACGGCTGATCAACGGGGCGAGCAGCCAGGCGGCGCAGCGGATCGCCAATTCGAACGACCCGGAAGCGACGTCGAAGACCGTGGTGGCGGCATTCAAGCAACTGCTCGAAGGATTGTTGAGGAAGGATGCCGGAGCCGCCTGACGACGGCAGGCCGCCGGCAGCGCGCTGCGCATGCCATATCGGCAATCAAATCAAGGGTTTGTCAGACTTTTCGCATGTTGCCGCCTTGAGGCGTGCGATCGTTGATTTGAGCGGAACTTCGCCCTGTCCGCAAAACGTCTCGCTCATGATCAGCTCGGGCAGCGGCAGCCGCCGCCCCCAGCCATGTGTTTCGAGGTCCGGTTTCGGCGCGAACTCCGAGACACGGCCGACACAGAGATAGGCCACCGGCGTCACATGCCCGGGAATCGACAGAAGGTCTTTCAACGCCTGCGCCTCGATAATGCTGACCCAGCCGACGCCGACGCCTTCGGCGCGCGCCGCCAGCCAGAAATTCTGCACCGCGCAGACCGTGCTGTAGAGATCCATCTCGGGATTGTGCCAGCGTCCCAGCGGCGAACCCTGTGAGCGTCGGCGGTCGCAGGTGATACAGATATTGAGCGCGCTTTCGCAGATGCCTTCCAGCTTGAGCTTGCGGTAGAGCGCCCGCCGCTCTTCCTCGATCGCCGGCAATTCCTGCTCGCGCGCCGCGAGGAACAGGTCGCGCACCTGTTCCCGTCGTTCGGTGCCACGAATGACGATGAAATTCCATGGCTGCATGAAGCCGACCGATGGCGCGTGATGGGCGGCAAGCAGCAGCCGCGCCAAGACCTCGTCGTCGACGGCCTCTGATGTAAAATGGCTGCGAACATCGCGCCGCGTGAACATGGCGCGGTAGACCGCATCGCGCGCCATCTGGTCGAATCCGTCACCCACGGGGATGGTCATATTGTCCGGCATCGCTTGTCCCCTTGCGATTGCAATCAACTGCCGTCCGCCTGACCATGCGGATGACGATGCCTGCCAGGCCGGTCTTCTGGCTCGGGATCAACCCGCATCCGGCGCCTTCCCGTCATCGACAGTGGCATTTACCGGCGCGGTCCCCCTTACAGCGTTGGGCACGCCACGGTATCAAACCGTGTTCCCGATTCTCCCGCTCGCGGCGGGCACCAGGCAGTGGCCGGGACTTTACGACGAAGCCCCTGCGCCGCCAATCCCCGCGGCGACGCGAATGGACGCAGGCGCGATTTTCCCCAGCCATCAGGCCGCAACGCATGGCCATCGCCGCGCCGGGGCACTAGATAGGGGGCATGGCCACTCGTCTCTACACCCATCCGATCTTCCTTGAGCACATCACGCCGCCCGGCCATCCGGAGCGGCCGGACCGCTTGCGCGCCATCGAGCGCGTGCTCGACGACGAGGCTTTTGCCGCGCTCGACCGCCTCGAGGCGCCGGAAGGCGACGAGGCCACCATTCTCTACGCGCATCCCGAGGATTTCGTCGAGCGGGTACGCGCCGCCATTCCCGAGACGGGCATCGCCCGCATCGATGCCGACACAACGGCCAGCCCGAAGAGCTGGCAGGCGGCGATCACCGCGATCGGAGCCGCCAACGCCGCCGTCGACGACGTCTTTGCCGGCAGGGCAGACAACGTTTTCGTCGCCGCCCGGCCGCCCGGCCATCATGCCGAGAAAGCGACCGCGATGGGCTTCTGCCTGTTCAACACGGCGGCCATCGCCGCACGTTATGCACAGCGCAAACACGATATCGAACGTGTCGCCATCGTCGACTGGGACGTGCATCACGGCAACGGCACGCAGGATGTTTTCTGGGACGATCCGTCCGTGCTTTATTGCTCGACGCACCAGATGCCGCTCTACCCCGGCACCGGAGCAAAGAACGAAACCGGCGCCGGCAACATCGTCAACGCGCCGCTTGCGCCGCAGACCGGCAGCGAGGCGTTCCGCGATGCCTTCCTGTCGCGCGTGCTGCCCTCGCTCGACAATTTTGCACCCGACCTGATCATTATTTCGGCCGGCTTCGATGCGCATCATCGCGACCCGCTGGCCGAGATCAACCTGACCGAGGATGATTTCGACTGGGCGACCGGCCAACTCATGCAGCGCGCGGCGCGCCACAGCGGCAACCGGCTCGTCAGCCTGCTCGAGGGCGGCTACGATCTGCAAGGATTGGCATTTTCGGTCGCCGCCCATGTCGGGCGACTGATGAAAGGATGAATGATGGCTGGTGAAACCAACGAAGACGTCAAGGCGATGAGCTTCGAACAGGCTCTCGACGCGCTGGAGAAGATCGTCGATGATCTGGAGCGTGGCGATGTGCCGCTCGACCAGTCGATCAGGATCTACGAGCGCGGCGAGGCGCTGAAGGTGCATTGCGACCGGCTGCTGAAGGCGGCCGAGGACAAGGTGGAGAAGATCAGGCTGTCCCGCGACGGCAAGCCGGTCGGGACGGAGCCGCTGGACGCGGATTGAGGCACGCAGCCGTCTCTCTGGTTTTTGACATGATCATGATTGAGGATAGAACGCGTCCCGATTGAAACGGCTCCAGGACAAGAGGAGATACGGAAGCGATGTGCAGAAACATCAAGACCCTGTTCAATTTTGATCCGCCGGCGACCAACGACGAGGTGCGCGATGCAGCCCTTCAATTCGTTCGCAAGCTGAGCGGAACGACGCGGCCTTCGAAGCAGAACCAGCACGCATTCGACCATGCCGTCGAGGCCATCGCGGCGTCGGCGCGCGAGCTTCTCGATTCGCTTGAAACCAACCAGCATCCGCGCAATCGCGAGGAGGTTGCGGCCAAGCTGCGGGCGAAGGCGGCGATCCGCTTTGCCTGATCTGGCCAAAGCAGCCATCGGCCGCTGACAAGGAGAGTTCATGAGCTTCTTTCCCGGGAAGGATCCTGAAGCCGGCGATGCCTTTGCCAGCGACCAGATCGAATTGATGGTCATTCCGAACGCCAAGGACATTGGCGGTTTTCAGGTTCGCCGCGCCTTGCCGACTGCCAAAAGGCGGCTGGTCGGTCCCTTCATCTTCTTCGACCGCATGGGCCCGGCCATCCTGCGTGCCGGTCAGGCGCTCGACGTCCGGCCGCATCCTCATATCGGCCTGTCGACGGTCACCTACCTGTTCGACGGCAGGATCAGGCATCGCGATTCGCTCGGCACCGAGATGGTGATCGAGCCGGGTGACGTGAACCTGATGACCGCCGGCCGCGGCATCGTCCATTCGGAGCGCACGCCGGAAGAACTGCGCGGCGCGCCGATGTCGATCTCGGGGCTGCAGACATGGTTGGCGCTGCCGGACGGCAAGGAGGAAGTGGCGCCGGTTTTCGAAAACACCGCTGTCGCGCGGCTTCCCGACATCGACGCGGAAGGCGTCAGCGGCCGCATCGTTATAGGCGATTTCCAGGGGCTGCGTTCCCCGGTGCGAGCCGATTCCGAGACGCTCTACGCCGACCTCAGGCTGGCGCCCGGCGCCAGCGTGAAAATCCCTGCTGACGCGGAAGAACGCGCCATCTATACGCTGGAAGGCGAGGTCTCGATTTCCGGCGACGTGTTTCCGGCGGAACGGCTTCTGGTGTTCCGGCCCGGCGACGAGATCGTCGTATCCTCACAGGCTGGTGCCCATTTCATGCTTTTCGGCGGTGCCTCGCTGGGCTCGAAGCGCTACATCTGGTGGAATTTTGTCTCGTCCTCCAAGGAGCGCATCGAACAGGCCAAGCAAGAATGGAAGACCGGCCGCTTCGACATCGTTCCCGGCGATGAGGAAGAGTTCATTCCACTGCCGGAAGGCTGAGGAAGTCGACGACGGGGCGTGCCTTTCGCGTCATTTGGCAGGCATTTACTTTCGCCTGCCGGCGGCCTATCCCGCGCATGAACAGAAGCTTGGGCCTACCCGTGAACGCAACGCCGCATACGCCGCTTCTCGACAAGGTCCGCATCCCGGCCGAGCTGCGCACGCTTTCCGAAAGCGAATTGCCGCAACTGGCATCGGAGCTTCGCCTCGAACTGATCGACGCGGTGTCGCGCACCGGCGGTCATCTCGGCGCCGGGCTTGGCGTGGTCGAACTGACCGTGGCGCTGCACTATGTCTTCAACACGCCCGATGACCGGTTGATCTGGGATGTCGGCCACCAGGCCTATCCGCACAAGATCCTGACCGGGCGCCGCGATCGCATCCGCACCCTGCGGCAGGAGGGCGGCCTCTCCGGCTTCACCCGCCGCACCGAAAGCGAATACGATCCGTTTGGCGCCGCCCACTCCTCGACGTCGATATCGGCCGGCCTCGGCATGGCGGCGGCCCGCGATCTTGCCGGCGGCCGCAACAATGTCATCGCTGTCATCGGCGACGGCGCCATGTCGGCCGGCATGGCCTACGAGGCGATGAACAATGCCGGTGCGCTCGACGCCCGCCTGATCGTCATCCTCAACGACAACGACATGTCGATCGCCCCGCCGACCGGCGCCATGAGCGCCTATCTGGCGCGCCTGGCCTCTGGCAAGGCCTATGTCGGCCTGCGCGACTTCGGCAAGAAACTGACCTCGTATCTTGGCAAGCGTGCCGACCGTGCCATCACCAGGGCGGTCGAGCATGCGCGCGGCTACGTCACCGGCGGCACGCTGTTCGAGGAGCTCGGCTTCTACCACATCGGTCCGATCGACGGTCACAATCTGGACCATCTGATCCCGGTGCTGAAAAATGTCCGTGACAATGGCAAGGGCCCCGTGCTGATCCATGTCGTCACCCAGAAGGGCAAGGGCTACGCGCCGGCCGAGGCCGCGGCCGACAAATATCACGGCGTCAACAAGTTCGACGTCATCACCGGCGCTCAGGCCAAGGCCCCGGCCAACGCGCCGGCCTATACCAAGGTGTTCGCCGAAAGCCTGATCCGGGAGGCCCAGGAGGACGAGCGCATCGTCGCCGTCACCGCCGCTATGCCGGGCGGCACCGGGCTTGATCTGTTCGGCGAAGTGTTTCCGGCCAGGACCTTCGACGTCGGCATCGCCGAACAGCATGCGGTGACGTTCGCGGCCGGCCTCGCGACCGAAGGCTACAAGCCGTTCGCGGCGATCTATTCGACCTTCTTGCAACGTGCCTACGATCAGGTCGTGCACGACGTGGCGATCCAGAAATTGCCGGTGCGCTTCCCCATCGATCGCGCCGGCTTCGTCGGAGCCGACGGCGCCACCCATTGCGGCGCCTTCGACACCACCTTCCTGGCCTCCCTGCCGGGCTTCGTCGTCATGGCGGCGGCCGACGAGGCGGAACTGCGCCACATGGTGCGCACTGCGGCAACCTACGATGACGGCCCGATCGCCTTCCGCTATCCGCGCGGCAATGGCGTCGGCGTCGACATGCCCGATCGCGGCTCGGTGCTCGAAATCGGCAAGGGCCGCATCATCAGGGAAGGCGGCAAGGTGGCACTCCTCTCCTTCGGCACGCGCTTGCAGGATTGCCTGATCGCGGCCGAGGAGCTGGGCGCGGCCGGGCTTTCGACCACCGTCGCCGATGCGCGCTTCGCGAAGCCGCTCGACGAGGACCTGATCCGACGGCTGGCCCGCTCGCACGAGGTTCTGGTCACGGTGGAGGAGGGCGCCGTCGGCGGCTTCGCCAGTCACGTTTTGCAGTTCCTCGCCCATGAGGGCCTGCTGGAAAGCGGCCTGAAAGTGCGCCCGCTTGTGCTACCGGACGTGTTTGCCGACCACGCCAAGCCGGAAAAGATGTATGCCGATGCCGGTCTCGATGCCGCCGGCATCGTCCATACGGTTTTCACCGCCCTCGGGCAGGCGGCCCACGCCCAGCGCGCCTGACTCGACACATCAAGCGCTTGAATCGGTTTGCCGGCTCGATGTCGTAACGCATTGTTGACATTGCGGTTTGGCGTTTTGCTTACCGTGTCTCTTGCCCGTTTTTCAACGGCACGCTGCTAGGTTCTGGCCAGGCAGGGAGACAACAACAGTGAAGACGCTTCTGTGGGGCATGGCGATCCTGACCGCCATCGCAGCGCCGGCCATCGCCGGAACGCGCTACGACCGCAATCTCGAGAAGGCGGCCGTGGATATAGTCGCCAGCAGGATGGGGCATATCAGGGGCGGCTTCTCCTACAAGCAGCTGCCGCAGCTTGTTGTCCCGCCGGACGCCGCATCGGCATCCGCCGCGCCAGTCGAGCGCCCGCGCAGGGAAGTTGCCCGCGATCGGGATGACGGCCTGTCTCCCGCCGTCGAACGGCAGGCTCCCCGCACCATCTTCTGATCTCGCCCAAATCAAACCACCCAAATCAAAACCACATGTCGCGCACGCAGCGGCCATCGCGCGGCAGATCGTCGTAGGTCTCGAGACCGTCGAAATGGTCGATCGGCAGGTCGGCCACGGCTTCCGGCGGCGCAAGCCTTACATTGACGGCGATCCGCGTGCGACCGGACTCGGCTGAGCGCAAACCGCGCCAGGCAAGCACGCACGCACATGTCGGGCAGAACAGGATCTCGAGCGTGGGTTCGGCCTTGCCGGCACGTTTATAGCTTTTTATCGGCCCCACGACGCGGATACGTTCATCGACAAAGTCGTAGGCCCAGAGCGCGCCGTAACGTCGGCACAGCGTGCAGTTGCAAGCGGTGATCGGCCCGGGATGATCGCCCTTCAAGGTCCGTGGGCCGCACCGCAATGGCAGGTTCCCGTAAGCATCCGTCCTCCTTCGCCTTCGGCAGCAAAACGGCGTTTCTTCCTTATCATCGTGGCCGACCTGATGCGATATGCGACTGGCCGCGAGCGGCTCTCTGCGGTCGCTGCCCTGCGGCGATGTTGCTTCTCCTGCTCCAATCTCCTTGCCTTCGCCGCCGGCTTTCGCCAAGGAAGACCGATGAATTTTCCCCGGCCAGCCAGCACGCGCCAGCGGCTCGACGATCTGCTCGTAGCGCGTGGGCTGTTTTCCAGCCGCTCGCGTGCACGTGACGCGATCGAACGTGGTACGGTAACTGTTGATGGCGTCATTGGCCGCAAGCCGGGTCAGGCCGTGCAACCGGAATGCGTCATCGCCGTTGATGACCCGGCCCAAGGCTATGTCTCACGCGCGGCGCTGAAGCTGATCGCCGGGCTCGACCATTTCGGCCTCGATCCGGCCGGCTGTGAGGCGCTCGACATCGGCGCCTCGACCGGCGGATTCACCCAGGTCCTGCTCGAACGCGGCGCGACCCATGTCACGGCGATCGATGTCGGTCACGGACAGATGCATGCTGATATCGGCAAGGACGCGCGCGTGACGGTCATCGAGGGGCTGAACGCCCGCGATCTCTCAACCGCCGATCTTGGCGGCCGGAGTCCGGACTTCATAGTCTCCGACGTCAGTTTCATTTCACTGAAACTGGCCCTGCCGCCTGCGCTTGCCATCGCCAAGCCGGGTGCCGCAGCGATGTTTCTGGTCAAGCCGCAGTTCGAGGCGGGTCGCGAGGCGATCGGCAAGGGCGGCCTGCTGAAAGACCCCTATCATGCCGCCCGTGTCGCCGGCTTGCTGCAGGATTGGCTGGATGCCGTGCCCGGCTGGCGCTCGCTCGGCTTGCATCTGTCGCCAATCGAGGGCGGTGACGGCAATCGCGAATTCCTGCTTGGTGGGGTCAAGGACCGATGAGCGCACGCTTCACCATCAAAAAGCTTGGCGCCCAGGGAGATGGCATCGCCGACACCGAAAGCGGCGATCTGTTCATTCCTTTCACGCTGCCAGGCGAGGTCGTCACCGCGGCGCGTGAAAGGGATCGCGCCACGCTGATGGCGCTGATCGAGGCCTCGCCCCTGCGCATCGAACCCGCCTGCCGACATTTCGGCGAGTGCGGCGGCTGCGCCCTCCAGCATTTGGAGGCGCAAGCCTATCAGCAGTGGAAGCGCGAGAAGGTCGTGCATGCGCTGAGAGGCATCGATTGCGAAATAGGCGGTCTGGTCGCCTGCGCGCCGCACACGCGCCGCCGCGTCGTGCTCGCCGCCAGGCGCACCGAAACAGGCATGCTGCTCGGCTTCAATCGCCATCTGTCGCCGGAAATCATTTCCATCTCCGAATGCCCGATCTCGCTGCCTGGGATCGTCAGCGCGCTCGACGGCTTGAGGGCACTCGCCGAATTGATCTGCGCCACCCCGAAATCGTTTCGCATGGCGGTCACAGTGACGGGTTCCGGCCTCGACGTGGCGGTGCATGAATCGGGCAAGCTCGGCGAAAACCAGCGCCGCATCGCCGCCAATTTTGTCATTGCGCAGGGCTTTGCCAGACTGTCCATCGATGACGAGATCATCATCGAGCCGAAGAAGCCTGTCGTCATGTTCGGCAGCGTTGCCGTCGCGGTGCCGCCGGGCGCCTTCCTGCAGGCGACGGAGGCAGCCGAACGGACCATGGCCGATATCGTCGGCGGACATCTGAAACGTGCCAAAAAAATTGCCGATCTCTTCGCCGGCTGCGGCAGCTTCGCCCTGCGGTTGGCCGCGAGATCGGAAGTGCATGCGGTGGAGGGCGATGCGGCCGCACTTTCGGCGCTCGATCGGGGTTCACGCTTCGCCACCGGCCTGAAACGCGTGACCGGCGAGCGCCGAGACCTGTTCCGCCGTCCGCTGACGTTCAAGGAGTTAAACGCCTTTGATGGCGTTGTCTTCGATCCGCCCCGCGCGGGCGCGGAGGATCAGTCGAAGCAGATCGCCCGCTCGGATGTTCCATTCGTTGCCGCGGTCTCCTGCAACCCGGTGACGCTCGCGCGGGATTTGCGCATCCTCATCGACGGCGGCTACGCGGTGAAAAGCGTGACGCCGATCGATCAGTTTCTGTGGTCGCCCCATGTCGAGGCTGTTGCCTTGCTGGAGAAGCCGCGGAAAAGACGCTAGGCGCTTAGCCCTGCTCAGCGAGACCGGCAGCGTCATGCAGTCTGCCCCGAAATCCCAGCCAGGTTTATCGCTAAAGTTGTGGATCATCGCCACTGCGGTTGAATCTGCCCCTCAAAAAGGCATAATCCAAATTGGGATAGGGGGAGAAGATGATTTCACCAGGTTTTGTTGCCGAGATTTTTGGTTCGGCTCTCATCATGGCGCTCACCGGTGCGGTGCTCGCTTGGATCTTGAGAAAATTCACGCGTGTGGGGCTGGTGCCATCCTATGCGCTTGGCGTCGCGGTCATGACGTTTGTCGGCGTTGCGCTCTATGTCTCGGGCCATGATGGGACCGTCGACTACCTGAGTGCATGGACCCAGTACGCGATCGGCGGCGTTATCGGCTTCCTGATCCTGTATGCCACGTCGCGCCGGTCTGTGAGCAAGACCTAGCAGACTGGCCACGAGGCGGCTTCAAACCCTTGTGCCGCCGACCGTCATCTGGTCCATTCTGAGGTGCGGCTGGCCGACGCCGACCGGCACGCCCTGTCCAGCCTTGCCGCACATGCCGATGCCGTTGTCGAGCTTCATGTCATTGCCGATCATCGAAACGCGGTGCATGGCGTCGGGCCCGTTACCGATCAGCATTGCGCCCTTGATCGGTTGCGTCACCTTGCCGTTCTCGATCATGTAGGCTTCGGTGCAGCCGAACACGAACTTTCCGGAGGTGATGTCGACCTGGCCGCCGCCGAAGGAGACGGCATAGATGCCGTTCCTGACCGAGGCGATGATCTCGTCCGGCTCCATGTCGCCCGATGTCATGTAGGTGTTGGTCATGCGCGGCATCGGCTGGTGCGCGTAGCCCTCGCGCCTTCCGTTGCCGGTGGCCCGCATGCCCATCAGCCGGGCGTTCTGGCGGTCCTGCATGTAACCGACCAGCTTGCCGTCCTCGATCAGCACGTTGCGCGCCGAAGGCGTGCCTTCATCGTCGACGGTGAGCGATCCGCGCCGCTCGGCGATCGTGCCGTCATCGACGACGGTGACGCCCTTTGCCGCCACCTGCTGGCCCATCAGGCCGGCGAAAGCTGAAGTTTTCTTGCGGTTGAAGTCGCCTTCAAGCCCGTGGCCGACGGCCTCGTGCAGCATGACGCCGGGCCAGCCGCTGGAGAGCACGATGTCGAAAGTGCCGGCCGGCGCCGGTACGGCTTCGAGATTGACCAGCGCCTGACGCAGCGCCTCCTTGGCGGCGTGCTTCCAGCTGTCCTCGACGAGGAAGTCGCCGAACGCCTTGCGTCCGCCCATGCCGTAGGAGCCGCTTTCCTGGCGGTCGCCGTCGCCGACCACCACCGACACGTTCACCCTGACCAGCGGCCGGATGTCGCGCACCACCTGGCCGTCGGCGCGCACGATCTCGACATGCTGCCAGGACGAGGTCAGCGATGCCGAGACCTGGCGCACGCGCGGATCCTCGGCGCGCAGCCATGCGTCGACTTCCTGCAACAGCTTCGCCTTGGCCTCGAAGGAAGGGGAGGGGATCGGGTTCTCATCGCCATAGAGATGGCGGTTGGTGCGGGCGGGCGCGGCGGCAAGCGTTCCGGAATAACCGCCCTTAACGGTCGAGACGGCGTCAGCCGCGCGTCGCAGCGAAGCCTCGGACAGGTCGCTGGAGTGGGCATAGCCGCTGGCTTCGCCGGCAACCGCGCGTAGGCCGAAACCCTGGTCGGTGTTGAAATTGGCCGTCTTCAGCCGACCGTTGTCGAACATCAGCGCTTCGCTCTCGCTGTATTCGACGAACAACTCGCCATCGTCGGCGCCGTTGATGGTCTCTGCGACGATCTCCTTGACGCGATCGTCGGAAATATCGAATTGGCCGATAAGGCTGTTCATGGCGTATGTCCGTGGATGAATGGTTATATCCGGGATGTAGGCGCGAAGCCGCGCCCAGACAATCGCCAATCGTCATTCAAATGCAGGGCGGCGGCGTCCCGGATCTATCCCAGGTCCGGAAAACCTATCGTTGATCGGCAGCTCCCGGGTCGAGGCGCGGGAGTCTACGGCAGGGCCGCAAATCCGTCAGCAAAACCCTTGAGGTCCACCGGGATGCCGATGCCTTCTTCTGGCGTCTGGAAGACGATGAACGTGGCCGACGTGCCGGTCTTCAGCGTATCGAGCAGCGGCTTCTCGAGAATGACCTCAGCGTAGCAGCCGTCCTGGAAGCAGCGCACGAAATAAGCGCGGCCGATATCCTTGCCGTCGACATTGAGGCCGAGCCCGTTGGGCAAGAGCACGCCGAGCGGCGCCAGCACGCGCAGGATCTCCGCCTTGTTGTCGGCGGTGCGCAGCACCACGACCGACAGCCCCATCTCGGGGCGGTCCTCGGCGACGACGTTCTGCATCATCACGCATTGTTCGGACGTGGCGCCGGCCGGCGTGTCGCAGATGATCGACCACGCGCCATGGGTCGAGCGCACCGTGCCGCTCGGCTGGGCCGCGTTGGCCTGGCCGGCGGCCGACAAGCCGGCGACGGACAAGGCGGCGAGAAAGATGACCTTCGCCAAGGGGCTCGAAAGCCCAAATCCCGACAGCCAAGAGTTCATGACGGCTCCATTGCGAATCACGGCACTTTAAGCCGCGCCAAAGCCAAGTAAAGGACGAGACAGCGGCCGAGCCGCCACGAAAATGCCCATGCGGCGCTTTTCCTAGCCAATTTCGCCCGAATTACGACGCCAGGCGCGCCGGCCGGCAGGAAGCAGCCGATCCGTTGAACATAGCCGATTCGCCATGGCGGCCGCCGCCTTCAAAGATGCATTCCGGCTTGCGCGCAAAAATGCCGCACGGTTTCCTCCGCTCCTTTCTTGCGGAGGGAAAAAGAGTATGGTTTGAACCAGCTTGAGACAGTCGGGATTCCCGTCCCGGCATTGTTCGTTATTCTCGTGGACACAGCCGCGAGGAACTGGGAGACGAAGAGGGCGATGAGAAATTTCCTGGCAAACGCCAAGCTTCCAGCAAGTGCCAAGTTTCTAAGCGCTTGTGCCGTTACCACGTTTTTCGCCGGCACGGCCGCCCATGCCGATCAGCCCGTCGAGTGGGAGACGACCTTCCAGGCGCCGGCAACCGACATGATGCGCCAGATCGAGTGGTTCGGAAACTACACGATGTGGTTCATCATCCCGATCACCGCCCTAGTATTGGTCCTTCTGATCTACTGCATCGTGAAATTCCGCGCGAGCGCCAACCCGGTTCCGTCCAAGACCAGCCACAACACGCTGATCGAGGTGATCTGGACTGTCGGCCCCGTCGTCGTCCTGCTCTGCCTCGCCATCCCCTCGTTCCAGCTCTTGACCGCGCAGTACACGCCGCCGGAAGAAGCCAAGCTCACCGTCAAGGCGACGGGCAACCAGTGGAACTGGGATTACGAATACCAGACCGACAACACGCTCTCGTTCAACTCGGCGATCCTCCAGGATGGCGACCGTGCCGCCGCCGGCAAGGAAGATCGCAAGGTCTATCCGCGCCTGCTTGCCGTCGACAACGAGATGGTGGTGCCCGTCCACACGATGACCCGGGTGCTCGTCACCGCGACCGACGTGATCCATTCCTTCGCCATGCCGTCCTTCGGCATCAAGATCGATGCCATTCCCGGCCGCACCAACGAGACCTGGTTCAAGGCGGAGAAGGAAGGCCTCTACTACGGCCAGTGCTCGCAGCTCTGCGGCAAGGACCATGCCTTCATGCCGATCGCCATCCGCGTCGTCTCCGACGCGCAGTTCAAGACCTGGCTGGCTGCGGCCAAGACCGATCTGCCCGGCGCCAACAAGACGCTGATGGCCGAGGTCGATGGCCAGAACAAGGTAGCGGCCGCCGGCAACTGATGCCGCGGGTTAGCAAGATTTAGGGAACGGAGCGGAACATGGCAGACGCTGCAGCTCACGACGGGCACGACCACAAGCCTTATCATGGTTGGGTGCGCTGGGTTTATTCGACCAACCACAAGGACATCGGTACGCTCTACCTGATCTTCGCGATCATGGCCGGCATCATCGGCGGCGCGCTGTCGGTCGCCATCCGCATGGAGTTGCAGGAGCCTGGCATCCAGATCTTCAGCGGTCTGGCGCAGATGGTCTACGGCATGAACGGTGACGCCGCGATCGACGGCGGCAAGAGCATGTACAACGCCTTCGCCACAGCGCACGCGCTGATCATGATCTTCTTCATGGTCATGCCGGCCCTGATCGGCGGTTTTGCCAACTGGATGGTGCCGATCATGATCGGCGCCCCGGACATGGCGTTCCCGCGCATGAACAACATCTCGTTCTGGCTGCTGCCGCCGGCTTTCATCCTGCTGCTTATCTCGATGTTCGTGCCGAGCGCGCCTGGCGCCTACGGCGTCGGCGGCGGCTGGACGCTCTATCCGCCGCTTTCGACCTCCGGTCAGCCCGGTCCGGCCATGGATCTGGCGATCCTGTCGATTCACATCGCCGGCGCGTCCTCGATCCTGGGTGCCATCAACTTCATCACCACCATCTTCAACATGCGCGCGCCAGGCATGACGCTGCACAAGATGCCGCTGTTTGCTTGGTCGGTGCTGGTCACCGCATTCCTGCTGCTGTTGTCGCTTCCGGTCCTTGCCGGCGGCATCACCATGCTGCTTACCGACCGCAATTTCGGCACGACCTTTTTCGCTCCCGATGGCGGCGGCGATCCGCTGCTGTTCCAGCACCTGTTCTGGTTCTTCGGCCATCCGGAAGTGTATATCCTGATCCTGCCGGGCTTCGGCATCATCAGCCATATCGTCTCCACCTTCTCGCGCAAGCCGGTGTTCGGCTATCTCGGCATGGCCTACGCCATGGTCGCGATCGGCGCGGTCGGCTTCATCGTCTGGGCGCACCACATGTACACGACCGGCCTGTCGCTCGACACGCAGCGCTACTTCGTCTTCGCCACCATGGTCATCGCGGTGCCGACGGGCGTGAAGATCTTCTCCTGGATCGCGACGATGTGGGGCGGATCGATATCGTTCAAGCCGCCGATGCTGTGGGCGCTGGGCTTCATCTTCCTGTTCACGATCGGTGGTGTTACCGGGGTTCAGCTGGCCAATGCCGGTCTCGACCGGTCGCTGCACGACACCTATTTCGTGATCGCGCACTTCCATTACGTGCTGTCGCTGGGGGCGGTGTTCGCCATCTTCGCCGGCTGGTACTACTGGTTCCCGAAGATGACCGGCTACATGTATTCGCCCGTCATCGCCAACACCCATTTCTGGGTCATGTTCGTCGGCGTCAACCTTGTCTTCTTCCCGCAGCACTTCCTCGGCCTTGCCGGCATGCCGCGCCGCACCATCGACTATCCGGACGCGTTTGCGGGCTGGAACATGGTGTCGTCCTACGGTTCGTACATTTCGGCCGTCGGCGTGGTGATCTTCCTCTATGGCGTGTTCGAAGCCTTCCAGAAGAAGCGGATCGCTGGCGCCAATCCATGGGGCGAGGGCGCAACGACGCTGGAATGGCAGCTGCCGTCGCCGCCGCCGTTCCACCAATGGGAGCAGCTGCCGAAGATCAAATAAGGCGGCAGCCCGGAATCGAAACCGCCGGCCTGCCGGCGGTTTCGGCCAAACGGAATATGGATTTGAGTACGCATGGCCCTTGTCGACGAAACCAGCATTGACGAAGCGGGCTTCCGCATGTCGGAAGCGACGGCGGGTGATTTCTTCGCCCTCCTGAAGCCGCGCGTCATGTCGCTGGTGGTGTTCACCGCCTTTGTCGGACTGGTCGCGGCACCCGTGACCATCAATCCGCTGCTGGCGGTGATCGCGATCCTGGCTATTGCCATCGGGGCTGGTGCCTCCGGCGCGCTCAATATGTGGTACGATGCCGATATCGACGCGGTGATGACACGCACCGCCACCCGCCCGGTGCCGGCCGGCCGCATCCAGCCCCACGAGGCGTTGAGCTTTGGGTTGGTGCTTTCGGTTTTGTCGGTGATGACGCTCGGCGTGCTGGTCAACTGGCTGTCGGCGGCGCTGCTGGCCTTCACCATCTTCTTCTATGCCGTCGTCTACACAATGTGGCTGAAGCGCTGGACGCCGCAGAACATCGTCATCGGCGGTGCTGCCGGCGCCATTCCGCCCGTGATCGGCTGGGCCGCGGTGACCGGCACGGTCAGCCTGGAGAGCGTCGTCCTGTTCCTCATCATCTTCCTGTGGACGCCGCCGCATTTCTGGGCGCTGGCGCTGTTCAAGTCGCAGGATTATGAACGCGCCGGCATCCCGATGATGCCCAATGTCGCCGGCCCGGCGTCGACCCGCCGTCAGATCTTCGCCTATGCTCTGGTGCTGGCCCCGGTCGGTGTGCTGCCGTGGCTGCTTGGCTACACCACGCCGTTCTATGGCGTGGCTGCCCTGCTGCTCGGGCTCGGCTTTGTCTGGTATGCGTGGAAAGTGCTTGGCATGTCCGACGACGATCGCGCGATGAAGCCAGCCAAGGCGTTGTTCGGCTATTCGCTGCTCTATCTCTTCGCCATCTTCGCCGTCTATCTCGCCGACAGCGTCGTCGAACGTGCACTTGCGGTGGGTGGAGCATGAGCATGATCGAAGACAAGCTCGAAACGGTCACCTTGACCGAACGCCAGCGGAAGGCCCGGCGCAACCGCTCGGTCGCCATCGGCGTAGCCTTGGCCGTGCTGGTCGTTATCTTCTATATCGCGACGATCGTGAAGTTCGGTCATAACCTCTCTGGCACGATGTGAGGCGGGAGATGGGTGTCGACACGAGCGCCAAACCGGCCGGGCACAACAGCAACCGCCTTGTTGCGGCCGTCTGCGTTGCCTTCTTCACCGGCATGATCGGCATGGCCTATGCCGCGGTGCCGCTGTACAAGATGTTCTGCCAGGCGACAGGCTATGGCGGCACGACGCAACGCGTCGAGAAGCAGTATGCCGGCCGCGTGCTCGATCGCGAGATCACCGTCCGCTTCGACGCCAATATCGCCGGCGTGCCGTGGGATTTCCAGCCGGTCCAGCGCTCGATGACCATGAAGATCGGCGAGACGGTGCAGGCGCACTATCAGGCGACCAACAAGTTCGATCGCCCCATCACCGGCCGCGCCACCTTCAATGTCCAGCCTGAACTGGCGGGTCCCTATTTCAACAAGGTCGAATGCTTCTGCTTCACCGACACCACGCTGAAGCCCGGCGAAACGCTTGACATGCCGGTCCTGTTCTACGTGGACCCCGATATCGTCAACGTGCCGGAACTGAAGGACGTGAAGACGATCACCCTGTCCTACACGATGTTTCCGGTCGAGAAGAACAAGCCGGTCGCATCGTCAGAGCCGGTCCAGGGCAACAGCAAGACAATTTCAAATACCGAAGGAAATCTCGGGGGTTGATATGGCAGACGCGCACGCAAAACATCACGACTATCATCTCGTCGACCCGAGCCCGTGGCCTTTCCTGGGATCGATAGGGGCGCTCGTCACCGCCTTTGGCGGCGTTTGCCTCATGGAATACCTGAAGGGCGGCTCGTTCCCGATCTTCGGCTTCAACATCGCCAATCCGTGGCTGTTCTTCATCGGCCTCGCGATCGTCCTCTACACCATGTTCGCCTGGTGGTCGGACACGATCAAGGAAGCGCATGAGGGCCATCACACGCGGGTCGTGTCGTTGCATCTGCGCTATGGCATGATCATGTTCATCGCCTCCGAGGTGATGTTCTTCGTCGCTTGGTTCTGGGCCTATTTCGATGCCAGCCTGTTTCCGAGCGAAGCCCACCAATATGCCCGCACCGCGTTCACCGGCGGTGTCTGGCCGCCGAAGGGCATGGAGGTTCTCGATCCTTTCCACCTGCCGCTCTATAACACCGTGATCCTGCTGTTGTCGGGCACCACGGTCACCTGGGCGCACCACTCCCTTATCCACGGCGATCGCAAGGGGCTGATCAACGGGCTGGTGCTGACCGTCGGCCTCGGCATGCTGTTCACCATGGTGCAGGCCTACGAGTACATGCATGCTCCGTTCGCCTTCAAGGATTCCATCTACGGCGCCACCTTCTTCATGGCGACCGGCTTCCACGGCTTCCATGTCATCATCGGCACCATCTTCTTGGCCGTCTGCCTGATCCGGGCCATGAAGGGCGATTTCACGCCCAAGCAGCATTTCGGTTTCGAGGCTGCCGCATGGTACTGGCATTTCGTCGACGTGGTCTGGTTGTTCCTGTTCGCCTCGATCTATGTCTGGGGATCGGTCGGCGCGGTAATCGAAGCCCACTGATACCGGTCTGATGACTTTGAAGGGGCGGCTGCGGCAACGTGGCCGCCCTTCTTCTTTTCGGTCCAATGCGATCCGGGCGGTTGCGAGGGCGCACAGTGTCGATGCCGGCGGTATGATCATGATCCACGGCCAGCCGAACGGATTCGGCGGCTGCTTCAATTGGTCGGCTGGACCGACGGCGGCATTGCCGTTACGGACTCCGGCATGGACGAAGTCTGGGCGGTGGTGATCGATGGAACACCCATCAGGATTGAGCGGTAAGCAATGAGCGACGACAAGGCGATCTGGCCTCCGATCGACCCTATTTCCGCGGGCTTGCATGGACGCTGCCCGCGCTGCGGCGAGGGGCGGCTGTTTTCCGGCTTTCTCACCGTAGGCAAACGCTGCACCAATTGCGGTCTTGATTATTCCTATGCCGATGCCGGCGACGGGCCCGCGGTTTTCGTCATCCTGATCATCGGCTTCATCATCGTCGGCCTGGCGCTCTGGGTCGAAGTGACGCTGAGCCCGCCGCTCTGGCTGCATCTGCTGGTCTGGATCCCGCTGGCGCTGGTGCTGTGCCTGACGGCGCTCCGGCTGATCAAGGGGGTGCTGCTTACGCTGCAGTACCGCAACAAGGCGGCCGAGGGCCGGCTGGATCGCGGCGAATGACCGACATGTCCGCCAAGGGCGGTCGTTCGCGGCCAGGATCGGTATTGCTGCTTGGCATTGGCCTCGTCCTGCTCCTGATCCTGCTGGCGCTCGGCACCTGGCAGGTCCAGCGCCTGCACTGGAAGGAAGGTCTTATCCAGACCATCGACCAGCGCACCCACTCGCCGCCGCTCCCGCTGGCCGAGGTGGAGAAACAATTCGCCTCGACTGGGGACGTCGACTACACGCCGGTGACGGTGACCGGCACGTTCCTGCATTCCGGCGAGCGGCATTTCTACGCAACATGGGAAGGCGAAGCCGGCTTCAACGTCTACACGCCGCTGGCCCTCGACGATGGCCGCTTCGTCCTGATCAATCGCGGTTTCGTGCCATACGATCTGAAGGATGCCGCCAAGCGCGCCAAGGGACAGGTCGCGGGCAAGGTCACGGTCACCGGCCTCGCTCGCAATCCGCTGCCGGCAAAGCCGTCGATGATGCTTCCCGACAACGACGTGGCGAAGAACATCTTTTACTGGAAGGACCGTGACGTGATGGCGGCGAGCGCTGGCTTGCCGGCGAGCGCCAAGCTGGTGCCAATCTTCATCGACGCCGACAAGACGCCGAATCCGGGCGGTTTGCCCATCGGCGGTGTCACCATCATCGACCTGCCGAA
Organism: Mesorhizobium sp. B264B1B; assembly: GCF_020165765.1. Taxonomy (NCBI): domain Bacteria; kingdom Pseudomonadati; phylum Pseudomonadota; class Alphaproteobacteria; order Hyphomicrobiales; family Phyllobacteriaceae; genus Mesorhizobium; species Mesorhizobium sp. B264B1B. The sequence continues at coordinate 194,030 of NZ_JAIUIS010000005.1, forward strand.
CAGCCATCTGCAATATGCCGTGACCTGGTATGGGCTTGCCGCGGCACTTGCCGCCGTTCTCATCCTGCGGCTTCGCAGGCCAGCGAAAGAGGAATGAGCGCGACCGACCCGCTTGAAGGGCCATCGCCCTTGACAGGACGGGGGTAGGCACCTCATTTCGGCTCTGATCAAACGGCCCGGATTCATGCTTCAGACCACGACAAAGCCTTCTCTGACGATCCGCCTCTGCCAGCCGCGCGGTTTTTGCGCCGGCGTCGACCGTGCTATCCAGATCGTCGTGCTGGCGCTGAAGAAATATGGCGCGCCGGTCTATGTCCGCCATGAGATCGTGCACAACCGCTATGTCGTCGAGGGTCTGCAAAGCCTTGGCGCCGTCTTTATCGAGGAACTTTCCGAGATTCCGGCCGAACATCGGCAGTCGCCGGTCGTCTTTTCCGCGCATGGCGTGCCGAAGTCGGTACCGGCGGATGCCCAGGCGCGCAATTTGTTCTATCTCGACGCCACCTGTCCGCTGGTCTCCAAGGTCCACAAGCAAGCGATGCGCCACCAGCGGCTCGGCCGCCACGTGCTCCTGATCGGCCATGCCGGACATCCCGAGGTGATCGGCACGATGGGACAATTGCCGGAGGGTGCGGTAACGCTGATCGAGACCGAAGCCGATGCCGCGAGGCTTGCGCCGGCGGACCCGAAGGCGCTCGGCTTCGTCACCCAGACCACGCTATCGGTCGAGGACACGGCCGGCATCATCCGCGCGCTGCAGGACCGCTTTCCCGACCTGAAGGCGCCGGCGGCGGAATCGATCTGCTATGCCACCACGAACCGTCAGGAAGCGGTCAAGGATACAGCCGCGGGGGCCGATCTCTACCTGATCGTCGGCGCGCCCAATTCCTCCAATTCGCGGCGTCTTGTCGAAGTGGCTGAGCGTGCGGGGGCTGCGATGTCGCTTCTCGTGCAGCGCGCCGCCGAGATTCCGTGGGATGACATCGGCGACATCTCGACGCTCGGTCTGTCGGCGGGGGCATCCGCCCCGGAGATCATCGTCGACGAGATCATCGATGCGTTCCGCCAGCGCTTCGATGTCACGATCGACCTGGCCATCACGGCCACCGAAACGGAGGATTTTCCCGTCATGCGGGTACTGCGCGATGTCGAACTGACGGCGGCCGACATGGCTTTCGTCAACGGGGCGCCGTAAGGCACATGGCGGTCTACACCGACGTTGCGGAAGGCGAACTCGGCGCATTCCTGAAGCACTACCCAGTCGGCGATCTCCTGTCCTACAAGGGCATCGCGGAGGGCACCGAGAACTCGAATTTTTTGCTGCACACCTCCAGCGGCTCCTACATCCTGACGCTCTATGAAAGACGGGTCGAAAAGGCGGATCTGCCGTTTTTCCTCGGGTTGATGGGTCATCTCGCCAAAAAGGGCGTGTCCTGCCCGCTGCCGGTAACCGCGCATGACGGCAGCGTCATCGGCACGCTGGCGGGCCGGCCGGCCGTCATCATCACTTTCCTCGAGGGTCTCTCGCTCCGGCGACCGACATCCATCCATTGCGCCGAGGTCGGCAAGGCGCTGGCCTCCCTGCACCTGGCCGGTGCCGACTTTCCGATGATCCGCCCCAATGCGCTCGCAATCGACGGCTGGCGCAAGCTCTGGTCGGCAGCTCGCGACCGTGCCGATGAGGTCGAGCCGGGCCTTGCGGCCGAAGTCGACGCCGACTTCGCCGACTTCGAGCGGAATTGGCCGAAGGGTCTCCCGGAAGGCATCATCCACGCCGATCTTTTCCCGGACAATGTGTTCTTTCTCGGCGAGAAGCTCTCCGGCTTGATTGATTTTTATTTCGCTTGCAACGACCTCTACGCCTATGACGTCGCCACATGCCTGAACGCCTGGTGTTTCGAGAAGGATTTTTCCTTCAATCTCACCAAGGGCAAGGCGCTGCTTGCCGGCTACCAAGGTGTGCGGCCTCTGAGCAATCAGGAAAAGGCGGCACTTCCGATGCTGGCACGGGGCTCGGCGCTGCGTTTCATGCTGACCCGGCTGTATGACTGGCTGACCGTTCCCGGTGGCGGGCTGGTAATGAAACGCGATCCGACCGAATACATCAGGAGAATGCGGTTTCATCGGACGATCAAATCTGCTTCGGAATATGGGCTGGCATGAGCAAACACGTTGAGATCTTCACCGATGGCGCCTGTTCGGGCAATCCTGGCCCGGGCGGCTGGGGCGCGATCCTGCGCTTCAACGGCGCCACCAAGGAACTATCGGGTGGCGAGGCCGAGACGACCAACAACCGCATGGAATTGCTTGCCGCCATCTCGGCGCTGAATGCGCTCAAGGAGCCTTGCACCGTCGATCTTCACACCGACAGCAAATATGTCATGGACGGCATTTCAAAGTGGATCCATGGCTGGAAGAAGAACGGCTGGAAGACCGCCGACAAGAAGCCCGTCAAGAACGGCGAACTCTGGCAGGCGCTGGATGAAGCCAATCGGCGTCACAAGGTCACCTGGATCTGGGTCAAGGGCCATGCCGGCCATACCGAGAACGAACGCGCCGACGAACTCGCTCGTGAGGGCATGGCGCCGTTCAAGAAGGGCCCGGTCAGGCTTGTTTCTACCCCACCCAAGCCGGTCTCGCAGTCCAAGCAGCCGGCGGTGGCAAAGGCGCGGCGTTCGACCCAAAGCTATTGAATTCCGGGGCGGCACCATCCCCAGGCTGGGATCTCTGTCATGCCGGGCCTGCGCTATGTGACGCATCCCCAGGCTCAGGTGGACGCCAAGATTCCGGTGCCGGAATGGGACGACGCGCGCCGAATTGTCCACGGGTGGCGGCCGATCGGCAGGCCGGCACAGCCGCAGATCCTCAGCGGATCAGCAGCGCCGTACCGTAGAGTCCGAAAGCGAACACTGTGTGTGACACCAGATTCAGCGCCCGTACCTTCATCGGGTTGGGCCGCTTCGACGCTGCCCAGCCCGCGCCCATGCCGGGCGCCAGCAGGAACCAGCCGGCGCCGACCGTGACCATGCCGAGGATGAAAGCCGGCAGGAAAGTCGGCGCGACAAGCCAGCCCGCTCCGGCCACCACGACAAGGATGATGCCGTAGACGATGCCGACAACATAGTGAAAGGCCCAGCCCAAAGCCGATTCGTGTACATAGGGCGTCGCATCGCCAATATCGTCGTGAAAGACTTTTTCCCGTAAATGCCAGACCCAGCGGCCAACGGGGGCCCAGTTCGGCCGTGCTTGACCGAACATCTTGTAGAGAAGAAAGGCCCAGATATCCATCAGTAGCGTGGCGCCGACGCCGATCGCCACGCTACGCCAGGCGATGTCGAACGTCATGGTCAGAGCAGTTCGAGGATCTTGGCGGCGCCGGATTCATCGACGCCGGGCTTGGTCTCGACATTGAGGGCGGTGACCTTGCCGTCATCGACGATCATTGAAAACCGCTTCGACCGAAGACCCATGCCTCCGCCGGAGAAGTCGGCGTCGAGGCCGATCGCCTTGGCGAAGTCGCCATTGCCGTCGGCGAGGAACAGGATCTTGCCTTCACCGCCGGTGAAGCGCGCCCAGGCGCCCATGACATGGACGTCGTTGACCGAAACCACGGCGATCGTATCGACACCGCGCGCCAGGATGGCGTCGCGGTTCTCCAGGTAGCCGGGCAAATGATTGTTGCTGCAGGTCGGCGTGAAGGCGCCCGGCACAGCAAACAGCACGACCTTCTTTCCCGCAAAAATCTCGGCCGTCGTGATCGGCTTGGGACCGTCGGCAGTCATCGTCTTGAACGTCGTATCGGGCAGTCTGTCGCCAGCGGAAATGGTCATGAGTTCCTCGCTTGGGAGAATGGGGAAGGACGTAGCCTTGGGTAGCGAACTATGCGGTTTCCCGCAACCATCGCGGGGGCTGGATCAAGGGAAAGGCAAGAGCCCTTCGACCGCGCCTGCCGAACTCGTCAGCGTATAGTGAAGTCCGCCATCCGTGGGTGTCGTCGATGGCCGGTCGAGGATCGGCACGGTGAAGACCAGCTTGCCGTCCTTCTGGCTACGGGCCGGCGAACCGAACATGTAGTCGCGGTCTCCTGCGACGAAGAAGTCCGCCGCTTCCGGATCGCCGGGAAAGCTCGCCTCCACAACCAGCGTTTCATGGTCGCCCGGCAGCACGTTGATGCCGAAGTCGGATCTTGCCGGCGCGGGCAAGGCGGCGAAGCTCGCCTTGACCAGCTCCGCGTCCTCGGCATTGTCCGGGTCGGAGCCGGGGTCGACGGTCAGCCGCGTCTGCACAGGGATGCATATCGTCTCGCAAATGCCGAGGAAAATGTCGGCGTCGATGACGGACGGATCCTTCGCGGCCGACAGCGTGAACGTCACCGGCAGCGAGACCGGATAGTCGTAGCCCGCCCATTTGCCGTAGCCGTCGTCATGACGCTTCGGCGCCGGGAAGGAGAGGCTGGCATCGGAAATGTTGGTGCTGGCGGAGATATCGAGTTGCGGCGGCACACCCGCGTCGCCCGGGTCGCGCCAATAAGTCTTCCAGCCAGGCTTGAGCGCTATGTCGAGAACGCCCCGGATGCGGCCGGCATCGTCGGGCTTGCCGCTCGTCACCAGCCGTACCTTGCCGCCTTCGCTGTTGTACCAGGCGGACGAAGAGGCGGCGGCTGGGAGTGTGATTGCCGATCCGACAGCGGCGCCGAGCAACAGGATTTTCAAGCTTTGCATGGTGATGATTTGATCGTCCGTTCATGGCCGTGCAATGATTTCATGGTCTTGCCGGTATCATATTTGCGTGACCTTTGCCGCAGGCAATGATCGGCCGGCGGCACGGGCTTGGTCGAAAACCGGCGCGGTACATCTTTTCGGCGCCCGGGAAACGCGTTACCCTCTGATCATGGACTTGTTGCGCCACAAGAAGACAGCCGCCGGCAGCGGCTTTCTCGACGATCAGTTCCTCATTGCCATGCCCGGCATGAAGGACGACCGTTTCACGCGCTCGGTCATCTACATCTGCGCCCACAGCGATGAGGGCGCGATGGGCCTGATCATCAACCAGACGCAGCAGATGCTGTTTCCGGACCTTTTGGTGCAACTCGGCATCATGAACGAGCACGAGGCGATCCGGTTGCCCGCCCGTACCCGTGATTTCGTCGTTCGCAATGGCGGGCCCGTCGACCGCAGCCGCGGCTTCGTGCTGCATACGGGCGATTACCGGGTGGAGTCTTCGCTGACCGTTTCCGACGATGTCTGCCTGACCGCGACCGTCGACATATTGCGCGCCATATCGTCGGGCCGGGGACCCCGTCACGCGCTGATGGCGCTGGGCTATTCGGGCTGGGGCGCCGGCCAGTTGGAAACCGAGATAGCCGAAAACGGCTGGCTGACCTGTCCGGCCACTCCGGAGCTTCTGTTCGATACCGACATCGAGCGCAAATACGACCGGATTCTCGCCTCGATCGGCATCGACCTCGCGCATTTGAGTGTAGCGGCCGGCCACGCCTGAGCTCCAGCGGCGTGAAAGCCAACTACGCCTGCGTCAGCGGATACTGTTCCTTCAGCGTCTTCAGCACCTGATCCCCGGGCATCGGGGCGCCGAACATGAAGCTCTGCACATATTCGCAGCCCATCTGGCGCAGCTCCAGCGCGTCGCGCTCGTCCGAAATGCCTTCGGCGACCACCGACAGGCCGAGCTCATGCGCCATGCTGACCATGGATTTGAGCAGCACGGCGCGTTTGGGCGTGTTGTCGTCGACGAAGCTCTTGTCGATCTTGATCGTGTCGAAGGGAAAGCGCGTCAGATAGGCGAGCGACGAATAGCCGGTACCGAAATCGTCGAGCGACAGGCCGATGCCGAGCTGCTTCAGCTTGTTCAGCACATGGGCGGTCTGCTCGGGATTGTCCATGACCAGCGATTCCGTAAGCTCGAGCCGGAAGCAGCGCGGCTTCAGATTGGCCCGAGCAATAACGGAGCGAACATCGCTGACCAGGTCGCGGCGGATGAGCTGGCGGCTGGAGAGGTTGACCGAAACCGACAGCGGCGCGTCGCCGATCTGCTTCTGCCATGCCGCCAGGTCCTCGGCGGCCTGCTGCATGGCGAACAGCCCAAGCTGCACGATCAGCCCGCAGCTTTCGGCGACCGGGATGAAATCGGCAGGCGGGATCATGCCGCGGCGCGGATGGTCCCAGCGCAGCAACGCCTCGAAGCCGGCGACACTGCCGTCTTCCAGCCGCACGATCGGCTGGTAGGCAAGCGTGAATTCGCGCCGTTCGATGGCGCGGCGCAGGTCGGATTCGAACTGCAGCCGGTCGGTGCCGACGGCGCGGAAGGCCGGACGGAACGGTTCGATCCGGTCGCCGCCGAAGCGCTTGGCCTGGTGCATGGCAAGCTCGGCGTCCTTGACCATGTCCTCGGCCGAGGTCTGCGCCGAGGTCCAGGTGATCAGCCCGATCGAGGCGGTCAGCACGATCTCGCGCTTGGCAAAGGTGATCGGGGCGTTGATGGCATGCTTGATGGCGTCCGCCACCGCCGCGATGCGGGCCGGGTCCTGCTCGGAAAGCAGCATCAAGGCGAACTGGTCGCCGGCGAAGCGTGACAGCGAGTCCTTCGGCTTCAAGAGCCGGTGCAGGCGTCGCGCGATGGTGAGCAGGATGGTGTCGCCGGCCGAGATGCCGAGCCCGTCATTGACCTGCTTGAAGCGGTCGATGTCGATGACGAAGACGGTCGGGCGCACCTTCTCTTCGGTCCGTGCGATCGAGATGATCGCCTCGAGGCGGTTCATGAACAATTCGCGATTGGGCAGGCCGGTGAGGTTGTCGTGCACCGCGTCGTGCAGCAGCCTCTCCTCGGATTTTTTCTGCTCGGTGACGTCTACCATGGTGCCGACACAGCGGATGACCTCGCCGTCCGATCCGATAACCGGGCGCGCGCGCAGCGCAAACCAGTGATAATGGCCGTCGGCGCCGCGCAGCCGGAAGTTCTGCGCCACCTTGCCGCGCCGGTGCTCGAGCACCACGTCGAGCGTGGTGCGGAACGTGTCGCGGTCATCGACATGCAGCACCGGCAGCCAGTTGCGGGCGGCACCCCCCAGGCTGTTGGGGGCGAGGCCGAGCTGGATGCTGACGTCGGGCTTCGTGACGACGCGGTCGCGCAGCACGTCCCAGTCCCACACCGTGTCGCCCGAGCCGGCCACCGCCAGCGCCTGCCGCTCGAGGTCGGAGAACAGGCCCTGGTGCAGCGCGCCTCCGGCGAAGGCATGCTGCATGACGGTGAAGCCGATCAGCAGGATGATGAGGATCAGACCGCCGCCAAGCGCCGGCTGGGCGATGTCGTTGTCGAGCATGCCGGTTATCGCCATCCACGATCCGCATAGCCACAACAGCACCATCACCCAACTGGGCACCAGCATGATGGCACGGTCATAGCCGCGTATGCCGAGGAAGATGATCAGGCCGAGCCCGGTCAGCGCGGTGGCGGCAAAGGACAGCCTGGCGATGCCCGCGGCAACCGCCGGGTCGACGATGGCGACGCCGGCGATCAAAAGCAGGCCAAGGATCCAGACCAGCGCCCCATAACTGAAATGGCCGTGCCAGCGGTTGAGGTTGAGATAGGCGAACAGGAACACCACGAAGGTCGCCGCCAGGGCCACCTCCGTTCCCGCCCGCCACATCTGCTCGTTGCCGGGCGATATCTCGATGATCTTGTTGAGGAAGCCGAAATCGACGCAGATATAGGCAAGCACGGCCCAGGCGAGTGCTGCGGTCGCAGGGAACATGGAGGTTCCCTTGACCACGAACAGGATGGTCAGGAACAGCGCGAGAAGCCCGGCGATGCCGATGACGATGCCGCGGAACAGCGTGTAGGAATTGACTGAGTCCTTGTAGGATTCCGGGTCCCAGAGATAGACCTGCGGCAGCTTGGGCGAGGCGAGTTCGGCGATGAAGGTGATCACCGTCCCCGGGTTCAGCGTCACCCGGAAGACGTCGGCGTCCGGGCTGCTCTGGCGGTCGAGCGCAAAGCCTTCGCTGGGCGTGATGGCGGCGATACGGGTCGAGCCGAGATCCGGCCAGAAGATGCCGGAATTGACCAGTCGGAAATGCGGCGCCACGATCAGCCGGTCGAGCTGCTGGTCGGTGGTGTTGGCAAGCGCGAACACGGCCCAGTCGCCGGTGGAACGGGCGTCATTGGCCTCGACCTCGATGCGTCGCACGATGCCGTCGGGTCCGGGCGCTGTTGAAACCTGGAAGTTTTCGCCCTGGTTCCGGTAGATCTCCACAGCGCCGGACAGATCAAGCGCGACATCGTCGCGAGCGATCTTGATCGGTTCGACGGCAAAGGCCGAGGACGCCGCGCACAGCGTCAGGATCGTCGCGAGGACAAAGGCGAACAGCGGCCCGTTGCGCAGGAATTTCGTCAAAAATCAGTCCTTCGTTCCAGCGCCTGGCGGATCGTCCGCGATCCGGGCGTAGAGGTAGTGGTCCTGCCAGATGCCATTGATCCTGAGGTAGGATCGCAGAAGTCCTTCGCGCCGGAATCCGGCTTTTTCAAGCACACGGATCGACCTGATATTGTCGGGAATACAGGCCGCTTCGATCCGGTGCAACCTCAGCGTATCGAAGGCGAAGCGGGTCACGACCTTGACGGCGTCGGTCATCAGGCCACGGCCGCCGAAGCGCTCGCCGATCCAGTAGCCGACATGCCCGCTCTGCGAGACCCCGTGGCGTATGTTGCCGAGCGTAATTCCGCCAGCCAACCTGCCGCTCGACTTCTCGAATATGAAGAAGGCGATCGCGGTTCCCTGCGCATAGTCCTCGCGGTAGCGGCTGATGCGCAGTCGCCATGCCGCCCGGTCAAGCTCGTCCGGCGCCCAGCGCGGCTCCCATGGTTCGAGGAATGCCCGGCTCTCGCCGCGCACAGTCGACCACTCCCGGTAGTCGTTGGTGAACGGCACGCGCAGCGTCACGCGGTCGCCCTTCAGTGCCGGCAGGTCGCGGCGAAAGAAAGGGAGCGCGAACACGGCGCTTGTGCGGGCTTAGACGGCGAGCTTGCGGGCCGTGGTGGGCGTGCCCGGAAGCGAATCGAGGATCGCTTCGTATGGCGCCAGCGTACCCACAGGCCCTACAGCGGTAAGCGTCGGTTTGGTCGAGAACAGCCGTGACGACAGGTCGGTCAAACGATCGACCGTCAGCGCCGACAGCCGCTCCATCAGTTCCTCCTTGGCGATCGGCCGGCCGAACAAGAGCAGCTGTCGCGCGATCTGCGAGGCGCGGCTGGCCGGGCTTTCCGCCGACATGATCAGACCTGCGCGGTATTGCGCGCGCGCCCGGTCGAGCTCTTCCTGCAGGATGTTCTCGCCGGCCTTCTGCAATTCCTCGATGATGACGGGCACCAGTTCGGCGATGTCGCTCTGCCCGGTCGCGGCATGGACGCCGAATATGCCGGTATCGGAAAAGCCCCAGTGGAAGGCATAGACCGAATAGCACAGGCCACGCTTTTCGCGGACTTCCTGGAACAGCCTGGACGACATGCCGCCGCCGAGGATCATCGACAGCACCTGCGAGGCGTAGAAATCGCGCACATGGTAGGCGCGGCCTTCGAAGCCCAGCACGATCTGCGCGTCCATCAGGTCGCGGTCCTCGCGGAAATCGCCGCCAACATATTGCGCATATTGCGGGATGGTGTTGTCGGCCTTGGTGCGGAAGCCGCCGAGCTGCTTTTCCACTTCGCGCACGAAATTGTCGTGCTTGATGTCGCCGGCAGCCACGATCACCATGCGCTCGGCGCCGTATTGGCGCTCGATGAAATCGTGCAATTGCTTCGATGTAAAGGATTTGACGGTTTCCGGCGTGCCCAGAATCGAGCGGCCGATGGTCTGGTGGCGAAAGGCGGTCTCGGTGAACCGGTCGAACACGATGTCATCGGGCGTGTCGTGCGCGGCGCCGATTTCCTGCAGGATCACGTGCTGCTCGCGTTCGAGCTCCTGCGGATCGAATTCCGATTCCTGCAGGATGTCGGCAAGAATGTCGACGGCCAGCGGCACGTCGTCGGAGAGCACCCTGGCATAGTAGGATGTGGTCTCGACGCTGGTGGCGGCGTTGATCTCGCCGCCGACGTCCTCGATTTCCGAGGCGATCTCGAAGGCTGTTCGCCGCTTTGTGCCCTTGAACGCCATGTGCTCGAGCAGATGGGCCATGCCATGCTCTTCGTCACGTTCATTGCGGGCACCCGACTTGACCCAGGCACCCAGGGCAACCGATTCGATGCTTGGAAGGGTTTCGGTGGCGACTGTCAGGCCGTTCGACAGACGGCTTACCTCAACACCCATATGGTTCGTACTCCTTAACGCGCCGCTCGCGCACGGCGGCTGACGTAATCTTCCACCATTTTCAGGTCGGATGGAAGTACCGTGTATTTTTCCTCCGATGTCATCAACCCACCTAGCCATGCGGGCAGCGCGGGTAACACGCCGCTGGCGGCCCCGACGGCGGCCGGGAATTTTGCTGGGTGCGCGGTGCCCAGCACCACCATCGGCACGGCATTCGAAGCCTTGCCGGCCGCGACATGCACGGCTGCCGCGGTATGCGGATCAAGCAGGTAGTTGCTGGCCGCGAGCGTCGAGCGGATCGTCGCGGCGACCTCGTCCATATCTGCGCGGCCGGCATCGAATTCGGCTCGCATCCCCGCGATTTCCGTGGCTTCTATGGTGAAGGCGCCGGATTGTTTGAGCCCGGCCATGTAGCGCCGCACGGTCGCCGGGTCGCGGCCCGACGCCTCGAACAGCAGGCGCTCGAAATTCGACGACACCTGAATGTCCATGGAAGGCGAGGTGGTCGCGAACACGCCCTTGGTGCGGTATTCGCCGGTCGCGAAAGTGCGTGCCAGTATGTCGTTGTCGTTGGTGGCGATGACCAGCCGATCGATCGGCAGGCCCATTTTTTTGGCGGCGTAGCCGGCAAAGATATCGCCGAAATTCCCTGTGGGCGCGGTGAAGGAGACGGGGCGATCGGGCGCGCCGAGCGACAGGGCCGAGGAGAAATAATAGACGATCTGGGCCATGATGCGGGCCCAGTTGATTGAATTCACCCCCGACAGCGAGACACGGTCGCGAAAGCCGTGATCGTTGAACATGTCCTTGAGCATGCCCTGGCAATCGTCGAAATTGCCTTCGATCGCCAGGGCATGCACGTTCTCAGCCTTCGATGTCGTCATCTGCCGTTGCTGCACCGGCGACACGCGGCCATGCGGGAAGAGAATGAAGATGTCGGTGCGGCTGCGCCCGGCGAAGGCGTCTATCGCTGCTCCGCCGGTGTCGCCCGATGTGGCTCCGACGATGGTGGCATGCTGGTTGCGTTCGGCGAGCACATGGTCCATCAGCCGGGCGAGCAACTGCATCGCGACGTCCTTGAAGGCGAGCGTAGGTCCATGGAAGAGTTCGAGGATAAAAGCGTTGGGGCCGGTCTGGACCAGCGGGCAGACAGCCTCGTGGCGGAAGGTGGCATAGGCCTCCCGCACCAGACGCTCGAACACGGGAGCCGGGATTTCGTCGCCAAGGAACGGCGACAGCACCCGGATGGCCAGCTCGGGATAGGCCAGGCCGCGCATGGCGCGGATCTCGGCCATCGAGAATTGCGGCCACTGGCGCGGCACATAGAGCCCGCCGTCGCGTGCCAGGCCTGTCAGGACGGCATCGCAAAACCCAAGCGCGGGCGCCTCGCCGCGGGTACTCACATATTGCATCGTCACAATTCCGTTGCTGCTTGGCTTTTCGACCCACGCAAGGTGGTTAATTTCTACGCTGGCTCAGTCGCATTTTTGCCGCGCGGTTGATATACGTCACCAGCTTTGCGAGAGGGAAGTGCAGTTTCATGGCGTTTCATACATTCAGCGGTCGCTTTTTCGCGGGTCTTGCGCTCACCGGCTTTATGCTTGCCGCCGCCGGCTGCCAATCAGGCGACAACGGTATGCTGAACCTGGGTTTTGGCAAGAAGGACCCGACCGCGCCACCGCCGCCGCAGGACCCCAAGATTCTGGCCAGCCAGTTGAATGCCTATTGCCCGAGGGTGATGCTTCGCGACGGCACGGCATTCTTCAACACCTACGCCAACGAAGCCCGGAAGCCCAGGCCCAAGCTCAAGAAGACCGGCGACGCCGCGCAGGATGCCGCGGCCGATGCTGCCGCTGCTGCTCCGCCGGACGATTCGGCGAGGGTCATTTATCAGGCCTCGATCAGCGACGTGACCCGCGATTGCAGCCGCGCCGACGGACAGCTGACGATGAAGATCGCTGTCGCCGGCAAGATCGTGCCGGGACCGAAATTCACGCCCGGCACCATCACCATGCCGATCCGCACTGCGGTAATGCATGGCACTGAGGTGCTTTATTCGCAGATCCACCAATATCAGGTCCAGGTTACCGATCCCTCGGTCGCCACGCAGTTCGTCTTCACCGATTCCAACATCGTGGTGCCGGCGCCGACGGCGCAGGATTATCAGGCCTATGCCGGCTATGATGAAAATGCGCCGAAGGCCGCGACCGACAAATCGAAGAAAAACAGGAAGAAAGCCGCCGCGACCAACTAAATCCGCAGGGGTGCTCGTCGGGGCCTAGCGGACGCTCACACGTCCGCCGACCATTCTGATAGGGCGGCCAGCGTGCCGCTCAGATCCGCCCAGCGGCGGATCACCGTCTCGGCGCCCGCCTCCGTCAGCGCATCGGCATGGCCGGGATAGCTATGGGCGGCGCCCGTGAACCCGATGACACGCATTCCTGCCGACCTTGCGCCGGTCACGCCGTGCACGGAATCCTCGATGACGAAAGTGTTTGCCGGATGGGCGCCGAGCTTTTCGGCGGCGAACAGGAACACGTCCGGAGCCGGTTTGGTTTTTCCGGTCGGCGTCTCCATCGCGGAGAAGATGCGCCCGGCAAAGAATGGCAGCAGATGCACCTTCTCCAGCATGAATTCTATCCGCTCCGAGCGTGAGTTGGAGCAGATGCAACGTTGCGCCGTCACCGAGGCGACCGCTTCGCGCACGCCCTCGATGGCACGAACGTCGCTGCGCAGTTTCCGGTCGACCAGCTCTTCGGCGCGATCGATCAGCGAAACCTGGAACGGGATGTTGGACTTCTCCTCAACCCGCATCAGAATGTCCTTGAACGTCAGCCCCGCATAAGTCTCGGCAATCTCCTCGGCCGAGATTTCGTATCCGGACAAGGTCAGGAGCTCGGCCTCGACGCGCGCGGCGATGATTTCGGAATCGACGAGCACGCCGTCGCAATCGAAGATGACAAGGTCTGGCTGGGGCATGGTGATCCGGGCAATGAGAACGGGCAGGCTTCAGGCGGCGCGGCATACACCAACGGGCACGTCGGCGCAAACCGGCGGCGTCCGATCGCTGCCCTTCACCGAATATTTACGCTGATCGGTAACCATAACCGGGAGTAAACAGTAACGCGTGCCTTGGGTGTAAAAATGTCAGCCGTGCGTCTTGTCGACGAGCTTTCCCATGCTCCCCAGCAATCCGAATGGCTGGACACGATCCTGAAGGGCGACTGCGTCGCGGCGCTCGACCGGCTGCCCGAAAAATGCATCGACGTCATCTTCGCCGATCCACCCTACAATCTGCAGCTCGACGGCGACCTGCACCGGCCCGACCAATCCAAGGTCGATGCGGTGGACGACGACTGGGACCGGTTCGAGAGCTTCGAGGCCTACGATGCCTTCACGCGCGCCTGGCTGCTGGCCGCGCGCCGGGTGTTGAAGCCCAACGGCACCATCTGGGTCATCGGCTCCTATCACAACATCTTCCGGGTCGGCGCCAAGATGCAGGATCTCGGCTTCTGGATCCTCAACGACGTCGTCTGGCGCAAGACCAATCCGATGCCGAATTTTCGCGGTCGCCGCTTCCAGAACGCGCATGAGACGATGATCTGGGCCTCCCGCGACCAGAAGGGCAAGGGCTATACCTTCAACTACGAAGCGTTGAAGGCGTCGAACGACGACATACAGATGCGTTCCGACTGGCTGTTCCCGATCTGCACCGGTGGCGAGCGGCTGAAGAACGACAATGGCGATAAACTGCACCCGACGCAGAAGCCGGAGGCGCTGCTCGCCCGCATCATGATGGCCTCGACCAAGCCGGGCGACGTCGTGCTCGATCCCTTCTTCGGCTCCGGCACGACAGGCGCGGTGGCCAAGCGCCTTGGCAGGCATTTTGTCGGCATAGAGCGCGAGCAGGCCTATATCGACGCCGCCAATGAACGCATCGACGCGGTGCGGCCGCTCGACGGCGCGGACCTGACCGTGCTCACTGGCAAGCGCGCCGAGCCTCGCGTCGCCTTCGTCAGCCTGATCGACACCGGGCTGGTGACGCCCGGTGCTACGCTCTACGACGCCAAGAAGCGCTGGGCGGCCAAGGTTCGCGCCGATGGCACGGTGGCGATCGGCGACAGTGCCGGATCGATCCACAAAATCGGCGCCGAAGTTCAGGGCCTGGATGCCTGCAACGGCTGGACCTTCTGGCACTATGAACGCAGCGGCGGCCTGACCCCGATCGACGAACTGCGTCGCATCGCGCGTCTCGGCATGGAAAGGGCAGGGGGCTGACCCTGCCGATTGCCGCGGCTTTGGCGTTGGTTCAAAGTCTCAACGAAGTACTGGAAGCGATTCAAATCACGCCTTGATTCCGAGCCGCTCAAGGTCTGCTTGAAGTGTCTTGGCATCGGTGAACAGCACTGCTTGCCAGCCGGCCGCTTTGGCGCCGTCGACATTCTTCTGGCTGTCGTCGATGAACAGCGTCGCGGACGGTTCGAGCTCGAACGCGGCGACGTGATGGTCGTAGATGTCGCGATCCGGCTTGATCTTGCCGATCTCACCCGAAATGGTGACACCGCGCGGACGATTGAGAAAATCGAAGCGTTTGCGCGCTTCGGCCAGCGTATCGGCGGCGAAGTTGGTCAGCATGGTGACATCGTGGCCGCTGTCGATCAGGCCGACCATGATGGCGACGCTGTCGTCATAGGCATGCGGCACCATGTCGTGCCAGTGGCGGCGAAAATTGCGGATGTTATCCGCGTGATCCGGGTGGTCCGCGATCAGCAGCGTTTCCGCCTCTTCCCATGTCCGGCCGCGGTCCTGCTCGATGTTCCAGTCATGCGTGCAGACATTGTCGAAGAACCACTTTCTTTCCTCTGCATCGGGAATAAGCCGGCTGAACGGGATGTTCGGGTCGTAGTGGATCAGCACTTTGCCGATGTCGAACACGATGTGGCGGATTTCAGTCATGGGACCTCTTTGCACTGTTCGGTGACGGCTTTTTCGTCGCGCCGGGTATCGCAGCCTCGATTGCCTTTTTCATGACAGTGGGCAGCGCTTCACCCGAAATGTCCGATGGCAGCGACCAGAAATGCCCGGCGGGCGTCTCGCCGGTGCTTCGGGCGAGGAAGATTTCGAGCTCGAGCGCAAAATGGGTGAAGACATGCGCGATCCGGCCGGCTTGTCGCCAGTCGCCGGGAAAGGGTGCGGCCGCCGCTGTCGTCGCGCCGTCCAGCCGCGCCGTCCAGCCGGTCGTCGGCACCTCTGTCATGCCGCCGAGCAGCCCTTTGTCGGCGCGTTTGCGCAGAAGAATGGCACCGTCGCTTCGCACGGCGACGAAGGCTGCGCCGCGCCGTAGCGGTTTGTCGGCCTTGGGCAGACGCACCGGGTAATGTTCGGGATCGCCTGAAACGACTGCGCTGCAGTCTTCCCGCAGCGGGCAAAGTATGCAGCGCGGCCGGCGCGGGGTGCAGATCGTGGCGCCGAGGTCCATCATCGCCTGGGCGAAATCGCCGGGCCTCGTCGCGGGAACCATGCGCTCGACCCGGGCGCGGATGCCGGCCTTGGCTTCGCTGAGCGGCGTGGCAATGGAGAACAGGCGGGTGACGACACGCTCGACATTGCCGTCGACGACGGCAGCCGGCCGATCGAAAGCGATCGCCGCGATCGCCGCCGAAGTATAGGTGCCGACGCCGGGCAATTCCTTCAAGCCGGTTTCCGTATCCGGAAACCGGCCGCCGCGCCCGGCCACCAGATCGGCGCAGGCCTTGAGGTTGCGGGCACGGGAATAGTAGCCGAGCCCTGCCCAGGCTTTCATCACGTCCTCGACGGGCGCCGCCGCCAGCGCCGCGATATCAGGCCATTTCTCGACAAAGGCGCGAAAATAGGCCTTCACGGCTTCAACCGTGGTCTGCTGCAGCATGACCTCCGACAGCCAGATCCGGTAAGGATCGGGCCGCACGCCACGGGCATGGTCGCGCGGCGTCACGCGCCACGGCAACTCGCGATGATGCACGTCGTACCATGCGAGCAGGCGGGATGCGGTATCGCCAGCTTTGCTGCTGTCCCCGGACGCAGCTCTGCTGCTGTCACTGGACGCAGCTTTGCTGCTGTCGCTAGACGCAGCTTTGCTGCTGTCGCTAGACGCAGCTTTGCTGCTGTCGCTAGACGCAGCTTTGCTGCTGTCGCCTGATATGGTCTTGCGGGTCTGCTCGTGCGGTGCCATTGATCTCGTGTCGGCCTCGGCCGGGAAGAGTGGAGGTGGGTGGCTGGAGAACGCACATGGCAGGGAAAAGGCCCTTCGGCAATCCCGTTCCGGTGAGCGATCTCGCGACCGCGATCCTCGACCCGGTGCTGCGCAAGCGGGCGGGCATTTCGGTCAGCCTGGTCCAGTCGTGGGAAGAGATTGCCGGTTCGCGCCTGGCCGGCCATTCGCGCCCTGAAAAGATACAGTGGCCTCGGCGGCTGCACGAAGACGACCCTTTCGAGCCGGCGGTGCTGGTGATCGCCTGCGAGGGCATGGCGGCGCTCCATCTGCAGCATGAGGCCGGCGAGATCGTCAATCGCGTCAACGCTTTTCTCGGCTTCACGGCCATCGGCCGCATCAGGATAGTGCAGAAGCCGGTTCTACGTGAAAAAGCGCGGCCGAAACCGCCCGTCAGGCCTCTCAACGAGGCGGAAAAATCAAGACTGTCGCACATCGTCGGCAAGATAGAAGACGATGGCCTGCGTGCCTCGCTTGAGCGGCTCGGCGCCACTATTCTGGGACAAAGAAAGTCATAGCACTGTCGCCAATCTCTCGCTTTCGTGATTATAAACTTCAAGTTTCACGATTGGATTGGGGACGGCGATGCCTTAATTCGCGCCAACTCTCGCCTTTTCGTGCCTTTGCGTTGCAAAATCCAACCCTTGTCAGGTGATTCGTATGAACCGTCCTCCGTTCGGCAAAAGCTTGTCCCGCAGAAACCTGCTGTCTTCGCTGGCCGCCATTCCGGCGGTGGCCGTGCTTGCGGCATGCAGCGACTCTGGTGAGGAAGCCAAGGCGGCCGATGTGAAGCCTGCCGCTCCCGCCGCGCCCGCGACATCGGCCACGCCAGCCGCCGTCAAGGCGCCGGAGGCTCAGGGCACGGTCGACATGGCCGAATTGCTGAAGCCCGGCGCACTGCCCGACAAGCAACTCGGCAAGGACGACGCGAAGGTCACGATCGTCGAATACGCCTCGATGACCTGCCCGCATTGCGCGCATTTTGCCGAAACCACCTTCCCGGAATTGAAGAAGAAATACATCGATACCGGCAAGGCGCGCTACATTTTGCGCGAATTCCCGTTCGATCCGAGCGCCGAGGCCGGTTTCATGCTGGCGCGCTGCGCCAAGGACAACTACTTCCCGATGGTGGATGTCCTGTTCAAGCAGCAGGCGAACTGGGTGGGCGTGTCCAACACCAAGGATGCGCTGCTGCAAATCTCCAAGCTCGCCGGTTTTACACAGGAGTCCTTCGAAGCGTGCTTGACGGACCAGAAACTTCTGGACGATGTGAGGGCGGTCCAGAAACGCGGCGCCGACGAATTCAAGGTCGACTCGACGCCGACCTTCTTCATCAACGGAAAGACCTACAAAGGGGCGATGTCGATTGAGGAAATGTCGGCCATCATCGACCCTCAGCTCTGACGTCCTGGCGATGCCGAAGCGGCAGCGCTTCGGCATGCGTGGCCTTTGGCCGTGCTGCGCGCCGCCGCAAACCCGCGGCGCGTTTTCGCAAAAGTCGCTTTCAGGGCGGCGTGAATGAAGTTTTCGCGCCTTCGCCTCCTCGGTTTCAAATCCTTCGTCGAACCAGGCGAGTTCGTGATCGAACGCGGCCTGACGGGCATTGTCGGGCCGAACGGCTGCGGCAAGTCTAACCTTGTCGAGGCGCTGCGCTGGGTGATGGGCGAAAGCTCCTACAAGAACATGCGCGCGTCCGGCATGGACGACGTGATCTTTTCCGGCTCGGGCACGCGCCCGGCACGCAATACCGCCGAGGTCACGTTGTTCCTCGACAACAGCGATCGCTCGGCGCCGGCAGCCTTCAACGACGCCGACGAATTGCAGGTGTCGCGCCGCATCGAGCGTGAGGCGGGCTCGCTCTACCGTATCAACGGCAAGGAAGCGCGCGCCAAGGACGTGCAGCTTCTGTTCGCCGACCAGTCGACCGGCGCGCGTTCGCCCTCGATGGTTGGCCAGGGCCGCATCGGCGAGCTGATCCAGGCCAAACCCCAGGCGCGCCGCGCCCTGCTTGAAGAAGCGGCCGGCATTTCCGGCCTGCATACGCGCCGCCACGAGGCCGAACTCAGGCTCAAGGCCGCCGAGCAGAACCTCGAGCGCCTGGACGACGTCGTTGGCGAGCTGGAAAGCCAGATCGAAAGCCTGAAGCGCCAGGCACGCCAGGCCTCCCGCTTCAAGAACCTGTCGGCCGACATCCGCAAGGCCGAGGCGACGCTGCTCCATCTGCGCTGGACGCTGGCCAAGGCCCAGGAAGGCGAGGCACGTTCGGCGCTGGCCGTCGCCACCGCCCTGGTTGGCGACCGCGCCGCCGCCCAGATGGCGGCCGCCAGGGAGCAAGGTATCGGCGCGCATCGGCTGCCCGATTTGCGTGACGCCGAAGCTGCGGCGGCCGCGGCGTTCCAGCGCCTGTCGATCGCCAGATCGCAGATCGAGGAAGAAGCCGGCCGCATCCGCGCCCGTCAGGCGGAACTCGAGCGCCGGCTCCAGCAGCTCGACGGTGACATCGCCCGCGAGGAGCGCATGGTGCGCGACAATGCGGATATCCTCGAACGCCTGCGCGCCGAGGAAGCAGCGCTCAACTCCGAAAATGCCGGCGCGGCCGAGCGTGAAGCAACCACCCGCGCCGCCTTCGAACAGGCAGCCGCGACGCTCTCGCAGAGCGAAGCCAGGCTTGCAGCACTTACCGCCGAGCGGGCCGAGGCCGCCGCTTCGCGCAATCAGGTCGAGCGGACGCTGCGCGAGACCGCCGAGCGTCGGGACCGTTTCGCCCGCCAACTCGCCGATGTCGACCGCGAATTGTCGGAAATACTCTCCAAAGTCGCGGGCCTGCCCGACCCGGCCGAGAAGCGACTTCTGGTCGAGGACGCGCTGGCGCGGCTCGAAGAGAGCGAGGCCGGCGCGATTGCCGCCGAACAGGCGGTCGCCGAGGCGCGCGCCGCCGAAAATGCCGCCCGCCCGCCATTACAGGACGCCAGGGCCGAACTGGCGCGCATCGAAACCGAAGCCCGCACGCTGGCCAAGATCCTGAACGCAGCCAGCGGCGATCTCTTCCCGTCCGTGCTGGAACAGATCAGCGTCGAGCGCGGCTATGAGACGGCCTTGGGCGCCGCCCTCGGCGAGGACCTTGACGTGCCGCTCGACCGCAGCGCCCCGGTGCATTGGGGCGAGAGCGCGATCCAGGCCGATGACGCCACGCTTCCCGAAGGCATCAAGAGCCTGGCCAGCGTGGTACGTGCCCCGGCGCAGCTTGCCCGCCGGCTGGCGCAGATCGGCATTGTCGAAGCCGCCGACGGCCGCCGCCTGCAAGGGCTGCTCGCGCCCGGCCAGAGGCTGGTCAGCCCTGAGGGCGCGCTGTGGCGGTGGGACGGGCTGACCGCCAGCGCCGACGCGCCGACCGCGGCCGCGCAACGCCTGGCGCAAAAGAACCGGCTGGCCGAGCTCGATGCCGAAGCGGTGCAGGCGACGCTTATGCTGCGCGAGGCCGAGGCGGTGCTCGCACAGGCCGAACAGTCGCTTCGCGAGGCCAGCGAGGCCGAGCGCGCCGCGCGTCAGGCCGGACGCGACGCCCAGCACGGGCTGGACGCCGCCCGCAACGCGCTGGCCGAAGCCGAAAAGGCCGGCGGCGAGTTGGCGAGCCGGCGCGCCGCCCTGGACGAGGCCCGCGCCCGTATTGTCGACAGTCATGAAGAAACTTCGGCCGCCTTTGCCGAGGCGGAAATGCTGCTGCAGGACGCGCCCGATCTCGGCGACCTGCAGATACAGCTCGAGCAATCCTCGGCCAATGTCGCCCGCGACCGCGCCACGCTCGCCGATGCGCGTGCCGTCCATGAAGGGTTGCGGCGGGAGGCCGAGGCGCGGTCGCGCCGGCTCGATGCGATCGGCGCCGAGCGCAGCAACTGGCTGGAGCGCGCCGAGAACGCTTCGACGCAGATCGCCTCGCTGGGCGAACGCAAGGCAGAGGCCGAGGCCGAACGCGAGAGATTGGCCGACGCACCCGACGAGATCGATGCCAAGCGGCGCGCCTTGCTGTCGCAGCTCACCGAAGCCGAGACCTTGCGCAAGGCGGCAGCCGACCGTCTGCAGGAAGCGGAGAACAGGCAGGCCGAACTGGACAAGGCGGCCACCGGCGCCATCCAGTCGCTGGCCGAGGCGCGCGAGACCCGTGCCCGCGCCGAGGAGCGCTTGACCGCGGCCGACGAGCGCCGGCTGGAGGTCGAGGCGCGCATCCAGGAGACGCTGAACACGCCGCCACATCTGGTCATCCGCCATACCGGGCTGGAAGCGGACGATCCGATGCCCGAAATGGCCGAGATCGAGCGCCAGCTCGACAGGCTGAAGATCGAGCGCGAGCGGCTCGGCGCCGTTAACCTGCGCGCCGAGGAAGAGCAGAAGGAGCTTTCGGACCGGCTGGAGACCATCGTCTCGGAGCGCGAGGACATCATCGAGGCGATCCGCAAGCTCCGGCAAGCGATCCAGAGCCTCAACCGCGAGGGCCGCGAGCGGCTTCTCGCGGCCTTCGACGTGGTCAACGGCCATTTCCAGCGGCTGTTTTCGCATCTCTTCGGCGGCGGCACGGCGGAATTGCAGCTGATCGAATCCGAGGATCCGCTTGAGGCGGGGCTTGAAATCCTTGCCCGTCCGCCCGGCAAGAAGCCGCAGACCATGACGCTGCTGTCCGGCGGCGAACAGGCGCTTACGGCGATGTCGCTGATCTTCGCCGTGTTCCTCACCAACCCGGCGCCGATCTGCGTGCTCGACGAGGTCGATGCGCCGCTCGACGACCACAATGTCGAACGCTTCTGCAATCTGATGGACGAGATGGCCAAGACCACCGAGACGCGCTTCGTCATCATCACCCACAATCCGATCACCATGGCGCGCATGGACCGGCTGTTCGGGGTGACCATGGCCGAGCAGGGCGTCAGCCAGCTCGTTTCGGTCGATCTGCAGGCAGCCGAAGCCATGCGCGAGGCAAGCTGACTTCACCTCAACGTGCCGTGCTGAAGCCTGATTTTGAGCGTTGTCTTTCGCGGTAAGGCAGTCGGTTCGGCTTCTTCTCACCTTGCGCGTTGCACGATCCAGGTCGCCCAGATCGCGGCCAGCAGACCGCATGCAATGCCAATGCAATCGGCAACCCAGTCGAGCACGTCGAAATCGCGGCCTATCGCCGTGGTGCCCTGGAGAATTTCTATGGCAGCGCCGACAAAGGCGAGGAAGACGATCAGCGCCGGCTTGTGCCGCGGCCAGCCGAGGCTGCCCAGGAAAGCCAGCACGGCGAATGCGCTGGCGTGATTGAGCTTGTCATAATGGAAGCCGATATCGATTCCGAATTGCTTGAGGCGATGTGCCGGCAGCAGCGCGAGAACGAGGACGGCCAGGAGCGTGACGACAAAGGCAATCCGCTCGGCGACGGAATAGATTCTCATTCTGCTCCAACAACATGTCTCCGGTATAAACCGTAACCTATGTCTCCGGAACGGACCTTGCGCGCTTGGCTGGGGCGCCAGGATTCGAACCTGGGAATGTCGGTACCAAAAACCGATGCCTTACCACTTGGCGACGCCCCAGCAGCTGACATGCGTCGACTGCGCGCGGCCTTATAGGCTGTGCCGGTGGAAAGCTCAATGCCTGGAGATTGCGACTTTCCTGCTGATCCACGACTCCGTTGGCGACGGTCGTCTCATGCGCCGGTCGTGCCGCCTATTCTCCCCACACCGCCATCTCGTTTCCAGCCGGGTCGGCAAAGTGGAACCGCCTGCCGCCCGGAAACGAAAAGATCGGTTTGATGATCGTGCCGCCGGCATTCTCGACGGCGGCCAGCGTCTCTTCCAGATCCTGGGAATAGAGCACCGGCAACGGCTTGGCGGTGGCGTCGCCGCTGTCGGCCTGGAAACCGCCGTCCAGTCCCTCGCTAAAGGCCGAATAGGTCGGGCCATAGTCGGTGAACGACCAGGCAAAGGCGGCGCTGTAGAAGGCTTTCACACTGTCCAGCGTCGCGCCGGTTGCCGGCAGTTCCAGATAGTCGAGTTTTCCGGTGAGCTTCATGATGCACCTCTTCGTTCCCTGTATGTTCTAGTCTTGGACCGTTGCACTGGCAAGTCCTTTTGCCGCAGCTTTTGCTTAATCGATTGTAGCGGCCAAACGGCTTTGCCGACGCCTTGCCTTTCGCATTGCAGCATCATATCCGTCCAAAGTCGGGATATGGCGGGGCTTTCTGTTTCGTCAATCTTTCCAATCTCCTGCAACCGGAGAGCAAAGCATGACCAAGTGGGTTTTCACCTTTGGCGATGGTGCGGCCGAAGGCCGGGCTGGCGACAAGAATCTGTTGGGCGGCAAGGGTGCCAATCTGGCCGAGATGTGTAGCCTTGGCCTGCCGGTGCCGCCGGGCTTCACCATCACGTCGGAGGTCTGCAACGCCTACTATGCCAACGGCCGCGCCTATCCGGCAGGGCTTGAAGCGGACGTCGCCGTGGCGCTGGACCATATCGGCCGGCTCACCGGCCGCCGTTTCGGCGATCCGTCGAAACTGCTGCTTGTGTCGGTGCGCTCCGGCGCCCGCGCCTCGATGCCTGGCATGATGGACACCGTGCTCAATCTCGGCCTCAACGACGAAACCGTCGAGGCGCTGGCCGCCGATTCCGGCGATGCGCGCTTTGCCTATGACAGCTACCGGCGCTTCATCCAGATGTATTCCGATGTCGTCATGGGGCTCGACCACGAGGTGTTCGAGGAGATCCTCGAGGATCAGAAGGCCAGCCTCGGCCATGAACTCGACACGGAACTGACAGCTATCGAGTGGCAAGGCGTCATCGCGCTCTACAAGGCCAAGGTCGAAGAGGAGCTCGGCAGGCCGTTCCCGCAGGATCCGCACGAACAGCTCTGGGGGGCGATCGGTGCCGTGTTCTCGAGTTGGATGAACAACCGCGCCATCACTTACAGGCGCCTGCACGATATTCCCGAAAGCTGGGGCACGGCGGTCAATGTCCAGGCCATGGTGTTCGGCAACATGGGTGAAACTTCGGCCACCGGGGTCGCCTTCACTCGCAATCCGTCGACCGGCGAAAAGCAGCTCTATGGCGAGTTCCTGGTGAATGCGCAGGGTGAGGACGTCGTCGCCGGCATCCGCACGCCGCAGAACATCACCGAGGCGGCCCGCATCGCCGCCGGCTCCGACAAGCCGTCATTGCAGAAACTGATGCCGGACGCCTTCCAGTCCTTCGTCACCATCTCGGACAGGCTGGAAAAGCACTACCGCGACATGCAGGACCTCGAATTCACCATCGAGCGCGGCAAATTGTGGATGTTGCAGACGAGGTCCGGCAAGCGCACCGCCAAGGCGGCGCTCAGGATCGCCGTCGAGATGGCCAGGGACGGCTTGATCTCGAAAGAGGAAGCGGTCGCCCGCATCGATCCCGCCTCGCTCGACCAGCTCCTGCACCCCACCATCGATCCGAAGGCCGCACGCGACGTCATCGGTGTCGGCCTGCCGGCGTCTCCAGGCGCCGCCACCGGCGAAATCGTCTTTTCCTCCGCGGACGCCGAGGATCTCAAGACACAAGGACGCAAGGCTATCCTGGTGCGTGTCGAGACCAGTCCCGAGGACATCCACGGCATGCATGCGGCGGAGGGCATCCTGACCACGCGCGGCGGCATGACCAGCCATGCTGCCGTCGTGGCGCGCGGCATGGGCAAGCCGTGCGTTTCGGGCGCCGGTTCGCTGCGCGTCGACTATAAGGCAGCTACGCTGATGTCGATGGGGCAGACCTTCCGCAAGGGCGACATCATCACCATCGACGGCGGCAACGGGCAGGTGCTCAAGGGCGCCGTAGCGATGCTCCAGCCCGAGCTTTCCGGCGATTTCGCCGCCATCATGGAATGGGCGGATGCGGTGCGGCGCATGAAAGTGCGCACCAACGCCGAAACCCCGCTCGATGCGCGCATGGCGCGCTCCTTCGGTGCCGAAGGCATCGGCTTGTGCCGCACCGAACACATGTTCTTCGATGGCGCCCGCATTATCGCCATGCGCGAGATGATCCTGGCCGACACCGAAAAGGACCGGCGCGCCGCGCTTGCCAAGCTGCTGCCGATGCAGCGAGCGGATTTCCTGGAGCTGTTCGAGATCATGGCCGGTCTGCCGGTGACCATCCGCCTGCTCGATCCGCCGTTGCACGAATTCCTGCCCAAGACCGAGGCCGAGATAGCCGAAGTCGCGGCGGCGATGAATGTTGCGCCGGACAAGCTCAGGCAGCGCACCGAGGCGCTGCACGAATTCAACCCGATGCTCGGCCATCGCGGCTGCCGGCTTGCTGTGTCCTATCCCGAGATCGCCGAGATGCAGGCGCGCGCCATTTTCGAAGCCGCCGTCGAGGCTGGCCGCAAGGCCGGCGCGCTGGTGGTACCCGAGATCATGGTGCCGCTGGTCGGGCTTGTGAAGGAACTCGACTATGTCAAGGCGCGCATCGATGCGGTGGCCAAGAGCGTCATGGACGAAAGCGGCGTCAAGATCGACTACCTGACTGGAACCATGATCGAGCTCCCCCGCGCGGCGATCCGCGCCCATGTCATCGCTGAATCGGCCGAGTTCTTCTCTTTCGGCACCAACGACCTGACCCAGACGACATTCGGCATCTCGCGCGACGACGCGGCCTCGTTCCTGGAGACCTATCGCCAGAAAGGCATCATCGAACAGGATCCGTTCGTATCGCTGGACATCCATGGCGTCGGCGAACTGGTGCGCATGGCCGCCGAGAAGGGCAGGGCGGCGCGGCCAGGGATCAAGCTCGGCATTTGTGGTGAGCATGGCGGCGATCCGGCCTCCATCCGCTTCTGCGAGGAGGTCGGACTGGACTATGTGTCCTGTTCGCCCTACCGCGTGCCGATCGCCAGGTTGGCGGCCGCGCAGGCGGCCGTTCAGGTGGCAAAGGCGGGCCGCGGCTGAGCGCCTGCCGCCGATCGGAACGAGGAACTGCCGCAAGACGGTCAGATTGTCGCGTCTGGTGCTTTTCTGCTATCCAGCTCCGATTTTCGCCTTCATGCGGGTCTTGGGATGCCTGCGTGAAACGCCCGATTGGAATTGGATTTGATGCGCCTGCTGCAAAAAAATCTCTGCATTGTCGCCATGTCTTTGGCCGTCGTGTCCAGCGGCCATGCCGCATCGCTGGTCGAACCCATCCTGCACATCAAGCCGGATGCAGGTGGAACCGGGCGCATTGCCTTGACCCTCGATGCCTGCGGCGGACGGACCGACAACCGCATCCTCTCGGCGCTGGTGGAAAACAGGATACCTGCGACCATCTTCGTCACCGGCATCTGGCTGAAGCGGAACGCCGCCGCCGTCGAGATCATGCGGGCGCATCCCGACCTGTTCGAACTGGAAAACCACGGCGGCCATCACATCCCGGCCGTCGACACGCCGCAGAAGATCTATGGCATACGCAGCGCCGGCAGTCCGGAAGCGGTTCTGGCCGAGGTCGAGTCGGGCGCCGTCGCCTTGGCCGGGACTGGCGAGCCAGCGCCGAAATGGTTTCGTGGCGCGACCGCGGAGTATAGTCCGTCGGCGATCGCCATGATCCGCAAGCTGGGCTTCAAGATCGCCGGCTTCTCGATCAATGGCGACGGCGGTTCGCTGCTCGGCGCCAGGGAAACCACAAGGCGCATAGAAGCGGCCAAGGATGGCGACGTCATCATCGCCCATATCAACCAGCCGACCCATGCCGCCGGGGAGGGCGTCGTGCAGGGCCTGCTGGCGCTCAAGCAGAAGGGACTGACCTTCGTGCGGCTCGATGATGCCGGAGGCTTCGGCAATAACGGCACCACCGACTGATCGGCAGGACGGCAGGTCCGGCCTCCTCGTTCGTCCGTTCAAGCTGGCTTGGCTTCGATGCTGACCTTGCTTGCGTAGAACGCGCCGTGGTTGCGGATTTCAGCCATTTCGTCGAAAGGCTGCTCATAGGCCCACATCGCATCCTTGCCTGCCTCGGCGGCAGGCAGCACGCTCCAGTAGCTTGCGTCGCCCTTGTAGGGACAATGGGTGGAGGATTGCGTGCCGCTCAGCTTGTTGAAATCGATGTCTGCGAACGGGATGTAAAAGGCGGCCGGATAGGGCGCTTCCGTCAGCACCTTGGCGTTCGTCGATGAGGCGATAACAGTGTCGCCTGCACGCACGGTGACGGTGCCCTTATACGGTTCGACGGTGATGACCTTATCGGGGTTGCGCTGGAAGCCGGGTGCCGGGTTGGCGATCTTGTCCATGCTGTTTCTCCTCGTCTCAGCTTTAAGTGTGTCGACGAGGTGGTTTGCGCAAGGCCGACGGTCGCCAGCAATCCGCAATCAATCTCCAGCCGTGGGCGCTGCCGACGGCATTTTTAGCGATGACCTTGTCCGGCGAGGCTCAGGCCGCGGTTCTGAACGCGTCCATCAGGCCGGCATAGGCGGCCGCGATACCGGCCACGGGATTGCTGCTCCTGGATGCGGTCTCGACTTTCAAGTGGCCGCCGCCGGTCGGCAAGGTGAGCAGCAGGAATTGACGATTGCCGCCATCGCCCACGGATGCCGCGGCGACGTGCTCGCCTTCCCCTTCGTTCTGGACGCACATCTTGAACAGCAGCGTGCCGCCCACCGCTTCGAGCGCACCGCCGACAACTTCAACAAATTCATCTTCGGAAACAGTCTTTGTGTCCGGCACCAGATCGCCCAGGCTTTCGGCAAGCGTGCTTTCCAGTGCCTTATCGTCGAGCTGCGTGTCCATGCGAACCTCTTTCAGTCGCCAATCGCACCCCTTTGCCCATTAACGAAACTTAATGCCGACGATGGCCGGATTGTGGCGGATTCTCCTCTCGGTCGAGTAATTTAGACTTCTCTGATATAATGGATTTCAAGGCCGCCGGTCCTATGAGATGAGCGCCAGGCATTCGGACCTCCAAGAAAAGACACGACTCGATCGCTTGCCTGCGCGACCGGCATTCGGATTTCGTTCGCCACCGGCGGTGGCTGGACAATCCACCGGTTCGCTTCACAATGGCAACAAAAGCGAGGAGCGTAAGGGAGGAACGAATGCTGGGGCTGATGCAGGAATGGCCGCTTCTTTGCCATAAGCTTATCGACAACGCAGAGCGGCAGCATGGCGCGCGAGAGATCGTATCGCGCTCGATCGAAGGTCCGATCGTGCGCACAACCTACGCCAGCATCCATCGTCGCGCCCTGAAGGTCTCCCAGCGCCTGGAGCGTGACGGCTATCGGCTGGGCGACCGCATTGCGACGCTGGCCTGGAACACGGCGCGCCACATCGAGGCCTGGTATGGCATCATGGGCATCGGCGCGATCTATCACACGCTCAACCCGCGGCTGTTTCCCGAGCAGATCGTCTGGATCATGAACCATGCCGAAGACAAGGCGGTCTTTGTCGACCTGACTTTCCTCCCTTTGCTCGAGAAGATCGCCGGCGCGGTCAAGTCCCTGAAACAGGTGATCGTGCTGGCCGACAGGGCGCATCTGCCGCAGACCATGCTGCCCAACGTCGTCGCCTACGAGGAATGGCTCGACGAGGCCGATGGCGATTTCGCCTGGAAGAGCTTCGACGAAGGCACCGCCGCCGGCATGTGCTATACGTCTGGAACCACTGGCGATCCAAAGGGCGTCGTCTACAGTCACCGCTCGAATGTCCTGCACGCCATGATCGCCGCCATGCCCGACGCGATGGGCCTGTCTTCGCGCGACACGATCCTGCCGGTGGTTCCGATGTTCCACGCCAATGCCTGGGGCCTTGGCCAGAGCGCACCGATGATCGGCGCCAAGCTTGTCATGCCGGGCTGCAAGATGGACGGCGCCTCCATCTATGAATTGCTCGACACCGAGAAAGTAACCTTCAGTGCCGCCGTGCCGACCGTGTGGATGATGCTGCTGCAATATCTGGAGGAGACCGGCAGGAAGCTGCCCTACCTCAACAAGGTTGTCATCGGCGGCTCGTCATGCCCACGCATCATCACCAAGAAATTCCAGGACAATTACGATGTCCAGGTCGTCCACGCCTGGGGCATGACCGAAATGTCGCCGCTCGGCACACTGTGTACGCTGAAGCCGGACTATGCAGGCCTTAAGGGTGACGCCCGGCTCGATGTCCAGGGCAAGCAGGGTTACCCGCCCTTCGGCGTCGAGATGAAGGTGACGGACGACGAAGGCAACGCGCTGCCTTGGGACGGCAAGACATTCGGGCGGCTGAAGGTGCGCGGCCCCGCGGTGGCCAGCGCCTACTACGGCGGCGCCGGCTCGGAGCAGTTCGACGAGGATGGCTGGTTCGATACCGGGGATGTCGCCCACATCGACGCTGGCGGCTATATGCAGATCACCGATCGCGCCAAGGACGTCATCAAGTCCGGCGGCGAATGGATTTCGACCATCGACCTGGAGAATCTGGCCGTCGGCCATCCCGATGTCGCCGAGGCAGCCGCCATTGGCGTCCCTCATTCGAAATGGGGCGAGCGGCCTTTGCTGGTGGTTGTCCGCAAGCCGGGGAAGGAACCGACCAAAACCGATATCCTTGGTTTTCTCGACGGTAAGGTGGCCAAATGGTGGATGCCCGACGACGTCGCCTTCGTCGGCGAAATTCCGCACACCGCCACCGGCAAGATCCAGAAGATCACCTTGCGCCAGCAATTCAGGGACTACCGCTTGCCGACGGATTGACGCGATATTGCGTGTCTCGGCCTGATGCGGTCGTAAAAGGACAGTGCAGCGACGTGCACCTTTCCGGCAGGGCACGATAGCATTTCCAACTGGCGCACGATCCTCCTCGAAAATCGATTCCGATTTTGGTGGCCATGCGCTAAGTCTTCTTCGGCTTGGGATGACGCAGAGAAACATGGTCAGCATTTCGGAACGGCAAACGTCGAAGGCTGCCGGATGGTCGCGGCGCACCGCTGCTTTTTCGGCGGTGCTTTTGCTGACCGTGTTCGTCGGCCATTATTTCAACCTCGTTGAAACGCCGGTGTTCCTGTGGGTGTTGGCTATCGTCGCGCTGTTGGCGGCGCTGGCGCTGCTGTTCGCCGGATTTGCCTTCTCGAGGGTGTGGAATTTTGGCGACTATGGCGGCCACGACATCACGGTCGGCGTCTTGCTGGCAGTGCTGGTGCTGACCCCCTATGGCATCGCCGCCTATTGGGCGACAATCTTTCCGCCGCTCAGGGATATTTCGACCGATTTCGACGAACCGCCGGCACTCGACGTCACCGGTCGCACGAAGGACATGAACGTGCTCTCGCCGCCGACGCCCGGCGAGCAGCGGTTGCAGACCGACAGCTATCCGCTTGTCACCGCGCGCAGCTACGACCTGCCGTTCGAGACCGTCGTCACTGCCGTTGAAACCGTGCTCGACCGCCGCAATTGGGATCTTACCGGACCCTATCCCGAACTCGCCGGGCAAAGCGACGTGACGATTACCGCTGTCGCCAGGAGCTTCGTGTTGGGCCTCCCCGCAGACGTGGCAATTCGCATCACGGACGACGGGGATACGGTTCTCGTCGACATGCGGTCGGCTTCCCGCTACGGCCGCTACGACCTCGGCGACAACGCTGCGCGCATCACCGACTTTCTGGCGGAGTTGGACCAGGAAGTCGCCGGCCAGGTCGGCGCGGCTCCGGCCGAATAGATGCTCGGGCCTAAGGGGCTGGCCTAAAAATGCCGTCTATGGCCGGCGCGGCGTCTGTCGCGACCAGGCCGCGCGCCACCAGATCCTCCAGATGGGCAAGCACCGACAACCCGGCGGCGCCATGCAGCCGCGGGTCGGTATCCCTGTAGATCGCCTTGACCATGTCTGCGATCGTGCGGTCGCCCGCGCGGATCCGCTCAAATATGGCCCGTTCGCGCATTTTGCGATGGGTCTTCAACCCGCGCATGAAGCCACGCGGTGCCGTCACCGGCCCGCCGTGGCCGGGCAGCAGCAGGCGGTCGCCGCGTTCGATCAGCCGGTCCAGCGAGGCCATGTAGTCCGCCATCGCCCCGTCCGGCGGCGCGACGATGGAGGTCGCCCACGCCATGACGTGGTCGGCCGAAAACAGGATGCCGGTGCCCTCCAGCGCGAATGCCGCGTGGTTGGCGGTATGGCCGGGGGTCAGGACCGTGCGGATTGCCCAGCCGTCGCCGGCGACCAGCGCGCCGTCCGGCAGCGCGAGATCGGGAACGAAAGCGGTATCGGCGCTGGCATCGAGCGCGTTGATCTCGCCAATATGCAATGGCCTTGCCGGCCGGTGCGGCCCTTCCGCCATCACCTGGGCTCCGGTCTCCTGCTTCAGCCGTGCCGCCAGCGGGGAATGGTCGCGATGCGTGTGGCTGACGAAGATGTGGCTGACCGGCCTGCCGGCGATGACGTCGAGCAAGGTGCGAAGGTGAGCTTCGTCATCCGGCCCCGGATCGATCACTGCCAGCGTATCGCGTCCGACGATGTAGCTGTTGGTGCCGTGAAAGGTGAAGGGACTTGGATTTCGGGCCGTGACGCGCTGCACGTCGGGCGCGACGCTGACGCCCCCGCCGTAGCAGGGATCGAAGCTGGTATCGAATTCGAGGGCCATGACGGTGTCGATGCCTGTTGCGGGAATGGCAAAACCGATTGCCGCATAGCACGCAAGCCAATATAGGAAAACGCAAGACCGCGATCATCGGATGGCGGCACTCGGATGGGGAAGACCATGGCAACTGCAACGACGATGCGCCCGCTTGTTTCTCTGGCTCTGCCGCAAGATGGCGCGGCGCGGCTGGCAACGCAGTTCTTCCTGGCGATAGCCGGGACATTGCTCCTGACCCTGTCGGCCAAGACCAAGGTGGTTCTGGGGCCAGTCGATATTTCGATGCAGACGCTCGCCGTCCTGCTGATCGGGGCCGCTTTCGGCCTGCGGCTCGGCGTCGCCACCCTGCTGCTCTATATGGCCGAGGGCGCGATGGGCTTCCCGGTCTTCCAGAGCACGCCGGAAAAGGGAATTGGCATTGCCTACATGCTCGGCTCGACCGGCGGCTATCTCGCCGGCTTCGTGGTCATGGCGGCGATTGCCGGCTGGGCCGCCGATCGCGGCTGGGATCGCCATCCGATCAAGCTTTTCAACGCGATGCTGGTTGCCGAGTTCGTCATGATGGCCATGGGTTTTGCCTGGCTGGCGATGCTCATCGGTCCGGAAAAATCCTGGCAGTTCGGGGTCGTGCCGTTCATCGTCGGTGATCTGATCAAGGTTGCCCTGGCCGCAAGCCTGGTGCCCGCCGTCTGGTCGCTGCTGAAGCGCAACTGAACTAGCGATCCACTGAGACATTCCGGGGAAGAACCTGGTTCATCCAGGTCGGACGGATGTGACTGGGAGGTCTTGGCCAAGCAGCCAGCCAGTCACCAGAGATACGAACATCCATTTACCTTCATGCGTCCAGACATTCTCGATGGCGGGCAGTAAGCCAATTTATTAGCGATAGCTTTTGAACCGCATTCAGCGACGCGATTGATAAAAAATCCTGCCGATTGCTACAGTGTAAATAGATACTTGCTGGTATCGTTACAGTGTCGTAGCTCTTGATCTTCGACTGAGTCGAACAGCCAGTAGCGAGAGGCCCGATTCCGCTTTGCGAATGAACGGCCAAGCCAAGCGCATTATTGCAATGGCAATCGCCGACATGGCAGCTTCGAGGGGGGAAGAAGTTGAATGTCGCAACATCAACTCTTGTCGGAAGCCGGCACTTCCTGTTCAGAATTCGCTTTCAACTTATTGGCGGACTGACGTTCGCGATCGTCGCGCCGGCCCTCATCCGGATCGCCTTCAAACCCGATGCGGTCTACGTCGCCAATCTCCAGGTAACCGTCGCTGCCGCGGTCATTGCGCATGTAGCAGGCTTCCTTGCCTATCGGCGTATCGGGAATTTCCCCGGCGTGGCCGCTGCCAGCTACATCCTGCCGACATTTGTGCTGTCCTACGGGCTTGTTTTCCTGACTATTTTCTTTTTTCGTTTCGAGTACAGCCGGTTTCAGGCGGCTGCCAGCTTCACCCAGTCCACGCTCTGGTATTTTGGCCTGAGCATCATAACGCGGCATCTCGAACCGTACCGGCTGGTCGTCATTCCCGGCGGGAACGTAGAGCGCCTAAGGACACTGCCGGGAGTGCATTGGTTCTGGATCACTTCGCCTGGCACCGTCATCGAACGGGCGAATGGCGTGGTTGTCGATCTGCGGGCCGACCTTGACGCCGAATGGGAACGATACATCGCGGACCGGGCCCTTTCGGGCACGCCGGTCTACCACGTCAAGCAGGTCAGCGAATCGCTGACCGGCCGCGTCGAGATCGAACACCTGTCGGAAAACACGCTCGGCTCGCTCAATCCGAACCAGGCCTATCTCAAGATCAAGCAGGCAATCGACTGGATCTCCGCGCTTGTCATGGTCGTGGCTCTTTCACCTTTCGTGGTGTTGATCGCGCTGCTGATCCGGCTGGACTCGGAGGGCCCGGTGCTGTTTCGCCAGCCCCGCATTGGCTACAGGGGCCGGATCTACACGGTCTACAAGTTTCGTTCGATGAGGCAGCAAGCCGGCATTGGCAGCGACAAGGACAAGGCGATCACGAAACGTGACGACGATCGCATCACCCGGATAGGGCGTTTTTTACGCAAGTTCAGGATCGACGAGCTGCCGCAGGCCATCAACATCCTGCGCGGCGAAATGAGCTGGATCGGGCCACGGCCCGAGGCTGTCGTCCTGTCGCACTGGTATGAGGCGGAATTGCCGTTCTATCGCTACCGGCACATCGTCAGGCCAGGTGTGAGCGGGTGGGCGCAAGTAAACCAGGGGCATGTTGCGGCGGTCGACGATGTGATGGAGAAATTACACTACGATTTTTACTACATAAAGAACTTCTCGCCTTGGCTTGATGTTCTCATCACCCTCAGAACCATAAAGACGATGATTACCGGCCATGGTGCGCGATAGCGGAGGCCGTGGCTGATTAAGGTTTGCCGGATAGGAAGCAAATGGACCTCGGCTCCAGGAAAATAGCTGTCATCGGGCTTGGCTATGTGGGTTTGCCGCTGGCGGTGGCCCTCGGAGCGATCAGGGACGTCGTCGGCTTCGACATCAGCCAATCGCGTGTGGATGCGCTGAGGCGTGGCGAGGATCACACGCTCGAGGCCAGCAGAGATGAAATCGACGCCGCCACGCGGCTGCGGTTCACCAGCGACAAGGTCGATCTGCGGGATTGCGGAGTTTTCATCGTCACTGTCCCCACTCCGATCGACAGGGCCAACCGGCCGGACCTGAAGCCCCTTGTCATGGCGTCCGCCACGGTCGGCGAGGTGATCTCCCCCGGTGCGGTGGTAATCTTTGAATCGACCGTCTATCCCGGCTGTACGCAAGAGGTGTGTGCGCCGCTGATCGAGAAACATTCGGGGCTGCGCTACAACGAAGACTTCTTCCTGGGCTACAGCCCTGAGCGCATCAACCCCGGCGACCGCGAGCACCGGCTTCAGACGATCGTCAAGGTGACCAGCGGCTCCACGCCGGAGGTGGCGGACGCCATCGACGCGCTCTATGCCTCGATCGTTCCCGCCGGCACGCACCGCGCCTCGAGCATCGCGGTCGCCGAGGCAGCCAAGGTCATCGAGAACACGCAACGCGACCTCAACATCGCTCTGATGAACGAATTGTCGCTGATCTTCGGCAAACTGGGCATCGACACGTCGGAGGTGCTGGAAGCGGCCGGCACCAAATGGAATTTCCTGCGCTTCAGCCCTGGTCTCGTCGGCGGCCACTGCATAGGCGTCGATCCCTATTATCTGACCCACAAGGCTCAAGAACTCGGCTATCATCCCGAGGTGATTCTTGCCGGTCGCCGCATCAACGACGGCATGGGCCGGCATGCAGCGGACCAGACGGCCCGCCTTATGATGCGCAAGGGCATACCTGTCGTTGGCAGCCGGATTCTGGTCATGGGCGCGGCCTTCAAGGAAAACTGTCCGGACCTGAGAAACTCCAAGGTCGCCGACATTGTCGCGCAGCTGAGGCAGTACAATGCCGGCATCGATATCTGGGATCCTTGGGTCGATGCGCAGGAATGCGCGCGCGCCTTTGGCGTAACGAGCGTTAAAGAGATGCCCGCCGCGCGTTACGATGGCGTTGTCGTCGCCGTGGGGCACGGGCAGTTTCACACCCTGGGCGTTGCCGGTCTTCGGGCGCTTTGCAAGGACCCTAGCGTCGTCTACGACATCAAGGGTCTGTTCCCCAGGGATGTTACGGACGGGCGGTTCTGATGAAGGTTCTGGTCACCGGCGCTGCCGGCTTCATAGGCTATCACGTCGCCAGGCGGCTGCTCGAACGCGGCGACGAGGTCGTCGGCATAGACAGCATCAACGACTACTATGATCCGCAGATCAAGCAGGCGCGGCTGCGGCTTCTGGCCGAAGCAAGCCGCAACACCAATGCGGGCTACCATTTCATCCACGGTAATCTCGCAGAGCGAAACGTGGTGGACGGCTGCTTTGCCGATCACGCCTTCGACAGGGTGATCCATCTCGCCGCCCAGGCCGGCGTCCGCTACAGCCTTGAAAACCCGCACGCCTATGTCGAGAGCAACATTATCGCCTACGCCAACATGCTGGAGGCCTGCCGCAACAGCCGTGTCGGCCACCTGACCTATGCCAGCACGTCGAGCGTCTATGGCGCCAATACCGACATGCCGTTTTCCGAGCATCGCCCGGCGGATCATCCGCTGCAGTTCTACGCCGCAACCAAGCGCGCCAACGAGCTGATGGCGCACAGCTACAGCCACCTGTTCGGGCTGCCGACCACGGGCTTGCGTTTCTTCACAGTGTACGGCCCTTGGGGACGTCCCGACATGGCGCTGTTCCTGTTCACCAGGAACATCCTGGCCGGCGAGCCGATCAAGCTGTTCAACAACGGCAATCATACACGCGACTTCACCTATGTCGAAGATATCGCCGAAGGCGTGATCCGCGCCAGCGACAGCCCCGCCGCGGCTAACCCCGCCTGGGATTCCGATAATCCGGATCCTGCGACGAGCAGCGCGCCTTGGCGCATTTTCAACATCGGCAACAACAACCCGGTGAAGCTGACCGCCTATGTCGAGGCGCTTGAAAACGCGCTTGGCCGTAAGGCCATCGTGGAGCTCTTGCCGCTGCAGGCCGGAGACGTGCCTGACACTTTTGCCGATACTTCGGCGCTGCAGGCGGCGGTCGGCTATCGTCCCGGCACGTCCGTGACGGAGGGCGTCGGGCGGTTCGTCGAATGGTACCAGGCCTATTTTGAGCGGAGGTAGGGGGGAGGTCACGTCTTGTCCACGAAATCGATGACGGGATAGCGTCGTTGCTGCGGGGCTTTGTTCGCACGAACGTGGCGGTCTCAGAATGTCTGGACCGAGCCTTGCCGCTACGGCTGCGCGTGGATGGCAACCACGCCTTTGCTGCGGAAATCGCACCGGTGCTCTTTACACCTAACGCACTGGTCTATGATCTGGGCGGAGGAGCAAGGCCGCTTGTAAGCCTAGCCGAGAAGCGTCGTCTGGGGCTGGTTGTCGTCGGGGTGGACCGCGATGCCAAGGAACTGTCGAAGGCTCCGGGCGAGATCTATGACGAGCGGATCGAGGCGGACCTTACTTCGTTCAGGGGGATGGGAGATGCCGATCTGGTCATATGCCAGGCCACTCTGGAGCACGTCCGCGACGGCGAAGGCGCATTTCGCGGCATTGCCAGCTGCGTAAGGCCGGGCGGCACGGTCGCCATTTTCTCGCCTTCACGCAACGCCGTTTTCGCCAGGCTCAATCGGGTCTTGCCCGAGGCGATCAAGCGTCGCCTGCTGTTTGCGGTCTATCCGGACAAGGGCAGGGGGCACGACGGCTTCCCAGCCTTCTATGACAGATGCCTGCCGAGCGAGGTGGAAAGGATCGCAGCGCAAAATGGCCTGGAACTCGTCCAGCGTCATCTGTTCTGGAGGAGTTCATACTTCTACGCTTTCGTGCCGGCCTTCCTTGTCTGGCGCCTCTGGCTAGGTCTCTCGGCTCTTCTCATCGGGAAGGATGCGGCTGAAACCTACGCCTATGTCTTTCGGCGAAGACATTGATCACCCGAAGATATTCTCCGCTTTCGTGGACCCGAGTGCGACGGCTGTCTCCCCGGTATCCGGGTGGAGCATCGCTCATCGCGCACGGTCAGGCGCAAGCAAAAAAGCTTTCGCCGTGACCGGCCAGGAAAGGTGGCGAACCGAGTGACGTGCACGCGCCAAGACAAGAGATCGCCAGGCAGCCCAGCAGCTCGGATTGCTATCTTCATTCCCTCTCTTCGTGCTGGCGGCACCGAGCGGGCAATGCTCACCCTGGCCAGCGAATTTGGCCGGCGCGGCTTGCCGATCGATCTGGTGCTTGGGTGTGCGACGGGCGAGTATCTCGCTTTGGTTCCGAAGACGATAAGGATACAGGACCTCCGAGCCTCGCGGTTGCTGTTTTCCGTATTGGCTTTGATCCGGTATTTGAGGCGGGAGCAGCCGCGGGTGATGCTGACGGCGTTACCCCATGCCAATATCGTTGGCATCGTCTCGTCCATGCTCTCGCTCCGCCGGATACCGATCGTGATATCCGAAAGGAGTAATCTTTCCAGGACCGTCGCGGATACGAAGCTGGTTCGTGAGAAGTTTCTGCCATTTCTCATGCGGCTGACCTATGGTCGTGCCAGCACGATCATCACTGTATCGCATGGCGTCGCGGAAGACCTGACCCAGAGCATCGGGGTCGACCGGAATTCCGTCAAAACGATCTACAATCCCCTGGACATCAAACATGTTGAAGAGCAGGCGGATGAACCGCTCGATCATCCTTTCGCGGTCGAGGATGGCAGGGTTTTGTTGGTGGCCGTTGGGCGGCTTGATTTCGCAAAAGACCATGCCACGCTCATAAGCAGCTTCGCGCGGATTGCGAGGAAGAGACCCGTCAAATTGGCCATTGTCGGGGAAGGACCGCTGCGGGGATCGCTTCAAACCCTGATCGACGAACTCGAGCTGAATTCTTCGGTCGCTCTGGTCGGCTTTTCGAAGAATCCGTATCCGTGGATGCGGCGGGCAGCGTTGTTTCTTCAATCCTCCCGCAGGGAGGGATTTCCAAACACGATCATCGAAGCAATGGCTTGCGGGACCAACGTGGTGAGCACCAACTGCGAAAGCGGTCCGGCCGAGATACTCGAGGACGGCAAGTGGGGGCGTCTCGCCGCGGTCGGAGATGCCCAGGGTTTTGCGGCAGAAGTGATGGCCGCCCTTGATGAAGCTGATCCTCCAGACGTCAGGCGTCGGGCGCGGGATTTCAGTGTCGAAAAGGTGGCCGACGCCTACCTGCTCGCGATGGGTGTCGATCCCACGAACGCCGTGGGGAAGGAGCGGTCGTATTAAGATCCTGCACGTCATCACCGGACTTGAGAACGGCGGCGCCGAGGCAGCGCTATACCGCCTGTGCACGGCCGAGCGCAGCCATTCCCATTTTGTCGTCTCGCTTTCGGGTGACGGAAAATATGGCCCGTTGCTTCGCGCGGCCAAAATACCGCTCGCCTGCCTGGCGATGCCAAAGGGAAGGTTGAGTCTCAAGGGGCTCGCCTCGCTCAGGCGCGTGTTCTCGACCTATCGGCCGGACGTGGTTCAGTGCTGGATGTATCACGCCAACCTCGTCGGAGGCGTCCTGGCGCGGCTTGGCGGCATCAGCCCGGTTCTTTGGGGGATGCACAATTGCGGACTGGATCCGCGGGCGGCCTCCTTTACGACCAGGACAGTGGACAGGATATGCGCTCTCATATCCGGTATCATCCCGGCTCGGATTGTCAGTTGCTCGCAAAATGCATCGCGGTGCCACATCCATGCAGGATATTCGAGCTCGAACTGGACGATCATACCGAATGGCTACGATCTGGCCGTGTTCGAGCCGGACGACCGGGCGCGCGCGCGGCTCCGTCGGGATTGGTCGATAGGTGATGGCCAGTTCGTTATCGGAAACGTCGCTCGCTGGCATCCCGACAAGGACCACCAGAATCTCTTCGCTGCCCTGTCCAGGCTGTCGATGCACAAGAGCCTTCCCTTCAAATGTGTTCTTGCCGGCCCGGGTATGACGGCTGAAAACACTGCGCTTGCCGTGCTGTTGGAGCGCTACGATGTTCGCCACAAGGTGAAGCTTCTCGGGCCGAGCGACGACATTGCCGGTTTGATGAATGCATTCGACATTCATGTGCTGGCCTCCAGCAGCGAAGCCTTTCCGAACGTGGTTGCCGAGGCGATGGCATGCGGCACGCCATGCGTGGCAACGGACGTCGGGGACATCGCGATGCTTGTCGGCAACACGGGATTGATCGTTCCGCCGCGGAACCCTGACGCGTTATCGCGTTCCATCGAGATCATGGCTTCGGAAATTCAGGATACCCGGTCTTGGGCGAGCAGGCGGCAAGCATGTCGCGACCGCATCGCTGCGGATTTCTCGCTTGAGCGGATGGCGCACTCGTATGGCTTGCTGTGGGAGAAATCGTCCCTGGGCCGCTAAGGGGTGAGAACAATACGAATATTCAGATGGCGATGGAACGAAAGTGAAGCACCTCAAACGAGATTATTTTGTTTCGCCATTTGCGCTCACGCCGCAAATGTTGTTGCTTTTGTCGAGCTTGGTCTACTTTGTGCCATTCGTCACCGGGGGATTTCAGTATGTTGATGTCAGCAGAAGGAAGTATGATTTCATATATCACGCGGGCACTGGATATGCCATTGCGCTTTCTCTTTCTTGCATTGCTGCCGCGATGCTGGTCTTCATGCCAAGGCGTCAAGATTTCGAAGTCGAAGGCGACGTTCGGGGGGAGTCGATCGTAATAATTGTGATGCTGGTGGTGTTCGGTGGGATTTCGATAGCAAATCCGGCACTTTTTTCGGCCGCAAAGGCCGATGTTTTGTCATCTACCGGGCGGATCCAGTATGTATTTTACAACAGCTGCATCATCGGCATGGTGTTCGGAGCCCTGTCGGGGTGGAAGAAATCCAGGCTGGTCATCATCTTGAGCTGCCTGGGACTGATGCTTACGCTCTATATCGGGCATCGCTCTTCGGTTGCCATCGCGATTTTAGCTTGTTTGTACATAAGGTACAGGAACATTTCCCTGCTTTTGATCAGGAAAAGATACATAATTGGAGGAATTGGCGCATTCTTTTTTCTTGCAGTGTACAAGGCAGTATATGCAGCAATAAAAGCAGGAAATTTTGAACTTGTAGGTCAGAAAATACAATTCGACCAATTGTCCGATTCCGCTCTCGTGGGGCTGGAGCAGTTCGTGACATTGGCTCACCTGGATCTGGTCGTGAAATATGACTACACCTTGCCGTGCTCGAATCTTTGGCTGGTGCTTCTTTCTCTGTTTCCGTTCTCGGATACGGTCTTTGGCAAGGACGGATGCACCTACAACGAGCAGGTTCAGCCGTTCCTATTTCCGGGTTACAGTGGTGGCGTCGCTGCAAACATCTGGGCGGAGTTCTTTGCCAATTTCGGGTATGCCGGATTTCCGCTGCTCGTTGTCATTCTGTCGCTCGTGTGTGTTGCCGTCGAGGTGATAATCCGCAATGTGCGCAGCGCGACGCTCAAGGCCGGGCTGATCGTGGCCATCGTCCATCTCACATTCTACATCCAGCGCAAGGAGCTGCTTGGCGCCTTCATCTCCGCCAAGCGAGCCGTTCTCGTTGCGCTTTTCATTTTTGGCTTGGTTTATGTGCACCGGAAGTGTTTTCCACCGGCCCCCGCCGAGGTGATGCCGCAGGGGGCGCGGGCCTTGCGCCGAGACAATGGCTGAGGACGTGACGGCGGTCGCCAAGCCTTCCGGATGGATGCGCGCGCGGCGGGTTGTCCGCGACGTTACGTTTACGACGTCCGCAAGCGGAGTGGCCGCGTTGTGCTCCATCCTTGCACTGGCGCTCAACGCACGGTCGCTGGGTCCGGGGAATTTTGGCACACTCGCCGTAATTCAGGCCTATGTGGCGTTCGTTTCCGGCCTATGCACGTTCGAGAGCTGGCAGCTAGTGATCAGGCTGTGCGCGAGGTCGCCTTTGCGTCTGGGACCGGCGGCATCTTGCGGAATTGCCCTCGATGTTTCAGCCGCCCTTCTCGCCACGGTCCTGGCAATAGGCGGGATCTTGCTGTTTGGAGAAGCTGTTGGCGTGTCGCGGGATAATCGCCTTCTGGCGATTATCTACAGCCTCACCTTGTTGGCGAGTCTTTCGGGTACGCCGAAAGGTGTGCTTCGGCTGAACGGCCGGTACGACGTCATTGCCGGCAATCAACTCATGCAAGGGGTTGCCGTGGTGGTTGCCTCTCTCGTCCTTTGGATCCTCGATGCCTCATTGCCGGATTATGTAATCGTGCTGGCAGCGGTCGGCGCATTCTACAACCTGACGCTGTTCGTTCGCATGCTGCTCTATGCCAGGCAGGAGCACATCGAACTGCTCAACCCGCTTCGCTCCCGGTCCAAACGCCGTTTCTTCTGGGCGTTTCTTGCCATGGCCACGGGGACCAGTCTGCTCTCGACGCTTGTGAGCGCCAGGCGGCATCTCGCATTGTTCCTTGTCGCGGGCCTGCTGGGAGAGGTCGCCGCGGGCTCCTATTCGCTCGCATCGCGCCTGGCGACGATGGTTTCCC
Source organism: Mesorhizobium sp. B264B1B (assembly GCF_020165765.1). Classification (NCBI taxonomy): domain Bacteria; kingdom Pseudomonadati; phylum Pseudomonadota; class Alphaproteobacteria; order Hyphomicrobiales; family Phyllobacteriaceae; genus Mesorhizobium; species Mesorhizobium sp. B264B1B. The sequence goes on from NZ_JAIUIS010000005.1 coordinate 235,257, forward strand.
GGCTGACCGGTCCCTTGAACCAGGTGATCTTTCCCGAAATCGCGAAACTGTCCAGGCAAGAGCCTCCTTCTCGTCTATACCGCTTGAACGCCCGCATCACCGTGGTTTCGGCATGCGCTGCCACCGGCATGGCAGTCGTGGGGGTGCTGCTGCAAAACCCCATCGTCCTTCTGGCTGGCGGTTCGGCCTACGCCGAAGCTTCGCTGCTCTTTGCCATTCTGTTCGCTTCAGAATGCTTCGGCCTGGCTGGAATGCATCTCAATCCGTTGATCCAGGTCCTGGCCGGGACGAAGCCGCTTTTGAAAATCACGGCGCTGGCGATCGCCATCTATGTTCCGCTTTGCCTGGCTTTGTCCGGATGGATCGGAATTTCAGGCATCGCCTGGGCCGGCTTGCTGGTATCGGCGGCGGTTTATGCAGCGATGATGGTGGTTTCGCATCTATTGTTGAAAAAGCGGATCCGCCCGGCGGAAGATATCTGAAGGCTGATGTTTTGAGATACCTGTTTTGCCTGCCAAGATACCACACCAATGCGGTACCCTGGGTTCGCATTTTGACTTCGGCGGGGCACCATGTTGCGGTCGACGTAGTCGAAACGAGCGTCACCGAGAATCACGCTCTTGTTTCTCCCAACGTGATGGCTCCATCCGCGCTGTCCCGGATGATCATGCGTCGGCGCTCGAGCAACATTCCGAATTCGCCTTTTTCCTTTCCCGGCGTCTTTTCCTACTGGAAGCGTTTGCAGGCCGAAGACCCCGACGTGGTGATCATCCGCGGAGTGACGCGATGGTTTTGCAGGGTCGCGGCACTCTGTTCAATTCTGCAAGGGCGCAGGCTGGTCATCTACGACCAGGAGGACGCCAAGCCCAGCGCATGGAGTGGCACATGGGTTCGAAGAGCCGTCTTTCATGGCCTAGGCATCCCGCATTTCACCTCACGGCTTTCGCCAAATCTTGGCCCGGCCAAGCTCGGCGATGCCATGTCCCTGCCATTCGGGAGCCCTTTCGAGCCGGCCCGGACTGAAGGCCTGGAAAGCAGGCCATTGCAGTGGCCGCCTCGAATCCTGATGGTGGCAAAATACCGGGAGCGCAAGGGGCACAGTTTGCTTCTGAGGGCGTTGTCCGCGATTTCATCCATGCCCTTCTCCCTGACATTCTGCGGCGAGGAGGCAACGAACGCCGACACGGCTTTCTGTCAGGCCTTGCGGCGCGAGGCTCAGGCGCTTGGCGTGGCGGACAGGCTTCGGTTTCAAAACAACATTGCGCATGACGACATGATCTCGGTCTTCTCCGTTCATGATCTCTTGATACTGCCCTCGCGGGCTGAACCCGCGGCGGTGTCTCCCATCGAGGCGGCCTGGGCGGGATGTGCCGTGCTGATGTCGCGAGACAGCGGCACGAGGTACTACATGCCCGAGGGGGCCGCTTTCGATTTCAACCCCGACGATCCGCAAGACATCGCACGCGCGGTCGCGAGGCTGATCGCTCGGCCACAGGATCTGGGGCCTGCAAGGGACGCCTGCTTCGCCCGCATCTCATCGCTCGCCAGTGACGACGAGATCTTGCGGCTGTTCGAGACCTTTGGGCCGGGCAGGGCACGACTGCATACAAGACGGTGAGCGAAACGGCATTGGGGGAGGCGGGGACGATGCTTGGGATCGGAAGAAAGATAATCATCTCCATCAACACGTCCTGGAATGTCGTCAATTTCCGCAAAGGCCTCATCGAGGCGCTGCAAGGGCGGGGCTATGAAGTGGTGGTTGCGACGCCCAGGGACGAGTATTCGCGCCTGATCCCGCCGATGGGCTGCCGGTATGTCGAAATCGAGATGGATAATTCCGGCACCTCGCCGTTTCGCGACATGGTGCTTCTGTGGCGCTACTGGCGCCTGCTGCGCCGCGAGAGGCCGCTGGCGTTTGTCGGCTTCACCATCAAGCCCAACGTGTTCGGATCGCTGGCGGCAAACCTCAATGGCATCCCGGTCATAAACAATGTTTCAGGGCTCGGCACGGTTTTCGTCCGTGGCGGCCTTCTCCAGAAAATTGCCAAGGTCCTGTACCGGCTGGCGCTGGCCCGTTCGAAAATAGTCTTCTTTCAGAATGACGACGACAGGATGCTGTTCGTCAGCGAGCGCCTGGTCCGCAAGGAACTGACCGCGCTGCTGCCGGGCTCCGGGGTCGACCTTATTCGCTTCTCTCCGGCGCCCCGCCAAAGCCAATCGTCCGGCGCGATCGTCTTTCTGCTGGTGGCCAGGCTTCTCTGGGACAAGGGCGTGGGCGAGTTCGTCGAGGCAGCTCGTCAGATGCGCCGCAACATGCCTGGCGCGCGCTTCCAGCTTCTTGGATTCCTCGATGTCGAGAACCGCACAGCGGTCAGCCGTGCGCAGGTCGAGCGATGGGCAGGCGAAGGCCTGGTCGAGTATCTCGGAACCACCGACGACGTCCGTCCCTTCCTGGACGCGGCCGATTGCGTCGTCTTGCCCTCCTACAGGGAAGGAACGCCGCGCTCGCTGCTGGAAGCAGCCGCGATGGGCAAGCCGCTGATCGCGTCAGATGTGCCCGGCTGCAGGGAGGTGGTGGACCACGGCGTCAACGGCCTGCTGTGCAAGGTGAAAGACGCAGGCGACCTGGCAAGCAAGATGCTCGAATTCGCAACGATGGACGCCGCATCCAGGAACAGGATGGGCATGGAGAGCCGAAGCAAAGTGGAGCGGCAGTTTTCGGAACGGATCGTCATAGAGTGCTACATGACGCAGATAGGGAAGCTCAATGCCTCGCCAGGCGATGAACCGGGCCGGCGTGTAGTTGAACGCGGTTGAAGTTCGAGCCGAGGAGATCAGGCATTCAAGCAGGCGCTAAGCTTGTCTTGCTGCATTGCAGATCGGGACTCGGCTTTCGAGGGGGCTCGGCTTTGATCAAGTTGGGCTCGGTGTAATCAGGATGAAAAGGGAATCGTAATTTCTCTTTGGAGGGCCAGACATCCATCGCCGACAGCTCGGGATTATTTATACGTAATTGCTAAAATGGCGCGTTGTTCAGGTCAAACTTCTCCGCATCGTGCGACACGGGTTGGAATTGTGGCAAAAAAATGTTAGGCGCTGATGTCACCACCTTTTGATCTGGCATATCCGGGATGATTTGAAGGAAAGGCGAAACGGATGAATGTCATCATTAGAACCACAGTGAGCGCGTTGGTTGCCGCGAGCGGTTTCACTTCGGTTTCATCTTTCGCCCAGGACGTATCCTGCAGCTGCGCTGCCGCCTATCGCGGCCCGGCGAGTGCGATTGGATCCATTCGTTCCGCCGATGGCGACGTGATGGTCTCGCAGTCGGTCGGCTATGGTCCTGCAAAGGCGGGGAGCACTCTCGGCCTTGGCAGTCGGGTGGTAGTCGGTACCAAGGGTTCGGCATCCGTACTTGTTGGCGGCTGCAACATGAATGTACCGGCGAATTCCAGTCTGGATGTTTCACGCGTGGGCGGCAACATCTGTCTGAAACTCGTGGGTTCAGAACGGACGGCGGCCATCCAGCCGTCCGGTGGCACAAGTGGGTTTGGCCTGCCCGAAGGGATTTTCGCCGGTGCGCTTGTCACCAGCGGTGTGTTGGCGGCGACGCAGGATGACGACAAAGCGGTCAGTCGCTGAGGGGCGGACCACCGTGAGTGCTGGTGAGTTCTTTGAGTGTTGTTGATCGAAGGGGTGCGTAAGCGATCCGTTCCGGGGGCGGGTCGTTGGTTCGAAGGGGGGTAGAAATGACCGGGCGTCATCGGGTTGGGGTTGTCTTCGCTTTTATCACGCTCGCCGGGGGAGGTGCCTGGTTTACAGCGTCCGATGCTGTTGCCCAGTCGGCACAGACATGTTCGTGCCTGGCCGCTGCGCCCGTGTCTGGCATTGTCGGCCAGTTCACCCAAGTCCGGGGTGATGTGCAGATGTCGCAGGCCGGCGGTTACGCCGGGGTGGGCGCGGGAGCGCCGATTTATCCAGGCGCGCGCATCATGACCGGGCCGCAAGCATCGGCTTCCTTGGCCATCGGCGCCAATTGCGCGCTTGATGTTCCGGCCAACGCGACCGTCAGCATCGATCCAGTGCAAGACGGTATGTGCGTCTCGCTTGATGCGCAGCAGGCTGCCATCGGACCTGCCAATTCCGGACCTGGCATTTTGCCGGTGCTGTTGGGCGCCGGCGCGGTTGGTGGCGGCGCCGCACTGGCTATTGGACTACAGGATGACGACGACGCAGTCAGCCGCTAGCCAAGGTCTGGTCTCGCCGGTTTGCGCAAGCTCGGGCGCGATAGTGCAGAACCAGTTGCTCACGCCATCGGAAAAAAGCCGGGCCAGCTGTGCGGGCCATTTCGATGGACTGCCCAAGCTGTTCAAAAGTGGGGCTCTGTGATGGGCATTCTCGATCTTGAGGGAACTGGCGCGGGAATGCCGGCACTGCTTATATTGCTCGCCCTCTCTGCTTGCGCGAGCAGTTCATCATCGTCCACGAGCTCTGTCGATGCGCTGCAGCCGACATCGTCCTCAACGGCGCTTGCCGGGGGCGGCGCGCTACAGATGGTGACGGATCTGCCGGCACCGCAGAATACCCAAAACGGCAGCGAGCAGCCGCTGTCTGCCAACGATGTACTCGAAGTCAGCGTATTCCAGGTCGACAACCTGAACAGGACGGTTCAGGTGGACGCCGGCGGCCAGATTTCCCTTCCGCTTATCGGGACGATGACAGCGGCCGGCAAGACGGTCCGCCAGCTCGAAAAGGATATCGAGACAGCCTATGGCGCAAAATATCTGCAATCGCCGGATGTGACAATTTTCGTCAAGGAATCGATAGGCCAGCGCATCACGGTCGACGGTGAGGTCAACAGGGCCGGCATCTATCCGGTGTCCAGCAGCGCCTCCTTGCTGGATGCGATCGCCCTTGCCGGAGGCTTCAACGCCATCGGCGATGCCGGCAAGGTCTTCGTCTACCGCAATGTCGGTCAAAACAAGCTGGTCGCAAACTACAATGTCGAGGAAATCCGCGCCGGCAAGAATCGCAACCCGCGTATCTATGGGGGCGACGTGGTCGTGGTTTTCGCTTCGAAGTCGAAAATCGCAATGAACAATTTGAAGGATGCCCTGGGCCTCGCGTCGAGCGCGGCCCGAATTGCGGTCATTCCGTAAGGGAGGCCTGGCCGGCCAGGGTACGGACAACCAGGATCACCTCGCGCATGCTCGATCGCAACAGGCAGCCCCAAATCGCCGGTCCTCGACATGGCCAGGCTTTGTCCGCGGACCTCTATTATGACGGGGCGCAGAATTATAGTCCTTACGGTCGAGACTATGCCGCTCACGACGAGAGATTCAATCCGCTCAAGCTGCTTTTCTATGTCGTGCAATATCGCTGGCTGATTGTCATGATGGCGGTGGCTGGCCTAGTTGCCGGTATCATAGTGACAATGATGCAGACGCCGAAATATCAGGCAACGACACAGCTGGAAGTCCTGGTCCCTTCGGCAAAGGTTTTTCAGGACATCGAAGTGGTTTCCGAAAACAGCGACTTACGCGCGTTTCTGACCGCTCGCGAGAAACTGAAGAGCCGTGCGCTGGCCCAGCGCGTCGTGTTTCAGCTGGGGCTCTCCGAAAAACCGGATTTCCTATTCCCAACCCCGAGCTTCTCGCTCAGCAACATCCTCTACCGTGCATTCGGAATTTCCAAATCGCCTTCGATCCAGGAAAAGACCCCCGAAGAGCGAGAGGCAATGGCGATCAAGCGCGTTCTGAAGGATCTGACGGTCAACCTTGTGACCAACACCAGCTTGCTGTCGATCACCTTCATCGACCAGAAGCCCAGATACGCAAGCGACGTCGCCAACCAGGTCGCGCAGAGTTTTATCGATCAACGTCTCGACCAGACCAGCGAGACGTCCGATCTGGCGAGACAGTTCATCCAGGAACAGGTCCTGCAGGTCAAGCAGAAGCTGCAGAAGTCCGAGGAGGAGCTGGTCACCTATGCGAAGGATGCCGGCATCACCGTCACCGGCGACGACAAATCGCTGATCGGATCGAACATCGAGGCGCTGAACACAGCGCTCGCGACCGCTATCCAGGATCGTCTTGATGCCGGTCGCGTCGTGGACCAGATAGACAAGGGGCGAGGCTCCAGCCTGTCGCCGGTTCTGGAGAGTGATGGCTTACAAAAACTCAGCGAAAAACTCGCGGACCTCAAGAGCCAATATCAACAGAAACTGAGCATTCTGAAGCCTGGCTTTCCGGAGATGCAGCAACTCCAGTCGCAGATCAAGGAGCTGACGCGGCTCTATAATAACGGCGTCCTGGCGATAACCGATTCGCTGCGCCTGAAGTACCAGGAAGCACAGAACAAGGAAGCCGACCTCAAATCCAAGCTCGCCGAGATGGAAAAGCAGCAGGTCGTCTTCAATGACAAGAACATAAAATACACCATCCTCAAGCGCGAGGTCGATTCCAACCGGTCGCAATATGACAGCCTCATCACCAAGCTGAATGAAGTAGGCGTCAGCTCCGAGCTCAAAACGCAAAGCGCAGCCATCGTCGATTTCGCGACCCTGCCCGTAAGTCCCTATTCTCCGCGCCTGATCATCAATCTGGCGATCGCGCTAGCGCTGTTCATGGCTCTCACTGCATCGATCATCTACATCATCGAGCTGCTGAACAACACCTTCACCAACCCCGAGCAGGTCGAAAGGGAGCTGGGGCTGGCCATCCTCGGCATCCTGCCGCTCGTCGGTGACCGCGAACTGACGGCCAGCATCGCCGACCAGAAGTCCGGGCTATCGGAAGCTTATCGTTCGCTGCGAACGTCGCTGCAATTCTCCGGCGCGGAGGGCGCGCCGCGTTCGCTGCTGGTGACCAGCTCCGAGCCTTCCGAAGGCAAGTCGACGACCTCGTTCAAGCTCGGCCAGGATTTCGCCGCCCTCGGTGCGAAGGTCTTGCTTATCGACGGCGATCTGCGCAAACCGAATCTTCATCGGCTGTTCGGTCTCGACAACGCGATCGGGTTGAGCAATCTCCTGACGAATACCGTGCGCAAGGAAGATGTGGCGGGCATATTCAGGACGACCAAATATCCCAACGTGACCGTGCTGACGTCCGGAACGATCCCGCCCAACCCTGCGGATCTGCTTTCATCGCCGAAGATGGCGCTGATCGTCACCAATCTCGGCAAGCGTTTCGATCTCGTCATCATCGACGCTCCGCCGATCGTCGGCCTGTCCGATGCGCCCATTCTCAGCCGGCTTGCCGAGGGCACACTGGTGGTCATTTCCACGAACCAGGTGACGCGCAAGGCGGCCAAGACGGCGCTGAAACGCCTGCGCGCAGCCGGAGCGAACGTGATCGGGGCGGCAATGTCGAAATTCGCGGTGAACAAGTTCGACTACAACTACGCCTATAAATACATGAACTACCAATATTACGAACATGGCGCGGGCACGCCGAAGATTGAGGGCAAAGTCGATGACGGAGCAGGCCAGCCCTCTCATGCAAAATCTCCTGCGTTCAAGCGTTTGGTTCGTCGCCTCCGTTCTGGTGTTGATGGCTTCGTCGATCGGGCTAAGTCGGCTCCTTGAGGAGGGAACGCCGAGCGTGTCTCTGGCACTGGACCCGCTGAACGCAGATGCCTTGATAGACGAAATTGCCGGCGAGCTGAACGAAACGAGCGTCGATCTCGGCGCCTTGGCCGCCAAGGCCAAGAATGCGCTTCGCTTCAATGTCGCGGACGCCCGTCTCTACAGCCTGATCGGTGAGATCAGATATCGGCAAGGCGAACAGGCCCAGGCTTTCGAACTTTTCGACCAGGCGCGAAAACTGTCCAAGACTGAAATCCATGCGCTGCAGAGGTCCATCGATCGCTCGATCGCGGCAGGCGATCTGGCGAGGGCCGTGGGCGAGATCGACACCTTGCTGCGCCGGTGGCCAGACCAGTTTTCGGCCATCGCCCCAGGCTGGCCTGCCATCCTTTCCAATTCCGACGGCTATCAGGCCGTGCTGGCAGCCCTGGAGGCAGAGGCGCCGTGGCGTGGTAAGCTTTTTCTCGCCCTTGGCCAGAACCCGCAAAGCCTGGGACCTGCAAACCAGCTGCTGCTCGATCTCGGACGCACGGATGCGCCCCCGAAATCCAGCGAATTGTCCGCCGTTATCACCGGTTACATCAAGCAGAAGGACTATGGCCCGGCCTATCGGCTGTTTCTTTTCAGCCTGTCCGATCGGGAGCGGAAGCTGGGCGGCTATATCTTCAATGGCGGCTTCGAGCCGCTCTTCAGCGGCAAGCCGTTCGACTGGGTGATACACGACCGATCTGGGCTGGAGATCACCTTTGCCGGATCGCAGGGCGCGGGTGAAAGTGAAAGCGACAGCAACAGCGGGGCGACGGTTCGATTTCTAAACACGCCGGTCAAGAACGCTGCGCTTCAGCAATATGTCGAATTGCCCCCCGGTTCTTACCGGATGTCCATGACCGTGTCCGCAACAAATCTCAAACTGCCAAAGCAGCTGTTCTGGTCCGTCAGATGCGCGGACCCGTCAAGCGAGATAGCGCGCTTCAACATACCGGAAGGCACATTCAACCGGCGAAGCCTGAGCCTGGATTTCACCGTCGGACCGGCTGCGTGTCCGATACAGTTGCTGAGGCTGGAAACAGCCGCAATTGCCGAGAGCTGGCGGTTTCGATACGTCGGCACGCTGGTCATGCACAGATTGAGCATCGAGAGGGTGTCGTCGTGAGAGCACGGTCACGGCAGCCCGGGCAGTGGGACAAATACCTGCTTGGGTCGGTTCTTTTCCTGTCCCTGCTGATTGGCGGCGGCACCGCGAGCAGCCTCTACACCGAAACGCTGATCGAGATCGCGGCGATTCTCTCGGCCGCGGCCATCCTGTCGCGGCCCAGCGGACAAACAATTCCCCGGGCGATCTTGTGGCTGATTGCTCTCGGCCTAGCCGTGTTCTGCTTCCAGATCGTTCCGCTGCCCGGGGCCTTGCTGGACGGGTTGCGGCCCGAGGTGCTGCTTGTCAGACCCTGGCTGGATGGTGAAACGCAATCGCGCTTCGTCAGCGTCGGCGTCGGGCGCACGATCGAGTGCATGTTGTATTTCGCCGCCGCCGCGGCATTTTTCCTCGGCGTCACCCGCCTGCGCACCGAGGAGGTCTACGGCCTTGTTCCCTTCTTTTTCATGGGCGTCATCTGCAATGGCCTGGCCGCAGCGATCCAGTATTCGCTCTCCGATACCGTCGCCATAGAAGGATTGCTGCCGTTTACGATCAATGCGGGCATGTTTGCCAATCAAAATCACTTTTCGGCCTTGCTCTTCGTCTCCATCCCATTCGTGGTCTATTATGGCTTGTTCCGTGGACATTTTCTGTCCGGATCGCTTGGGCTGACGATGCTCTTGCTGCTTCTTCTGGCAGCCGGCTCGCGCGCCGGCATTCTGATCGGACTGGTGATCACCGCGATATCAGTTGTCTTCCTGTCCGCTCGCTCAAGGGCGGGCGGATATGGCATTCTTGCGGTTTTCATCGGGCTTTCCGTCTACACGATCGGCGCATGGGCGAAGATCGATGCGAAAGTGGTCGATCCGGCTTTCGGCAGGGCGGAGTTTGCTCGCACCACGATCGATGGAATGAAAGAGAACTGGGTGACTGGCGTTGGTTTCGGCAGCTTTCCGAAGGTCTATCAGATATACGAAAAAGCCGGAATGATTTTCAGAACTTATGCAAATCATGCCCACAATGACTACCTCGAATTGGCACTTGAGGGCGGCATACCGGTCGTTTTGTTAATGATTGTGTATGCCATATTGCTTTTCGCCTCGTCGGTCCGGATTCGCCGGGAGCCGTTACAGAAGGCTGCATTTCTGTCGGTGTCGTTTTTGCTCGTTCACTCTCTTGTCGACTATCCCTTGCGAACCGCAGCACTCGCGATGACGTTTGCCTATTTGAATGCGATCGTCTTTCACAAGGGTTTTGCCGAGCGGCTGAACCAAAGGCGCGAGATGGGCGAGATAGGCCATCACGATGAAGACGATCTGCTTGTCCCGGCCAGGACCTCGGGCCCGGCAAGGCAAGGGCGGTTGGCGGGGGCCGGGGACACTCGCTCGGCCCCTTCGTCGGGCACCAGATTGACAAGCCACGGCATGAAACCTAAGCACGGGCGGCTTGTGTCAGGGGAGGGGACTTAGGCATGTCAAGGAGAGTTTCTTGAAAGGAATTATCCTTGCTGGGGGCAGTGGAACGCGCCTTTATCCGCTAACGTTGGCGGTCTCCAAGCAAATCCTCCCGGTATACGACAAACCGATGATCTATTACCCGCTGAGCGTTTTGATGCTTGCGGGGATTCGAGAGATTCTGGTCATATCCACGCCGCGGGACCTGCCGGTTTTCCGCGAGCTGTTGGGCGATGGATCGGAATTCGGGCTTGAGTTGTCCTACGCCGAGCAGCCGCAGCCCAACGGGCTTGCGGAAGCGTTCATTATCGGCCGCGATTTCATCGGCGCGGACAGCGTTTCGATGATACTGGGCGACAACATCTATTTTGGCGACGGATTGTCCAAGCTTTGCCGCACCGCGGCATCGCGCGAAAGCGGCGCTTCGGTGTTCGCCTACCATGTCGAGGATCCGGAGCGCTATGGCGTGGTGTCCTTCGACAAGATCACTGGAACCGCGCTCACGATTGAGGAAAAACCGCAGAAGCCGAAATCCAACTGGGCCGTCACCGGCCTTTATTTCTACGACAACGAGGTTGTCGACATCGCCTCAAGGATTCGGCCCTCGGCTCGAGGCGAGCTCGAAATCACGGCGGTCAACAATGCCTATCTCGAGCGTGGCCAGTTGCAGGTGCATCGGTTGGGGCGCGGTTATGCCTGGCTCGATACCGGCACTCACGATAGCCTGGACGATGCTTCTTCGTTCGTGCGTACAATCGAACGTCGCCAGGGCATCAAGGTCGCCTGTCCGGAGGAAATCGCCTTCGAACAGGGCTGGCTGAGCGCCGATGAAGTGTTGCAGCGCGCAACCCGCTTGGGAAAAAATGAATATGCCGCCTATCTGCGCCGCCGGGTGGTCGAGTTGTCGGAGGACTAGATGCTGGAGGTGAGACCCCTTGGCATCGAAGGTCTGCTCGAAATCATTCCGAAGCGGCATGGCGATGCCCGTGGCCACTTCACCGAAACCTGGAACGCCGCACGCTTCGCCGCGGCCGGCCTCGAACTCGCCTTCGTCCAGGACAATCACTCCTATTCCGCCGCGGCCGGCGTCGTCAGGGGACTGCACTATCAGTTGCCGCCACGTGCCCAGGACAAGCTGCTGCGCGTTGTCAGAGGCAGCGTCCTTGATGTCGCGGTCGATATCCGCCACTCCTCGCCGACATTCGGAAAATGGGTTGCCCTCGAGGTCTCGGCCGAGAAGGGCAACCAAATCCTGGTGCCCAAGGGCTTCGCCCACGGCTTCATGACGCTCGTGCCCCATACCGAGGTGCTGTACAAGGTGACCGACACCTATTCGCCCGAACACGACCGCTCGATCCGTTTCGACGATCCGGCCATCGGTATCGAATGGCCGCCGCCGGCTGGCGGCTTCCAGCTTTCTGACAAGGACCTCAAGGCGCCGCTGCTCGCCGCCGCCGAGGTGTTTGCCTGATGAACATTGCCAGATGCGCGGGGATAGCGGCATGAATTTTCTGGTGACGGGCGGGGCCGGCTTCATCGGTTCGGCGGTGTGCCGGCATCTGTGCGCCAACCCGGCCTACCGGGTGACCAATCTCGACAAGCTGACCTATGCCGGCAATCTGGCCTCGCTGCGGCCGATCGAAAATGCACGAAATTACAGCTTCGCCCAGGCCGACATCTGCGACGAGCGGGCGGTGCTCGACATATTGCGCCGCGGCGATATCGACATCGTCATGAACCTCGCCGCCGAGAGCCATGTCGACCGCTCGATCGATGGGCCGGGCGCCTTCATCGAGACCAACATCGTCGGCACCTACCGGATCCTCAATGCAGCGCTGGAATACTGGCGCGGCCTTTCCGACGACAGGAAGGGCCGTTTCCGCTTCCATCACGTCTCGACCGACGAGGTGTTCGGTGACCTGCCCTTCGATGGCGGCATGTTCGTGGAAGAGACGCCTTACGCGCCGTCCTCGCCCTATTCCGCCTCCAAGGCGGCCTCCGACCATCTGGTGCGCGCCTGGCACGAGACCTATGGCCTGCCGGTGGTGCTGTCCAATTGTTCGAACAATTACGGGCCCTACCATTTTCCCGAAAAGCTGATCCCGCTGGTCATCCTCAACGCGCTCGACGAGAAGCCGCTGCCGGTCTACGGCGCCGGCGCCAATGTGCGTGACTGGCTGTTCGTCGAGGACCATGCGCGCGCGCTGGAACTGATCGCCACCAAGGGGCAGCCGGGCGAGAGCTACAATGTCGGCGGCAATTCGGAACGCACCAATCTGGGTGTCGTCGAGACGATCTGCGATCTGCTCGACGCCAGGCGCCCCCGGGCCGCCGGCAAAAGCTATCGCGACCTGATCTCTTTCGTCACCGACCGTCCCGGCCATGATCGCCGCTACGCCATCGACGCGTCCAAGATCGGCCGCGAGCTCGGCTGGACGCCGAGGGAGAATTTCGACAGCGGCCTGGCAAGGACGGTCGACTGGTACCTGGACAACAAATGGTGGTGGGGACCGATCCGCGAACAGCGCTATGCCGGCGAAAGACTGGGCGAAGCGCGCAAGGAGGCGGTGTGAGGCTCGTTGTCACCGGACGCGAGGGCCAGGTTGCGGCAAGCCTTCTGGAGGCTGGGCGCGAAGACGTCAAGGTCATCGCCATCGGCCGGCCGCAACTCGACCTCGCGCGGCGCGGGACTGTGATCGAGGCCATCACCGCCGCTAAGCCCGATATCGTCGTGTCGGCCGCCGCCTACACGGCGGTGGACCAGGCCGAGGACGAACCCGAGCTCGCCTTTGCGGTGAACGCCGCCGGCGCCGGCGAGGTGGCGCAGGCGGCGGCTCGGCTCGGCGTGCCCGTCATCCATCTGTCGACCGACTATGTCTTCGACGGCACCAAGGACGGTCCCTATCTGGAAACCGACGCGACCGCGCCGATTGGCGTCTACGGCGCCTCCAAGCTTGCCGGCGAACAGGCGGTGGCATCAGCCAATTCGCGCCACCTGATCTTGCGCACGGCGTGGGTCTACAGCCCGTTCGGCAAGAATTTCGCCAAAACCATGCTGAGGCTGGCCAGCGACCGCGACGAGATACCGGTTGTGGCCGACCAATGGGGAAATCCCACTTCCGCGCTTGATATCGCTGACGCGATCCTGCATGCGGCAGCACGGCTGCACCGCAACGAGGATTTCGCCGCGTGGGGCATCTATCATCTGGCCGGCACGGGCGAGACCAACTGGAGCGGCTTCGCCCGCCATATCCTGGACATAAGCGGTGGGCTCGGTGGCCCCTCCGCGCGGGTGCGCGATATTGCTGCGACGGACTATCCGACCAAGGCGCGCCGCCCCGTCAATTCCCGGCTGTCGAGCGCGAAGTTTGCCTCCGTGTTTGGATGGAGTGCGCCGGTACTGCGGAAATCGGCGCGAGAGGTGGTCCGTCGTCTCCTGAGCAGGTGACCTGACGGGGATTTGACTGCATCAACAACCAACAAATCGCGGGGATTCACCGGCTGCCACAGTGCGAAACCGTATTCAGCGTCGGCGGTTATCGAGTTGGTGATAGAGATCGGCGTATGTTTTTCCCATCCTGTCAGCTGTAAAGAGGCGAACGTAGCGATCGCGAGCAGCTCGCCCCCAGTTCGCTGCCTCGACCGGCGAATCGACGACCTGGTTGATGGCTTCGGCAAGGCGTGCTGGATCGGAAGGCGGTATGACCAACCCGGTCTCGCCGGCTTTGTTCACATAACTTGTTCCCGTTCCGATCTCGCAGGAGATCATCGGTTTACCGCACATCGCAGCCTCGACGAGAGAAAGCCCGTAGGCTTCCGACCTCTGGTTTGACGGAAAAACGAACCCCAGGCAGTTGTGGAGGAGCGCCATCTTGTGCCGCTCGGCCACCTCGCCGAGGAATATCACATTGTTGCGACGCAACGTCTTGGCCTGAAGCTTCAGGCGCTCTTCGATAGGCCCTGATCCGGCAATAACGATCTTGCACCTGACTTTGTCGGCCGCCTGAATCAGCACGTCCAGCCCCTTGTAGTAGCGCAAGACGCCGACGAAGAGCACGAAAGGCTCCGTCACCGCCGCTTGGCACCATCTGTTGTCGGCTTCGGTCGGCGTGGGATAATCGGTTTCATTGATGCCGATTGGGATGATCGCCGATTTGCCCTCCAAGGCTCTGAGAACGGGGCTCGATTTCAAATAGTCCGGAGATGTCGCGACGATAGCGTCCACATCCCTGAGGAAGCGCAGCATCAGCGGCCGATAAAGAGGCAGCAAAAGCCGCTGTTTGACGATGTCGGAATGGTAGGTGACGACGGTCGGTTTGCCATGACGGGATTGAAAATGCACCATGTCCATGAATGGCCATGGGAAATGGTAGTGTATGAGGTCGGCTTTCCCGGCGAGCGCCCCGAACTTCCGAAAGACCTCGAGCGAAAACCCGGTCGACGCCAGTTCGAAATCCAGCCTGGCTTTTCGGGCCATGTGCCCGTCGAGATGCTGCGTGTTCTCGTTCGGAGCACGGCTCAACGAGAGCACTTCGGTTTCAATGCCGCGGCTGGCGGTGCTTTGAGCGATGGCATGTATCGTCCGCTCCACCCCGCCAAAGGTATCGGGCCAGTACGTCTTGAAGAAATGCAGCACTTTCAAATGTTGGTCTTCCGTCTTCGCTCGATGGCCAGTTCAAAAATCTGAAGCATACCTTCCACGTCAGCGCCTTCTTGCGATTATGGCCAATTCGAACACTGCGACCAGGTCCAAGGCGCTTTTTCTCCAGTCGAACCGGAGCGCGTTCAGGGGCGCTTTCTCAGCCAGCCGCGAGCGCAACGCATTGTCGAGTGCCAACCGGCCCATCGCGGCGGAGATATCCTGGACGTTGGTCGGGTCAACAAGAATGGCAGCTTCGCCAGCCACCTCGGGCATGGAAGACATATTTGAAGTTACAACAGGCACCCCAACCCCATTTGCTTCGATAATTGGAAATCCAAAGCCTTCGTATAGCGACGGCATGACAAGAAACTTCGCTCGGCGATAGAGGACAGCGAGATCGCTGTCCGTGACATAACCCGTAAGTCGCACGTCCGATTCGATTTCGAGGCGCACCATGCGCTCGCGCAGGTCGCCGAGACGCCACCCCTGACCCCCCGCTATGACGAGCAGCAGATTTTTCCTGACAGGCTCCGGAAGCAGCGCATATGCTTCCAGGAGATTTGGCAAGTTCTTGCGGGGTTCAAGTGTGCCGACAAAAAGGGCGTAATCGCGGTCGATGCCTTTGTCCGCAAGCACGCTGTTGGTCCCGCCATCCTCCAGGCGCGTCACTCCAGGGTACACCACGTGCAGTTTCTTGGAGACCTGTGGATACAGCATTCGAATGGCATCGGCCGTAGCGCGCGAGACTGCGACGATCTTATCCGATGAAAATACTGCAGGTCGCATGAGGAAGCGATCGCCGAGCCAGCCCTGCAAACGCATTGTCGATGCCGCATGGTGCCATACGAGATCGTGAATGGTCACAACGCGGGGAATATCCGGATCCAAGCTAAAGGGCAATCTGTGGGCAGGGCCCCAAAAGATGTCGATTTTGTCGCGGGCTGCCTGTTTGGGTAAGATGGTTTGACCCCAAACCATGCGCCTGAAATTGCCTGCATGACCAGATATCCGAAACGTTCCGCCCGATAGACGAGAAATATCCGAGACCGGTCGCTCCGGGAGATACAGAAAGATTTCGTGACCGGCTTCCGCCAACCCACGGCACATCTCCAGCACATAGCGGCCGATGCCTGTGAGATTGTGGACAAGGTTGCGGGCATCAATGCCGATTTTCATGAATCGGACCGTTTTTTCT
This sequence comes from Mesorhizobium sp. B264B1B, assembly GCF_020165765.1. Classification (NCBI taxonomy): domain Bacteria; kingdom Pseudomonadati; phylum Pseudomonadota; class Alphaproteobacteria; order Hyphomicrobiales; family Phyllobacteriaceae; genus Mesorhizobium; species Mesorhizobium sp. B264B1B. Next base: position 251,268 of record NZ_JAIUIS010000005.1, read on the forward strand.
GTTCGAGCCTGAAAGGAAAGCGGCTGGCGCTGTCTAGCCGTGGGCTCGACGGGCCGGCGTGCCTGTATACACGCCGGGCACTTCAATGTCTCGGACGACCGTTGCGCCAGCGCCGATGATGACATTGTCGCATATGCTGAGCCGATCAATCACGGTCGCACCTGCGCCAACCAGAACCTGTGTGCCTATTCGGCAACGGCCTGCAACGGTCGCATTGACGGATATATGAGAAAAATCACCGATCACGCATTCGTGGTCAACGACTGCGCCGCTATTGATGATGACGCCCCGGCCAACCTTTGTAAGCGGTCCTATATGGGCCTGATGAGCGACCAGTGAGCCTTGCCCGATCTCACATTGCCTCCCGACAGAGGCAGTCGGTGCGACGAGCATCGCAAGAGGAACAAGCGCGCTCCCGCATTGCGCGCGTCGCCGCGCATTGTCACCCGAGCCCGGAAACATGAACCAACCGGCGCCGGAGGCATTGCTGGGAAGAACAGCGACAGCAGGAAAGCCCGCAAATTCCTCACCGGCCTTTGCCTGGTCATCGATGAAAATCAAATCATCGAACCCTGACGACAGCGCTATATCCCCTACGCTACGCGCATGGCCGCCAAAGCCAAGAATGAAAAGACCTTTGCTCATAGTGACGGCGTCATGCCTTTCTGCTCGGCTATGACATCAAGGATGCGGATATGTTCCTTAACAACATCCTTCCACGTACGTTTCGCGAGAACATCAAAAAATTGGCGCTGCTGAGCGTAGAGGGCATCCCGGTTTTGAAGTGCCCATTCGATCTTGTCGGCCATTGCCTTCCAATCATATGGGGCGAACAAGGTGGATTCTCGCAGCGCCGGATCGACAACAATCTCCCTGGTCACCTCAATGTCGCCCATGACAACGGTAGTTCCTACGGACAACGCCTCTGTAATCGTGAATGGCATTCCACCTTCGGAAAGCGATGGATTTACCGCAAGGTCAGCGCACTTGTAGAGGCGGCAAGCTCTACCGGACCCCGGGATGAACGCCGACCAAGACAGATTGGGTGGGCATCGACATCACTGCGCCAATCCATTCACTTTTTTGTATGCCTTGATCGCGGGCCCTATTGCGCCGTCAAACGCAACCGCTCCATGATGAAAAACAACACCTCGCTCACAAATGGAACTCAGCGTGCCAAAGTCGTGTGAAGCGAGCAACAGAATCTCCGCCTGCTCGACAAGATCCAGGATGCGTTTGCGCGCTTTTCCCATAAAATTCGCATCACCGGCACCGATCACCTCGTCGAGGAGGAGAATGTCACCGCCGACCGCTGTCGAAATCGCGAAGGCGAGGCGCACCTGCATGCCAGCGGAATAGGTTTTGATCGGATAGTCGATAAACTCCCCGATATCGGCAAAGGCGACAACCTCGTCCTCTATCGAGCGCATGAATTTGGGCGAGAGACCAAGGAGAAGTCCGCGGTACAGGATGTTCTCCCGGCCGGTGGCATCAGGCTCGAAACCCAAACTCAGGTCAAACAAAGACCGGACGGTCCCCTCGACCACGCGCTTCCCGGAAGATGTCGGGTATAATCCTGCCACCATCTTGAGGAACGTGCTCTTGCCGGCCCCATTGTGTCCTAAAAGGCCAACGCGTTCGCCGGGACCAATGTCCAGACTAACATCCTTCAATGCGTGGATGTCGACGATCTTCTTGCCTCCTCCGTTCAACGTCGCGAGCGACGCCAGCATGGATTTCAACGACCGCTCGCTGAAGCCGACGGATGCATAATGGAGGTTTACCGACTCGAGGTGAATCCGGTTTGTCATAGGTAGAAGATCACCCTCTTTTCGGCGGACCTGCCCACGAGTGCTGCGATCAGCATGAGCACTGCGATAGTCCCGAAGCACCACAGGTAATTGGCAGCGACGGGCCATTCACCATGCAGGAGTGGAGCGCGTACGATCTGGAGGAGGTGATAAAGCGGATTGTAGTCCAGAAGGACATGCAGATTGCCTTTGCGGAACACCGAAGTCTCGAAATAGATTGGTGAGACAAACCATAGGGCTTGCAATATCAGGCCAAGCGCATGCGGCAGATCGCGAAAACGGGCAGAAAAATATGCCATTATCGTCGCCCACGGCCAGACAATCAGACCGATGATCGGGAATATCGTGAGGGCGGCAAGCCAAGACCAGCCGAAATTCTGCGGCATAACGACAAGCACCCAACCGATGAGGCTGATGCTGGCCAGGGCAAGCACCATAAGCCCGGAAATAACGTTTCGAAGCGTATATATCGCTAACGGGTGACGTGTCTGCTTGATGTACGCGTCGGCTTGGACGAAAGCCAATGCGCCTCCACTTACATTGAAGACGATGTACTCCCAGATGATGACCCCGGAGAGAATGTAGGGCGCATATTCCGAGATCGCGGCGTCGAAGATGCGACTGAATACGATGGAGATAAGGATCGTTAGGCCCAGAGGCTGGATAATCGACCACAGGACACCGAAGAAGGACCTTCTCCAGCGACCGCGCAGATCGGACATCGCGAGATGCATCCAAAAATATCGCGCGGCCCAAATGCCCCTAAGATACTCGTTCACAGGCCATTTCCTTAACGCAAAGTCACCGCGGTCGATCCTCGAAATAACCGATGATCGAAGAACATATGCGGTTCAACTGTTCCTCGGTCAGTCCGGGGTAGCTCGGCAGATTGATGCCACGCTTGCTTACGCTATCGCCATTCGGAAAGGCCCGGTCAGAATAACAGTGCGGCATGTGGCTGGCTAAGGGGAAAAACGGGCGTGTCTCGATTTCGTCGTCGGCAAGACGCGCACGCAACCGATCTCGATCCTCAACGTGGTCAACGACAATCGAACACATCCAGTGCGAATGATTAACGTCGCCCACGGGATCATGGGTCCTCAAGGGAAGCCCGGACAGTCGGGTCCGGTATATCTCTGCGATCTGCTGCTTGCGGTGGATGATCTCTTCAGCCATCTCGATCTGGGCAAGCCCGATCGCCGCCTGGATATTGGTCATCCGATAATTGTAGGCGAGCATGTCGTGCCAGTATTCGCGGGTCGGCGAGACACCTTGGCTTTTCAGGCGCCGACACTTGTCCATCACCTCAGCCGATCGCGCCAGAACCATTCCGCCTTCGCCAGTTGTGATTGTCTTGTTCCCGAAGAAACTGAAGGTGGCAACATCACCAAACGTGCCGACATGCCGGCCTTTCCACCGGGTCCCGAAGCCTTCCGCGCAGTCCTCGATGAGCAAAAGATCGTGATCGCGGCAAAGGCCCGAGATCGCATCCATATCACAAGGATGGCCATACAAATGCACCGCCATGACCGCGCGGGTTCTCGGGGTTATAGCGTCACGTATTGCCTGCGGATCCACCTGCAGCGTGTCTTCCAACGAATCGACGTAGACCGGCGTCGCGCCGGTCTGCAAAATGGTGTTGACCGACGCTATGTAGGTGAAGCTTGGAACGATGACCTCGTCGCCGGCACCGATGCCCAATGCATCCAACACAAGGTGGATGGCTACGGTACCGTTTGCCACGCTTGTCGCCTCTTTCGCGCCTACATACTCCGCAAAAGCCTTTTCAAATCGGGATATGAAGGCTCCACGTGAGGAAATCCAACCCGTAGTCAAGCACTCGTTGACATACGCCGGTACGTTTCCGCTGAGGTATGGCTCATATACTGGAATTCGTGCCATGGTTATTCTGCGCGAGTGAAGCGTTGATAGCCATGCGTTGTAAGCAGCTTTTCCTGCTCGGCACCCTTAAAGTCCTCGCGAATCATTTCTTGGACCAGCTCGGTGAATTTAATTCTAGGTTCCCAGCCAAGGTTCTTTCGAGCTTTACTGGCGTCGCCAAGAAGCGTTTCGACTTCTGTCGGCCGAAAGTAAGCCGCATCGACAGCCACTATACATTGACCGCTTTTGTTATCGTACCCTTTCTCGTCGACGCCTTTTCCCTCCCATCTTACGTCAATATCCAGTTCCGCAGCCGCCAGGGTCACAAATTCGCGCACGGAATGCTGCTCGCCAGTTGCGATAACGTAATCCTCAGGCGCCTCCTGTTGCAACATAAGCCATTGCATCTCAACATAGTCTTTGGCATGCCCCCAGTCGCGCAGTGAATCTAGATTACCCAGGTAAAGCTTCTCTTGCATGCCTAGCTTGATCCGTGCCAGCGCTCGCGTAATCTTACGCGTCACAAACGTCTCACCTCGCATTGGGGACTCGTGATTGAACAGAATGCCGTTACACGCATAGATGCCGTATGCTTCGCGATAATTGATCGTAATCCAGTATGCATACAATTTGGCCACGGCATAAGGAGACCGTGGGTAGAATGGCGTGGTTTCCTTTTGCGGCGTCTCTTGCACGAGCCCGTACAGCTCAGACGTAGACGCCTGATAGAAATGGACCTTCTTCTCCAAGCCGAGAATTCGGATGGCTTCCAAAATTCTCAACGCCCCTAGAGCGTCGGAGTTGGCGGTGTATTCAGGTTCCTCAAATGAAACGGCTACGTGACTCTGTGCCGCCAGATTGTAAATCTCATCCGGCTGAACGAGCTGAATGATCCGCATCAGACTTGATGAGTCAGTCAGATCGCCATGATGCAACGTCAGATCTACACCCTTTTCATGTGGATCATGATACAAATGATCGATGCGATCCGTATTAAAAAGGGATGTGCGGCGCCTTACGCCGTGAACGGAATAACCCTTTTCCAGCAGGAATGCCGCCAGATAGGCGCCGTCCTGCCCGGTGATGCCGGTTATCAGTGCTTTTTTTTTCATCAATGTTCTCGATGTATCCGATTTGTGTCCGCCCAGCCCCTAAGGCTTTGCCGCCCCCAGCACCGTGAGCCAATGGATTGTCAGGCGCGGCCGTATACGTCGTCAAAACGCACGATATCGTCCTCGCCGAGATAATCGCCGCTTTGCACTTCAATGATCACCAGGTCAATCCGGCCCGGGTTCTCCAGCCTGTGTTTATGACCGCAGGGGATGTAGGTCGACTCGTTTGTCGCCAGGAACAGCTCCTGGTCGCCGTTGACTATTTTCGCGGACCCGCTGACCACGACCCAGTGCTCGGAGCGATGGTAGTGCATTTGCAGGCTCAAACGTCTGCCGGGTTTCACCTCGATGCGTTTGATTTTGAAGCGCTCGCCTTCCTCCAGAACCGTATAGGTGCCCCACGGTCTATGTACGGTGCTGTGGACCAAATGTGCCTCATGCCCGGAAGCCTTGAGGCCCTCGAACAACTTCTTGACGTCCTGAACGCGATCGCGGGAGGCGACAAGCAATGCGTCGGGAGAATCCACGATCACCAGATCGCTGACCCCGACCGTGCCGATGACGCGCTTGTCGGAACTTACATAGCTGCCGGTGGTGTCGACCATATGAACATCGCCGCGCAGCCTGTTGCCGCTTTCGTCAGGAGCGATCAAATCGGCCATCGCGTTCCAAGATCCGATGTCGTTCCAATCCATGTCGCAAGGAACCACGGCAAGATTGTTCGCCTTCTCCATAACCGCGTGATCGAGAGAGATTCGCGGAGCGGAGCCAAAATGCTCGGGCGCGAGTTCGATTTTGGCAAAGCCTTCGCCTTGACTGAATCGGCCGTTCTCATAACTGTCGGAAACCGCCTGGATCACTTCGGGGCAATGCAAAGCCATCTCGTCGAGCATTCGTTGCGCGCTGAAGCAGAAAATCCCCGCGTTCCAGAAGAAGCGTTTGGATTCGACATAGGCTTTGGCTGTGTCGAGATCCGGTTTTTCAACGAAACGGACGACTTTCTCACCATCGGCTTCGATATAGCCGAACGCCGTGTCCGGCCTGGTCGGGCTGATGCCCAGTGTGGCAATCCGCCCCAGTTTTGCGTATTCGATGGCGCGGCCCATGACGTCTAGAAATGCGGGCAGGTTGCCAATCATGTGATCGGCTGGGAAGACGCATAGAATCGCATCAGGGCCCTGCGTTGCCTTGGCATGGACAGTGGCTGCCGCCACGGCAGCGGCAGTATCCCGGCCTTCCGGCTCGAGCAGAAACGTACGTGGCAACACAACCGAATCCAGTTCGTCGAAGTCGTCCTTCGTGAGGAAAAGGTGGTCCCCGGACGTTACAGCCACGAGTTCCACCACTCCCTCAATCGACGCGGCGCGCAGCACTGTGTGCTGAATAAGCGAATGCCCATCCGCCACTTTAAGAAAAGGCTTGGGGTGCGATTGCCTTGAGGCAGGCCATAGTCGCGATCCGGCTCCACCGCTGATTATGACGGGAACCACTTTCATGAAATGACCTCTGCTTCGTTTGTGGATGCGATCGCCAGCGCCCTGTCGAGCGTCAGCGCCACAATCGCTCTCGCTCTGCCTGGGTCTGCTGCCTCCGAATAGCAGCGAAGTTCAGGCGCGTTGCCGGACGGCCGCAGATGGATGATCTCGCCAGTCAGCATTTGTGTCCTTAGGCCGTCGGTCTCGTCAACTTCAGCAACAATCCCGAACGGGGCCAGAAACCGCTGCAGTGCAGGCCGATCCGCGAGCCGACGCATCAAGCTGCGCGAACTCTCCACTGGGAAATTCTCAAGGCGTTCGCTTGCACAGGCCGGAAGATTCCACAACGCGCGCAGACCTGACAGCGACTTTCTTGTCGACGCGACCATTCCGAGGACAGCCAGGATGGGGAGCAGTGAATCCCGTGTCGGCAATGCCGTCAATGTCTTGCCGTGTAGCCAACAGTCCGACCCCAAGAGAACGCCACCATTGGCTTCAAAGCCCACAACGATTTTCTCGGGGTGGTGTGAGGCTTCCATGGCTTCGACGACGAAGGGAGATCCGACCTTCGTTCTCAGAACCGTAAAACCGAAGGCTTTCGAAATACCTGAATTGGAAGTCACGGGCGTCACCACGATGTCAGCCCGCAGGAACAGAGCCGTGGCGAGGCCGATCAGGTCGCCGCGAAACAGGTCACCATTCTCGTCGGCAATCAGTGGCCGATCAGCATCGGCATCGGTCGACACGATGGCGTCGAGGTGGAATTCTCGCACCCAACCCTTGAACTTTGCAATTGTGGTTTCGTCAACGGCTTCGGTATCGACGGGTACGAAGGTCTCCGATTTCCCGACAGGTGTCACATCTGCGCCAAAGGATCGGAGAACCTCCACCAGAAGATCCGCCGCGACCGAACTGTGCTGATAGACGCCGAGCCTCAGGCCCGAAAGGGACCCTGGCTCCAAGATGTCATCAGCGCGCGCGCGATAGGCGGCGATCGCATTGTCGTGATGCCCCGGCAAAGCCGTACCTATTGGCGGCGGGGGGCAATAGGCGTCTAGCCGTTCGGCAGCATAGTGTGCCATAGCGGCTTCATCGGCCTTGGTGATCTCGCCCCGCGGGCTATAGAACTTGATGCCATTGCGGTCCGCAGGGATGTGCGAACCCGTAACCATGAGCGCCGCTGCGTCATGCTGCCCGGCATACAACGCCAAGGCTGGCGTTGGAATGGCACCGCAATTGATCGGTTGAAACCCACTTGCCGCCAAGGCAGCCATGCAGTTGGCGGCGATCGTCGGGCTGCTATCGCGCAAGTCGCGACCAACGAACACCTTGGCCTTCGATCGGACCCCATCGGCAACGAGACGCCAAGCGAAAGCCTCCGTATAAAGGCCGCTGGGTTTCCCGACTAATTCTGAAGCCAACCCTCGCAGGCCACTTGATCCAAACTTCATCACTTCGCTTTGGCTGGTAAAGGGAAGACCGTCATATTGCAGCAGACTTGGCTGTCAACCGCAAAATCGCTTCGGGCGGTTTACCTTTCCTTCCAGCTATCCACACTGCATTCCCAGCCGCGTCGACAGGGTGAGAGCCGTCTGGCGTCAAGGACCGAGCGATGGCCTCACGATCGCGCTGCCGGCATTCTCGAACCGCTTGATATCTGCGGAACCATAGGCCATAGGTCGAGAGCAGACCGCACCAGGGCAAAGAGTAGTCAAGGATTGACCTCTCCGGCCGACCCCTCTCTCTATCCTGAGTTGCTGTCGGACTCTAGGGCTCTTTGCAGTTGATGTGCAAGATCTTGATCAAACGGACTTTCTCTTCACCCGCCAACCTATGAAAAAATCTCTGGCGATGATTTCAAGTCCACGCTATGCGATACACGCGGCGGGGGCCGAAGATTTGGTACTAAAAAGAAGCCGCCGGTGACGGATGGTATTCGCTCTAGAGCCACTTTAGTATTGAAGTCTTCGCGCCTGGAGTTCAGTACCGTCCGATGAAATCCTATGTAGAAGCTGTACCCGGACTCCGGCCCACAATGCGTCGCGCCATCATCATGATTCAAGACATCGCCATGGTTCTGGTGGCGGTGGCGCTTAGCCTGACTTTATCGCAGTCGAGGCTGTCGTTCGAAGCGTTCTCTCCAGCGGGTTTCGCTTGCTGGGCGAGCATCATTATTCTTAGTCATCTGTTATTCAGATATTGCGGCCTCTACAATACTGTGTGGCGCTTCGCCTCGACGCCGGATTTCTTCAACATCCTGAAGGGCTGCGCAATACTGACCATCGTCCTTTACTGTGTTTCGCTTTTTGTTCGTTCCTTTCAGCCGGTGGCGGGCCTCAATGAGCGCCAGTTCATCGTCTTCTTCCTGGTTTCTTTCACGATCATCTCGGCGCCCCGGATTTTCTACCGGTTCTTTCGCGACGGCGCGAGCTGGCGCATTCTGAGTCGCGGCAAGGCTTCGACCAAGAGAGCGGTGTTTGTCGGCAAGCTGAGCGAGGCCGACGTAATCATCCGTTTCACGCGCACGACGCAGCCTGTAGAGTATTCAATTGCAGGGATTATGGCGATTGAGCACGGTGTTCCGCAGGGCACTCGGATCCAGGGCGTTCCCGTCGTGGCCACCCGCCCCCGCCTGATCGAGGTGCTGGAAGAATACGCCAAGGGTACGACAAGCCTGGACCTGCTGATTTTCGGCAGCGGCGCCGAACATGAGATCGAGGAGTATTCGGAGCTCGTCCGTGTTGCCCGGCAAGGCGACATAGCGGTGGTGCAGTTCTCGGGGCTTTCGCAGCTTGGCCAGGAAGGAAAGCTCGTTCTCGACGAGGTCGAGATGGAAACGATCCTGCGCCGCCCCACGGTTCCGTCCGACATCGAACGCATCGGGGCCTTCGTCGGCGGCAAGCGCGTCCTGGTCACCGGCGGCGCCGGTTCCATCGGCCGCACCCTGGTCAAGAGGTCACTGGAACTGGGCGCGGAGGCGGTGCTGGTTGTCGATAATTCCGAGTTCGGCATTTTCCAGTTGAGCCAATATGTCGAAGAGAAGGACCATGACCGCCTCAAGGTCCGCATTGTCGATGTCGCCGACCGGCGCCAGATGACGCGTGTCGTCACCGAGTTCAAGCCGGACATCGTTTTCCACGCCGCGGCACTGAAGCATGTGCCTTTGCTCGAGGAAAACTGGGATTCGGCCATCCAGACCAATGTCTTCGGAACGCTTGTCTGTGCCGAGGTTGCCGCCAAATGCGGCGTCAAGCAATTCGTGCTTGTTTCGAGCGACAAGGCCGTGGACCCGACATCCGTGCTGGGCCTGACGAAGCGGGCGGCCGAACAGATCGTCAGCGCCTTGCATGAAACGCCCGCCGGCGAGCCCGGCGCCCGGCGCCCCGCCACCAAGTTCATAGCCGTTCGGTTCGGCAATGTCTTTGGCAGCAATGGCTCGGTCGCAACCATATTCCAGGCGCAGATCGAGGCCGGAGGTCCGGTCACCATAACCGACCGGCGCATGACGCGCTATTTCATGACCGTGGCCGAAGCCGTCGACCTCGTCATCATGTCGGCGGCCGATGCCGCCTCGCGGAAAGCCGGCGACGACTACGCCGTCTACATGCTCGACATGGGCAAACCGGTGCCGATCCTCGAAGTTGCCGAGACGATGATCCGCATGTCCGGAAAAAGCCCATACACGGACATCCCCATTCGCTTCACCGGAATCCGGCCCGGTGAAAAACTCCATGAAACGTTGCATGGTGAGGATGAGGAGCTGGTCGAACTCGGCATTTCCAAGATTTTTGGCCTGAGCACCGATGTCGCGGAATGGTCCGATGTCCAGGCGGCGCTTGCGGCCCTGCAGCAATCCGTGAAGAGCCAGGACAAGGCATCCTCGCTCGCGGTGCTTGCGGGTCTTGACCATACCAAGAAGGTAAGAGGGGACGTGCCTGAGGCCGTGATCCCGAAAGCGGCCGGGCAGGCGAACTGATGCTTCAAAAGACCCTGGCCTTCTTCGGCGCTTGAGCAATCTGCGCAAGAGCGGCATTTATCGGCGGACCTTCGGGACCCTGGGGCGCTGGCTGGCATTCCTCTGCTGGCGCATCCGAGCAGGCGAGGGGTCGAGCTTGGTCGAGCGATAGCCTCATGCTACGTCGAGCGGATTCGTATTTCGTCTTTGGTTTTGGCAACGAGCACTATCGGCGGTTCATGAAGACAGCCAAGCAAATCTTCGATCTTGCCGGCGCGGCGCTGCTGCTCCTGGTCACTTCACCCGTCCTGGCGCTCGCTGTCCTGGCTGTTCGTATATCGTCGCCCGGTCCGGCCATCTTTTCTCAAACGCGGGTTGGCCGCGATGGCGTGCTCTTTCGCTGTCACAAATTGCGCACGATGTATGTCGGCACGCCATCCTTGCCTTCGCACGAGGCGCCGGCGAATGCCGTGACGCCGGCCGGAAAGACCCTGCGGAAGTTCAAGCTCGATGAGCTGCCGCAGTTCTGGAATGTTCTGAAGGGCGAGATGAGCTTGGTCGGACCGCGTCCCTGTCTGCCGACGCAAACCGAGCTGATCGAGTGCCGCCGACGGCTGGGCGTTTCATCGGCGCTTCCCGGCATCACCGGCCTGGCTCAGGTCAAGGGCATCGACATGTCGGACCCGGCCCTATTGGCCGAAACCGATGCCGACTATCTCAAGGTCGCCTCGATCGGCCTTGATCTTCGCATCCTGCTCGCGACGATTTATCCAGGTTGAGCTTGCCTGCTGCGCGCCGCGATTTCGCTTAGACGATCAAGCGTCGCTGTTTCCGGCAGCCAGCCCTGCGAGACGAGCAGGGAAGGGTCGCATATCTGTGTCGCCGTCATGCTTTCCCAAAACGCCCGCTTGCCTAGCGCGACCGCGGCCATCCGCATCAGGCTGGCCGGTACGGCAGCCAGGCGCACCGGCCGCCCAAGTCCCTTACGGAAGGCGCTTACGACGGCTGCCACCGACACCGGAGGCACATCGCTGGCTATATAGGCAGGGCTAAGCGGCCCCGGATGAGCCAACAAATGCCGCACGGCTTGCGCCGCTGCGTCGGCCGACACCAGCGAGCGGGTTCCTGTCAGAATACCTGTCGGCAGCGGCAGGCCCGTATCGGCCAGGCGCATCAGCATTGCCAGATTGCCCTTCATGCCGCTTGCGTAGGCCGCCGGCAGGCGCAGCACGGCGGCGTCGGCGCGGCCGTGCGATGCATAGGCGTCCAGGACCCTGATCTCGCCCTCGCGTTTCGAGCGCCCGTAGGCGCATTGCGGATCGGGGACCGTATGCTCGTCGATCGTTGCGCTGACGCGGGCGCCGATCACGGCCCGGACCGATGACAGTTGGATGAAGCGTCCGCTTGCCTGCATGGCGGCCGCATGCGCCAGCCGCGCGCTCAGTTCCGCGTTGGCGGCTCGGTAGTCGGCTTCGGTGGCACTGCCGTGATCATTGTTCAGGCCGGCGCAATGAACGACGTCCGTGACATCGCGGGTGACGGCAAGGAAGGCCTTGGCCGGCGCATCGAAACGCGGCAAGGCGACGATGTCGCTGCCCGAAGCGAGGCTTTCGGGATAGCGCGAGGCGAGGCGAACCTCCACGCCTGCCTCGCGAAGCCTTTGCACGACGAGACGTCCGATGAAGCCCGATGCGCCTGTGACCAAGACCTTCATTGCCTTGCCCGGAGCCGCTATTGCGTGACTGGCGGAAGCGGCATCTCTTCCGGCAACGGGGCCTGACGTCCCGACGCAAGATAGGTCCCGGATACCAGGAAGACCATGAACACCGAATCCAGGATGTCTTGGCCGATCAGGATGCCTGTCATCCCAGCCGTCAGGTAGATGATCACCATGACGACGACCATGGTGGCGCCAAAGCGCTCGATCGGGTCGGCGCTGTTGCGCAGGACCAGGGCGGCGTTTCTGCCGGCGACGACAAAGATCGCCGCCAAAGTCACGGCGCCCAGGATGCCCGCCTGTACCAATGCCGTCAGGAAGCCATTGTGGAAATGATTGAAACCTGCCGTTTTCGCGAACAGGTCTTGGAAGCCCTGCCTGATCAAGAGCTGGTTGGCGCCCACTCCGTGTCCGAACAAGGGCATGTCGCGGAATGCCTTCAGGCCGATGTCCCAGAGGGCAACACGTATTCCAAGCGAGGTGTCGGAATTGCCGTGCGCCCCAAGCGCGTCCCAATCAGAGCGCAGAAAATCAAATCTGTCGGATATTGTATGGAAGCCGATAGCGGCGACCGCGACGCCGATCGCCGCCAGCAGAAGCAGCAGACGGACGGCATTCTTCCCTTTCAGCCAATGCTGGTTGATCAACAGCACGGCAATGCCGGAAATCAGCAGCGCCAGCCAGATGATGCGCGTGCCGGAATAGATGATGGCGATCGTTCCGCCGAGCGCTGCGCAGATCAGCGCACTCTTGTGCCTTTCGATGCCCGACAGGGCACCGGCCACGCAGGCCATCACTGCAAGGCAGACGACCGTGGCGAACACTATCGCATTTCCCGCTCCGCCCTCCGCCCTCATCCCGATCCAATATTGCTGGATGATCGCCAACAGCAGCGCGACGAAACAGGCGGCCATGCTGCTGAGGATTATGATCCGGACAAGGGTTGTTTTCTGCGTAATGCTCCAGGTTGAATAGGAGAGGGGGAAAAACAGGAAGGTGACGAGCGGGATCAGATGCGGCGCATCCCTGACAATTGCGTTATTGGCGAGCGAAGCCAGGAGATTTGCCGCGCAATAGGCATAGATCGCGATCGTGAGCGCCATCATCGCCCGGTCGATGTTGAAGCGCCTCTTTTTCGAGGCGATCAAAAGAACCGACCACAGGCCGCCGCCGTTGAACACGAAGCTCACCACAGACCCCAGGACCGGTGGAAAAAAGAAGCAAGCGATGGAAAAATAGATATTGATCCGCGCGGGCGAGAACTGCCGTCTTATCGATGAAAGCTGGCTCAAGGGCGGCTCACCATTCTCGGACGCTTCACACGGCGGATTGTCTGACGGCGGCAAACATAGCCCTGCCGAAATTGCCCGTGTCGCATCGTGCATCTGCCCGCTTTCAGGGGCCGGTATAGCGGCTTGGGTCTTTTTCTGAAAGTGCATCAAGGCCGATTGCCACCGAAAATCGGTAGTCGCTGGCAGACGATCGGATTTGGGCGCGGCGAAGACTGCGTGCTTTTCATCAAGCAATTTTTTCCCCCGCATTTTCTCAGCCGCCGGCGTGACAAGCAGGAATTTCCGCATTTTGACGCATGGATGGAAAATTCATTCCCGAACCACTCCTTGCCAGGCGCGTCTTGCATTGTTCTGGGCAGCGGCGATCTGCTAGAACGCCCGCAAGAATAACATTGTCCAGAAGCAAGCTTGAACCGGGCGGGAAGCCCGATGATTTGATGCCAGGTCTTCTGTCGGAAGGCACGAGAGAACGCTAGACAGGCCATGACAACAGCGCTTACGCACCTGCAGCGGCTTGAGGCCGAGTCAATCCACATATTCCGTGAAGTCGCGGCCGCCTTCGCCAAGCCGGTCATGCTCTATTCCGTAGGCAAGGATTCGTCCGTGCTGATGCACCTGGCGATGAAGGCGTTCTATCCCGCCAAGCCGCCCTTTCCGTTCCTTCATGTCGACACAACCTGGAAATTTCGCGAGATGATCGCCTTTCGCGATCAGATGGCGCAAAAACTCGGTTTCGATCTCCTGGTTCACGTCAACCAGGATGGCGTGCGCGACAACATCAATCCCTTCGATCATGGCTCGAACACGCACACCCATGTGATGAAGACCGTGGCGCTGCGCCAGGCGCTCGACAAATACGGTTTCGATGCCGCCTTTGGCGGCGCCCGCCGCGACGAGGAAAAATCGCGCGCCAAGGAGCGCATCTTTTCCTTCCGCAACGCCCAGCACGTCTGGGATCCGAAGAATCAGCGCCCCGAAATGTGGAAGATCTTCAACACCCGCATCGCCACGGGTGAATCGATCCGCGTCTTTCCGCTGTCCAACTGGACCGAGCTCGACATCTGGCAGTACATCCTGCAGGAGAACATCCCGATCGTGCCGCTCTATTTCGCCAAGCAGCGGCCGGTCGTGGAACGCGATGGCATGCTCATCCTCAAGGACGACGATCGCATGAAATTGCGCCCCGGTGAGGCGATCGAGAATCGGCTGGTGCGCTTCCGCACGCTCGGCTGCTACCCGCTGACCGGCGCTATCGAATCGGAAGCAGACACGCTGGAAGCTATCGTCGGCGAGATGCTGACCGCGCGCACCTCCGAACGGCAGGGCCGCCTGATCGACCGGGACGAAGCCGGCTCGATGGAAAAGAAGAAGCGCGAGGGGTATTTCTGACCATGCGCCACATCATGGCAAAGAGCCTCGCACCTACCGACGGCGTCCGCGATTATCTGGCGGCGCAGGAGAAGAAATCGCTGCTGCGCTTCCTCACCTGCGGCTCCGTCGACGATGGCAAGTCGACGCTGATCGGCCGCCTGCTCTCGGACACCAAGCAGATTTTCGAGGACCAGCTCGCCGCGCTCGAACGCGATTCGCGCAAGCACGGCACGACCGGCGACGACATCGATTTCGCACTGCTTGTCGACGGTCTCGAAGCCGAGCGCGAACAAGGCATCACCATCGACGTCGCCTATCGCTTCTTCGCCACGCCAAAGCGCAAATTCATTGTCGCCGACACGCCCGGCCACGAGCAGTACACGCGTAACATGGCGACCGGCGCGTCCACCGCCGACCTGGCAATCGTGCTGATCGATGCGCGGCAAGGCGTGCTGCGCCAGACCAGGCGCCACTCGATCATCGCCTCGCTGCTCGGCATCCGCCATATCGTGCTGGCCGTCAACAAGATCGATCTCGTCGATTTCGACCAGGCGGTCTTCGACCGGATCACGCAGGACTATCTGCAATTTTCGCGCGATCTCGGCTTTGAGACCATCGTGCCGATCCCGATGTCGGCGCGCTACGGCGACAACGTCACCGGCCGCTCCGACAGGATGGAATGGTATTCCGGCCCGACGCTGATCGAACATCTCGAAACCGTTTCGGTCGACGAGGCCGCGGCCGAGCTGCCGTTCCGTTTTCCGGTGCAGTACGTCAACCGCCCCAATCTCGATTTTCGCGGCTTCGCCGGAACGATCGCCTCGGGCGCGATCTCGCAAGGCGACGAGGTCGTCGTCGCCAAATCGGGCAAATCCTCCCGCGTCAGACGCATCGTCGCGCAGGGTGGCGACCTCGCCCAGGCGGTTGCCGGCCAGGCCATCACGCTTGTCCTCGATGACGAGGTCGAGATTTCCCGGGGCAACATGCTGGTGGCGCCTGCGGCACGCCCGCAGGTCGCCGACCAGTTCGCCGCCAACATCGTCTGGTTCGACGAACATGCGCTGTTGCCGGGCCGCTCCTATATCCTGCGCACCGAGACCGACCAGACCAGCGCTACCGTCACCGATTTGAAATATCGGGTCAATGTCAATGACTTTGCCCGTGAAGCTGCCAAGTCGCTCGAGATGAACGAAGTGGGCATCTGCAACATCTCGACGCGCACGCCGATCGCTTTCGACACCTTCGCCGAGAACCGTACAACCGGCGCGTTCATCCTGATCGACCGCATCAGCAACGCCACGGTCGGCGCCGGCATGATCCTGCATTCGCTGCGCCGTGCCGAGAACATCCATTGGCAATCGCTCGATGTCGGCAAGCGGGTACGTGCCGACATCAAGAACCAGCGGCCCGCCGTGTTCTGGTTCACCGGGCTGTCGGGCTCGGGCAAATCGACCATCGCCAACCTGTTCGAGAAGAAGCTGTTTGCCTCCGGGCGCCATACCTACATTCTCGACGGCGACAATGTCCGCCACGGCCTCAACCGGGATCTCGGCTTTACCGACGCCGACCGCGTCGAAAACATCCGCCGCGTCGCCGAAGTGGCCCGCCTCATGGCCGATGCAGGGCTGATCGTCATCGTTTCCTTCATTTCGCCTTTCAGCGCCGAGCGGCGCATGGCCCGCGAATTGATGGCCGAAGGCGAGTTCGTCGAAGTGTTCGTCGACACGCCGTTCGAGGAATGCGCCAGGCGTGACCCGAAAGGCCTCTACGCCCGCGCGCTCAATGGCGAGATCAAGAATTTCACCGGTGTCGACTCGCCTTACGAAGCGCCGGAAAAACCGGAAATCCATCTGAAGACGCTCGGCAAATCGGCCGAGGAGATGGTAGATGCCCTGGAACACTGGCTGAACGAGCGTGACATTGCCGAAGACCAATACGACAATGGCGGCGGCATCTGACGACAGGTCAATGCTCGAAATTTTCGAGGGGCTCGCTTTGGCGGCCGGCCGCGAGGTCATGCGTGTGTTCCACGCCGGCTGCGCGGTCGACCAGAAATCAGATTCCTCGCCGGTGACCGAGGCGGACCGCGAGAGCGAGAAGATCATTCTGGCCGGATTGCGTGCGGCCTTTCCCGACATTCCCTGCGTGGCCGAGGAGGAAGCATCCGCCGGCATCGTGCCGCCGGACCTGGACGGGGCTTTCTTCCTGATCGATCCGCTGGACGGCACCAAGGAATTCGTCAATCGCCGCACCGATTTCACCGTCAACATCGCGCTTGTCCGCCACGGCGTGCCGGAAGTCGGCGTCGTTTTCGCGCCCTGCACGGGCCGGTTCTTTTCCGGGCTGCCGGGCAAGGCGGAATTCCTCGAAATAGATGGCGACTTCCGCATCGTCTCTCGCCGGCCGATTTCGGTGAGGGCGGCTGCGACGCCGCTGGCGGTGGTTGCGAGCCGCTCCCACAACACGCCCGAAACCGAAGCCTATATTCGTGACCTAGGCATCGCCGAGATCGTCTCTGTCGGCTCGTCGCTGAAATTCTGTCTGGTCGCCAATGGCGAGGCGGACATTTATCCGCGCTTCGGTCGTACCATGGAGTGGGATACCGCAGCCGGCGATGCCGTGCTGCGCGCCGCGGGCGGCATCACGCGCACGTTGGATGGACAGCCCTTGATGTATGGCAAGCGAGACCAGGGCGGCGATGCGGATTTTGCCAATCCGCATTTCATCGCCAGCGGCAGGGCAGGGGCAAGCTCCGCCTGAAGTCGGCTGGTTACTCGGCCGCGGCCTGCGCCGAGTTCGATCCGATATAGTTGCGGATCGTCTCGATGATCCGGTCCTGATCGGCTTCGCTGAGATAGGGATGCATCGGCAGGCACAGGATGCGCTTGGGCAATTGCTCGGATACGGCAAGGCCGGTCGGCGTTCTCGGATAGTCGCGATAGGCGATCTGCTCGTGCAGCGGCTTCACATAGTAGATGACCGACGGAATGCCTTTTTCGCCGAGATGCGCCTTCAGCCCGTCGCGCTTGGGCGTCTCGATGGCGTATTGCGCCCAGGCCGAGCGGCTGCCGTCCAGGTTGCGGGCTGCCGTGACGACATCAGCAAGCCCTTCGGCATAACGGTTCGCCACCATTTGCCGGGCAACCATCTCGTCCTCGAGAATGGCGAGCTTTTCGATCAGGATCGCGGCCTGCAGCGTGTCGAGCCGTGAATTGATGCCGACCCGGATGTTGTCATATTGCGTCTCGCCCTTGCCGTGGAAGGCGAAGGAGCGCAGCTTGTCGGCCAAGGCGTCGTCGTTGGTGAACATCGCTCCGCCGTCGCCGTAGCAGCCGAGCGGCTTCGCCGGATAGAAACTGGTCGAGCCGACCGTGCCTAACGACCCGCACATCTTGCCGTCCGCCGAACCGCCCATTGATTGGGCGGCATCCTCGATCACCATCAGGCCTTCTCGGTGGGCGATCGCCATGATGGCATCGTAGTCGGCGGCAAGGCCGAAGAGGTCGACCGGAATGATCGCCCTGGGCTTCAGCCGGCCTTCTTTCTTGATCATCGTGATCGCCGCCTCGAGGCTGGCGATGTCGATGTTGTAGGTCTTGGGATCGACGTCGACGAAAACCGGCTCGGCCTTGGCCAGCGCCACCACTTCCGCCGTGGCGGCAAAGGTGAAGCTCGGAACGAACACGGCATCGCCCGGGCCGATCCCGGCGGCGAACAGCGGCAAAAGCAGTGCGTCGGTGCCGTTGGCGCAGGCCACGACGTGCTTGACGCCGACATAGGCGGCGAGCTTTTTCTCGAATTCGGCTACCTGGGGACCGAGGATATAGCGGCCGTCCTCAACGACATGGTCGATCGCGGCCCTCAGCCGGTCGCGGATTCGTTCGCGCTGTGCGCCAAGATCGATGAACTGCATGTCGTCCTCAAACGATTTTAACCGGGCGGTCTAGCCTCGACCCGCTGGTATCAGAATTGCGCCTGCCGAGAAAGCCGGGCGCGCGGAGCGACAAATTGCCCGGTCGTGGCAGTCTGTTACCGCATTTTCCGGTGTCGGTCAGCCGGATGCCGGAAATCCGGGATTCGTGCGGCGCAATTACGGCCTTATAACCCCAGAGTCGACCCTGCTAAACATAAAGTGATCGGCCGGCTCAATCCATGTTGGGCCTTACCACGGCCCGAACTTGGGTCAGCCAAGGCCTGAGAACGGCCAGTCCGCAGTGCGGCAGCTATCCGAAGATAGGAATTTTTTCTTGACGGGGTGAAGGCAACTATGCTAGATATTTGCCTATGGTGCTGAGTTGCGCCAAGGACCCGCCGCACAGGCGGGTTTCTTTACTACCTCATCAACAGCGCGCCGGCGAAGGTTCCAAGGAACCTGTTAATTCGGATTCGTTCCTCTGGCGCGCCACTCAGGCGATCTCATGGCGCCAGGGCGGATTGGCGCCGGCCCGCGATACCGTCACCGCCGCCGCTTTGGCGCCGAGTGTCAGGGCCGCACGGATGGCGTCCTCGGAAAGGCCTGAAATCGCCGCTTTCGTTAGCCGGCCCTGCTCATGCAGCGAGGCGAGGATGCCGGCATTGAACGTATCACCGGCGCCGACCGTATCGACCACCTCGACTTTTCGCGGCGTTACGCTGACTGTGTGGTCCCTGGTGTAGCCGACGGCGCCTTCGCTGCCATGGGTGACGACGATCAGCTTGGGTCCGCGGTCGAGCCAGTTGCGCACGACGTCCTCGTGCGAGCCGGCTTCGTCGAACCAGTGAAGATCTTCATCCGAGAGTTTCACGATATCGGCCATCGCCATCATCTCGCGGATACGCTTCAGATGCTTTGCCTTGTCCGGGATGAAGTTCGGCCGGATGTTGGGGTCGAGCATCATGACGCGACGACCATGCTCGCGCTTCATCAATTCCTCGTAGGCGGCCCCCGCCGGGTCCGAAATAAGGCTGATGGCGCCGAACAGCATGGCCTCGATCTCCGGACCAAGTTGCGGCAGATCCTCGCCGGTCAGCATGCGCCCGGCGGTGTTCTCGTCGTAGAAAGTGTAGGTTGCCTGGCCATCGTTCAGCCGCACGAAGGCGAGCGTCGTCGGCCGGGGCGAAGTGTGCGCATAGGTGGAACTGACCTTGCTCGCCCCGAGCGCTTCGCGGAGCTGGCCGCCGAACAGGTCCGACGACAGGCCCGAGAAGAAGCTGGCAGGAGCGCCCAGCCGGCCGAGCGCAATGGCGGTGTTGAACACCGCGCCGCCGACATAGGGTGCGAAGGCCCGTTCTCCCTCCGTCGTCGTGCGCGGCAGCATATCGATCAGGGCCTCGCCGCAGCAAAGGATCATTGTCTTGTCGTCTCCGGCGGATGGATCACGCCCTTGCGGATGATGATGTTGGCGTAGAGCCTGGGTTCGCTGGTCGCGACGATGGCGTGCGCGGCCCTGACGCGTGCATAGAAGTCGGCACCGGCCAGCGCAACCACCTTGCGCCCGGGCGCGCGTTTTGCACACAGCACTTCGATTTCATGATGCACGGGATCGGCGAGCGAGGGGTCGCCCTTGGCCGAGGCGCGAAACAGCGCCTCCGGCACGACGTCATCGACGGGCAGCACGCTCAATATGGCGTCCAGCACCGGAATGAGATGGTGGCCGTCGGCCCGCACCAGCCGCTTTGCCTGCTCTTCGGCCGGGTAGTTTCCATCGACCAGGGCGATTTCGTCGCCATGCCCCATCGCACGCAGGATCGCCAGAAGCTCCGGACCGAGCAGCGCCGGAATTCCGATCAGCATTCAGATGCTCCTGGAAATCGTGGTCGAACCGATCAGGAAGCGCTCGGATAGTGGCAGGCTGGCGCCCCCGAGAGCGCGCGCGTGAATACCGACGGTGCCTTCGCGGACGTTTGGCAGTTTCAATCCCTCGGCATCGACCGTGTCGATGGTTGCGATGACGGCGTCGACCAGCCTGCGGCGCACCTGCGTCGGCATCCAGCCGTCGATCACCGCCGCCTCGAAGTCGATGACGGACGATGCCGCGACGATGGCATAGGCGAGCGCCCGCGAGGCGTTTGTAATCCAGTCGTCGAGCTCGACGCCGATCTCGCCCCAGTCCTCGGGCGACGTCCACAGATGCGAAGCCTCGACGCCACGTGCATTGAGCGCTTTTTCGAGCATGGCGATCGAAGCCACGTCGATCAATTGGGTCGGCTTTCCCTCCGGTCCGGGCACCGGCATGGAGCCCAGCGCGCCGGCGTTGCCGGTCGGGCCGCCAAAGAGCCGCCCGTTGAGGACGATGCCGCCGCCGGCAAAGGCGCCGATATAGAAATAGACGAAATCACGCGGGGCGCCTGCCTGGCCGAAGACCAGTTCCGCGCCGCAGGCCGAAGTGGCGTCGTTCTGCAGATAGACCGGAAAATCGCATTGCGCCTGGATGTCGGCGCGGATATCGCGATGGCGCCATTCGTCCATGACGTCGCGCGGCGCGCCGGCGGTATCGGCCCAGTTCCAGAGCTCGAACGGCATGGCGATGCCGAGTCCCGCTATGCGTTTGTCCTGCGCGGGCGAAAGCTCGCCACGCATCTTCTTCATGCCTGATGTGACGAATTCCACCGTCTCGCGCGGGGCAGGGTAGCGGTAGGAATGCTGCAGCATCGAACGTACATTGCCGAGGAAATCGATCAGCACGAGTTCGGCGCTGCGGCGGCCGATCTTCAGGCCGATGAAGAACGCGCCTTCGGGATTGAGCGCCATGGGGATGGAGGGCTGGCCGATCTTGCCGCGCAGCGGCGCCTGCCGCAGCAGCAGGCTTTCCTCCTCGAGCTCGCGCATGATCACGGAGACGGTTTGCGCCGACAGTCCGGTCATGCGGGCGATGTCGGACTTCGCCAGGCTGCCATGCTGGCGCACCAGCGACAGCACCAGCCGCTCATTGTGGTCCCGCATGCCGCTCTGGTTGGTACCACGGTGAATAAGGCTCTCATTCGCCTCGGGCGAACCATGCCTGGCAGTGGCCGTCTCCACCCCTGTTCCTCCCGTCATTTCCCCTCGAGGCTTTTGGAACAGAATGTGCGAACGGCGCAAGGCTGTCAATAATAAATAAGAGTGATTTAATTATTGACAGAGAGATTGGTCTGGTGTCATTTGAGGCAGGCATCCCCACCGGGAGAGGTTGCTTGGATGCCGTACGGATGCCGGTTGGCCGGCATCCGGAATGTTCCACTGGGAGGAAAATCGTGACCAATACAAAACTGTTGAAGTCCACCGTTTTTGCGGCGGCCGCTCTGGGCCTGATGGCATTCGCCTCGTCCGCATCCGCGGCCGGTGTCGGCGCCTGCCTGATCACCAAGACCGACACCAATCCCTTCTTTGTCAAGATGAAGGAGGGTGCGACCGCCAAGGCCAAGGAGCTTGGTGTCGACCTCAAGACTTATGCCGGCAAGATCGACGGCGACAGCGAAAGCCAGGTCGCGGCGATCGAGAGCTGCATCGCCGACGGCGCCAAGGGCATCCTCATTACCGCGTCCGACACCAAGGGCATCGTGCCGACCGTGAAGAAGGCGCGTGACGCCGGCCTGCTGGTGATCGCGCTCGACACGCCGCTCGATCCGATCGACGCCGCCGACGCGACCTTTGCCACCGACAATTTGGAGGCCGGCAAGCTGATCGGCGCCTGGGCCGCCGCGACGCTCGGCGACAAGGCCAAGGACGCCAAGATCGGCTTTCTCGACCTGACCCCCTCGCAACCGACCGTGGACGTGCTGCGCGACCAGGGCTTCATGATGGGCTACGGCATCGACGTGAAGGATCCTAACAAGATCGGCGACGAGGATGACGCGCGCATCGTCGGCCATGACGTCACCAACGGCAATGAGGAGGGCGGCCGCAAGGCGATGGAGAACCTTCTGCAGAAGGACAACACCATCAACGTCATCCACACCATCAACGAGCCGGCCGCGGTCGGCGCCTATCAGGCGCTCAAGGCCGTCGGCCTGGAAAGCCAGGTGCTGATCGTCTCCGTTGATGGCGGCTGCCCCGGCGTGAAGTCGGTGGCCGAAGGCGTCATCGGCGCGACATCGCAGCAATATCCGCTGCAGATGGCGGCGCTCGGCATCGAGGCCATCGCCAACTTCGCCAAGGACGGCACCAAGCCGAAGCCGACCGAAGGCAAGAACTTCTTCGACACCGGCGTCAATCTGGTGACCGACAAGCCGGCCAATGGCGTGAAGTCCATCGACACCAAGGAAGGCCTCGCCAAGTGCTGGGGCTGATGCCGGTCTGACTGGCAACGAAAAACGGAGCGGCCGGACTTGATCCCCGGCCGCTTCGGGTGGACGATGGTCGCGTGACCGCGAACAATCCCGGCAGGAGACTGGAAAGGCGTGGACGGGTGTCGCCGCGTGGCTGATACCCTACGGGGAGGAAACATGTCTCAAGCTCAGGAATTCGAGAAGGTTCTCTCAGGCAGCGACACGAGCGTTGCCGCGTTTGACGAGCATAAATCGGCGGTCAGACGCATCCAGCATTTTCTGCATTCGACGCCAGCCGCGGTGCCGCTGATCGTTCTGGTCCTGGCGATCATCGTGTTCGGCCTCACCATTGGCGGGCGTTTCTTCTCGTCCTACACGCTGACGCTGATCCTGCAGCAGATCGCCATCGTCGGCATTCTGGGTGCCGCCCAGACCCTGGTCATCCTCACCGCCGGCATCGACCTTTCGATTGGCGTCATCATGGTGATTTCGGCCGTGATCATGGGCAATTGCGCCGTCAGCTACGGCCTGCCGAGCGTCCTTGCCGTAGCGATCGGACTTGCCGCGGGTGCTGCCTGCGGGCTGCTCAACGGGGTGCTTGTCGCCTACATGAAACTGCCGCCATTCATCGTGACACTCGGCACCTGGAACATCGTCATGGCGACGAACTTCATTTATTCGGCCAATGAGACGATCCGCGACACCGACGTCGATGTTCAGGCGCCGCTGCTGCATCTGTTCGCGCTCAGCTTCAAGGTCGGCACCGCTGTGCTGACGGCCGGCGTGATTGCGATGGTCGCGCTCGTGCTGCTCCTTTGGTACGTGCTCAATCACACGGCATGGGGCCGCCATGTCTACGCTGTCGGCGACGACCAGGAGGCGGCGAAACTGTCGGGTATCCAGACCAAGAAGGTGCTCATGACGGTCTATACCCTGGCCGGGCTGATCGCCGCTTTCGCCGCCTGGGTCTCCATCGGTCGCAATGGGTCGATCTCGCCGTCGGCCGCCGTGACCGACTACAATCTGCAGGCGATTACCGCCACGGTGATCGGCGGTATTTCTCTTTTCGGCGGCCGCGGCTCGATCCTCGGCACGCTGTTCGGCGCGATGATCGTCGGTGTCGTCTCCATGGGCCTCAACATGCTGGGTGCCGATCCGCAATGGAAGGTGCTGCTCACCGGCGTGCTGATCATCGGCGCCGTGGCGGTCGATCAATGGATCAGAAAGGTTTCGGCATGACCCAGGACCCTATCCTCACCGCTCGCGGACTGGTCAAGCGCTACGGCCGCGTCACCGCCTTGGACAATGCCGATTTCGACCTCTACCCCGGCGAAATCCTCGCTGTTATCGGCGACAACGGCGCCGGCAAGTCGTCGCTCATCAAGGCGATTTCAGGCGCTGTGGTGCCCGATGAAGGCGAAATCCGGCTTGAGGGCAAACCGGTCGCCTTCAAGTCGCCCATGGAGGCCCGCGAAGCCGGCATCGAGACCGTCTACCAGAATCTGGCGCTGTCGCCGGCGCTGTCGATCGCCGACAACATGTTTCTCGGCCGCGAGATCCGCAAGCCCGGCTTTGTCGGCCAATGGCTTCGCATGCTCGACCGTCCGGCGATGGAAAAGCGCGCCCGCGACAAGCTGACTGAACTCGGCCTGATGACCATCCAGAACATCAGCCAGGCGGTGGAGACGCTATCCGGCGGCCAGCGCCAGGGCGTGGCAGTGGCGCGCGCCGCCGCTTTCGGCTCTAAGATGGTTATCATGGACGAGCCGACGGCAGCACTTGGCGTCAAGGAAAGCCGCCGCGTGCTGGAACTCATCCTCGACGTGAAGAAGCGGGGCCTGCCGATCGTGCTGATCTCGCACAACATGCCGCATGTCTTCGAAGTGGCAGACCGCATCCACATCCATCGGCTGGGTCGTCGGCTGTGCGTCATCGATCCCAAACAACATACAATGTCCGATGCCGTCGCATTCATGACCGGGGCAAAGACGCCGCCGGAGGCGGCGCTGGCGGCCTGAACTGCCAAATTGCCGCTGGGTAAGTCGCCTCCGGCTTACTTAAATCGATTGAACGTTTGCTGCAATGCGGTAGCATGGGCTGGGATGAATGATGAAAGCCGGTATGATCGTGGCAACCGCACGAGAGGCAGCATGACGCGCACGATGACATCCGACCCCCTCCCGCCACTACTTGAAAATCCCGACCCCAAGACGCTCGCAAGGGAAGTCTTGATGGCCCTCAAATACAGGGTCGGCAAGGACACCACCGTCGCCACCCAGTACGATTGGCTGACCGCCTCGATCAAGGTCGTGCGCGACCGCATCGTCGATCGCTGGATGCAGGCGACGAAAGAGGCCTACGCCCAGCAGGAAAAGCGCGTCTATTACCTCTCGCTGGAGTTCCTCATCGGCCGCCTGATGCGTGACGCCTTCTCCAATCTCGGCCTGATGGAGAACATGCGCGAGGCGTTGTCGTCGCTGGGTGTGGAACTCGACCTCATCGCCACGCTCGAGCCGGATGCAGCACTTGGCAATGGCGGCCTCGGCCGGCTCGCCGCCTGCTTCATGGAAAGCATGGCCACCGTCGATATTCCCGCGCATGGCTACGGTATCCGCTACGCCAACGGCATGTTCCGCCAGGAGATACATGACGGCTGGCAGGTAGAATTGCCCGAGACTTGGCTCGATCACGGTAACCCCTGGGAGTTCGAACGCCGCGAACGGTCGTTCGAGGTCGGGTTCGGCGGCTCGGTGGAATCGGTCACCACCAGGGATGGCCGGCTGGAACGCCATGTCTGGAAGCCGACCGAGCATGTGCTGGCCGTCGCCTACGACACACCCGTCGTGGGCTGGCGGGGGAACCGCGTCAACACCTTGCGGCTTTGGTCGGGCATGCCGGTCGATCCGATTCTGCTCGACAAGTTCAATGCTGGCGACCACATCGGCGCACTCGCCGAAAGCAACAAGGCCGACGCGTTGTCGCGCGTGCTCTATCCCGCCGATTCCCACATGGCAGGGCAGGAACTCAGGCTGCGGCAGGAATATTTTTTCTCCACCGCCTCTTTGCAGGACATCGTGCAGCGGCATCTCAGTCAATATGGCGACCTGAAGTCGCTGCCCGACAAGGCGGCAATACACCTCAACGACACCCATCCGGCGATCGCCGTGCCGGAGCTGATGCGCCTCCTGATGGACGTCCACGGCATGGATTTCGACCGGGCCTGGGACACCACCAAACGCACCTTCGGCTATACCAACCACACGCTGCTGCCGGAGGCGCTGGAAAGCTGGCCGGTGCCGCTGTTCGAGCGGCTTTTGCCGCGCCATATGCAGATCGTCTACGCCATCAACGCGCAGGTGCTGCTCGAGGCGCGCGCCACCAATCAGTTCTCCGGCGAGCAGATCAGCCGCATCTCGCTGATCCAGGAGAATGGCGACCGCCGCGTGCGCATGGGCAATCTCGCCTTCGTCGGTTCGCATTCGATCAACGGCGTCTCGGCGCTGCATACCGAGCTGATGAAGGAAACGGTATTCGCCGACCTGCACACGCTCTACCCCGACCGCATCAACAACAAGACCAACGGCATCACGCCGCGGCGCTGGCTGATCCAGTGCAACCCAGGTCTGACCGCACTCGCCCGCGAGGCGATCGGCGACCGCTTCCTGGATGACATCGAGGCCATCAAGGGGCTCGATGCCTTTGCCGACGATACCGCTTTCCGCGAAAAATTCGCCGGCGTGAAGCGGCAGAACAAGGTGAAGTTGGCCAATCTCGTCGCCGACCGGCTCGGTATCAGGCTTGATCCCTCGGCGCTGTTCGACATCCAGGTCAAGCGCATCCACGAATACAAGCGCCAACTCCTGAACATCCTCGAGGCGGTCGCGCTCTACGACCAGATCCGCTCGCATCCGGAGCGCGACTGGATGCCGCGCGTGAAATTCTTCGGCGGCAAGGCGGCGCCCAGCTACCACAATGCCAAGCTGATCATCAAACTGGCCAACGACGTCGCCAGGGTCATCAACCGCGATCCGGCCGTTCGCGGCTTGCTCAAGGTGGTGTTCGTGCCGAACTACAATGTCAGCCTCGCCGAGATCATGATGCCGGCTGCCGACCTTTCCGAGCAGATCTCGACCGCCGGCATGGAGGCTTCGGGCACCGGCAACATGAAGTTCGCGCTGAACGGCGCGCTGACCATTGGCACGCTCGACGGCGCCAATGTCGAAATCAAGGAATGCGTCGGCGACGACAACATCTTCATCTTCGGCCTGACCACGGCGGAGGTCACCGAGCGCCGCAACAATGGCTACGATCCGCGTGGCGTCATCGAGGCATCGCCCGAACTGTCGCAGGCGCTCGCGGCCGTTTCATCGGGCGTCTTTTCGCCCGATGATCCCAACCGCTACCGCGATCTCATCAATGGTCTCTACGACAGCGACTGGTTCATGGTCGCGGCGGATTTCGACGCCTATGCCGCTTGCCAGCGAGACGTCGATGCCGTCTGGCGCAACAGTCCGGACTGGTACGCCAGGGCAATCCGCAACGTCGCGCGCGTCGGCTGGTTCTCTTCCGATCGCACGATCCGCCAATACGCGAAAGACATCTGGAACGTACCTGCCTGATGTGATTGCATGAGGCCACGAACGATGTAGTCCGGGGTGTGAGTTCAAACGCCGAATTTATACCTTAAAACAAACATTTGGTGCCCGGGGAGGGACACTGCCCGATGAGGAAACCGCGCGCGACCGCTGCGACAAGCGGGCCGGACGGATCGGCCCCGGCCAGCGATGTCGCGGCGATTGTCGCCGGCACGCACGGCAATCCGTTTGCGGTCCTCGGCGTCCATGAGGTGGGCAAGAACCTGTTTGCCCGCTGTTTCGTTCCGCATGCGGAGTTCGTCACCGCCTATACGCTGACCGGCATGATTGCTGGTGAACTGTCCAGGCGTGACGATGGCGGCTTTTTCGAAGGCAAGCTGTCGATCAAGAAGCGCCAGCCATTGCGCTATCACGCCAGGAATGCCGGGGGCGACTGGTGGTTGACGGATCCCTATTCTTTTGGCCCGGTGCTCGGTCCGATGGACGATTACTACATTGCCGAGGGCTCGCATCTGAGGCTGTTCGACAAGCTCGGCGCGCATGTCATCGAGCACGAAGGCGCCACCGGAGTGCATTTCGCCGTCTGGGCCCCCAATGCAAGGCGCGTCTCGGTGGTCGGCGATTTCAACGACTGGGACGGCCGCCGCCATTCGATGCGCGACCGCCGCGACACCGGCATCTGGGAGGTATTCATCCCCGATATCGGCGCCGGCAGGCCCTACAAGTACGAGATCATCGGCCCCGATGGCGTGAGATTGCCGCTGAAGGCCGATCCGTTTGCCTTCAAGTCCGAACTGCGCCCGGCGACCGCGTCGGTGACCGCTGCGTCGCCCGCCCATCAATGGGGCGACGAGGCGCATCGCAGTTTCTGGCGCAATGCCGATCCCCGGCGCGAGGCCATCTCCATCTACGAGGTCCATGCCGGCTCCTGGCAGCTTCGCGACGATGGAACGTTTCTGTCATGGGATGAACTGGCCGACCGGCTGATCCCCTATGTCGTCGAGACCGGCTTCACCCACATCGAGTTCATGCCGATCTCCGAACATCCCTATGATCCCTCCTGGGGCTACCAGACGACAGGCCTCTATGCGCCATCGGCGCGCTTTGGCGACCCGGCCGGCTTTGCCCGCTTTGTCGACGGCGCCCACCGTGCCGGCGTCGGCGTCATCCTCGACTGGGTGCCGGCGCATTTTCCGGTCGACGAGCACGGCCTTGTCCATTTCGACGGCACTGCGCTCTACGAGCATGCCGATCCGCGCCAGGGCTTTCATCCCGACTGGAACACCGCGATCTACAATTTCGGCCGCCGCGAGGTGGTGTCGTTCCTGGTCAACAACGCGTTGTTCTGGGCCGAAAAATATCATGTCGACGGCCTGCGCGTCGACGCGGTCGCCTCGATGCTCTACCTCGATTATTCGCGCAAGGCAGGCGAATGGATTCCTAACGAGAAGGGCGGCCGCGAGAACCTCGAGGCGGTCAGCTTCCTGCAGAAGATGAACAAGGAGCTCTACGGCCACCATCCGGGCGTCATGACCATCGCCGAGGAATCGACCTCGTGGCCGAAGGTCTCGGCTCCGGTCCATGAAGGCGGGCTGGGCTTCGGCTTCAAGTGGAACATGGGCTTCATGCACGACACGCTGGAGTATTTCTCCAAGGAGCCGATCTTCCGCAAACACCACCACAACGACCTTACCTTCGGCCTGGTCTATGCCTTCTCGGAGAATTTCGTGCTGCCGCTCTCGCATGACGAGGTCGTGCACGGCAAAGGCACGCTGCTTGGCAAGATGGCCGGCGACGACTGGCAGAAATTCGCGACATTGCGCGCCTACTACGCTTTCATGTGGGGCTACCCCGGCAAGAAGCTGCTGTTCATGGGCCAGGAGTTCGCGCAGCGCCGCGAATGGAGCGAGGCGCGCGCGCTCGACTGGAATCTTCTCGATTTCCGCTCGCATCGCGGTGTCTGGCAGGTGGTGCGCGACCTCAACTATCTCTACCGCTCGCGACCGGCCCTGCACGGCCGCGACTGCGAGCCGGAAGGCTTTTCCTGGCTGATCGTCGACGACAGCCAGAATTCCGTCTTCGCCTGGCTGCGCAGCGCGCCGGGAGGCAATCCGGTCGCGATCATCTCCAATTTCACGCCGGTGCCGCGCGACAACTACCGCGTGCCGCTGCCGAAAGCCGGCACATGGCGCGAGATCATCAACACGGACGCTTCCGAATATGGCGGATCCGGCAAGGGCAATGGCGGCGCCGTCGAAGCGCGGGCGGAGGAAGGGGGCATCTCCGCAACGATGCTCTTGCCGCCGCTGTCGACGATCATGCTTGAACTGGTCGCGGAACAAGCCATGTCGAGACCGGGTAACTTGGGAGGGTAGAAAATGGCAAACTCGAAACGAACCCAGCCGCTGGCCCGCGACGCCATGGCCTATGTGCTGGCCGGCGGGCGCGGCAGCCGCCTCAAGGAACTGACCGACCGGCGCGCCAAGCCGGCGGTCTATTTCGGCGGCAAGACGCGCATCATCGATTTCGCGCTCTCCAACGCCCTCAACTCCGGCATCCGCCGCCTTGGGGTTGCCACCCAATACAAGGCGCATTCGCTGATCCGTCATTTGCAGCGCGGCTGGAACTTCCTGCGGCCCGAACGAAACGAAAGCTTCGATATCCTGCCGGCCAGCCAGCGCGTGTCGGAAACCCAGTGGTATGAAGGCACGGCCGACGCGGTCTACCAGAACATCGACATCATCGAGGCCTATGGCCCCGAATACATGGTCATCCTCGCCGGCGATCACATCTACAAGATGGACTACGAGCTGATGCTGCGCCAGCATGTCGACGCCGGCGCCGATGTCACCGTCGGCTGCCTCGAAGTGCCGCGCATGGAGGCCACGGGCTTCGGCGTCATGCATGTCGATGCCAAGGACAACATCATCGCCTTCGTCGAGAAGCCGGCCGACCCTCCCGGCATTCCAGACAGGCCCGAGTTTGCCCTGGCCTCGATGGGCATCTACGTGTTCAAGACCAAGTTCCTGATGGAGCAGTTGCGCCGCGACGCGGCCGAGCCCGGCTCGAGCCGCGACTTCGGCAAGGACATCATCCCCTATATCGTCGAGCACGGTAAGGCGATCGCCCACCGCTTCGCCAAGTCCTGCGTGCGCTCGACCGCGGAAAATGAGGCCTACTGGCGCGATGTCGGCACCGTCGATGCCTATTGGGAAGCCAATATCGACCTGACCGACGTGACGCCCGAACTCGACCTCTACGATCGCGACTGGCCGATCTGGACCTATGCCGAGTTGAAGCCGCCGGCGAAGTTCGTGCATGACGAGGATGGACGGCGCGGTTCGGCCGTGTCCTCGCTTGTGTCGGGCGACTGCATCGTCTCGGGCGCGACGCTCCGCAAAAGCCTGATCTTCACCGGCGCGCGCATCAATTCCTACTCGACGCTGGAAGAGGTCGTCATGCTGCCCGACGTTCATGTCGGCCGGAACGCAACGTTGAAGCGCGTCGTCATCGACCACGGTGTAAGGATACCGGAAGGGCTGGTGGTCGGTGAGGATCCCGTGCTCGACGCCAAGCGCTTCCGCGTTTCGGAAAAGGGCATCTGCCTGATCACGCAGGACATGATCAACAAGTTGTCAACCCGATCGGGTTGATCAACAAGCTGTCACTTTAGGGTGGTTTGTGCATGTCCTTGCCCAGAACCGCTGCACGGTTTGGGCTACATGCACCAGGAGCGGTTCGGTAAGCGCATGCAGGTTCTGTCGGTCACGCCCGAGATCTTTCCGCTGATCAAGACCGGCGGGCTTGCCGATGTGACCGGCGCGCTGCCCGTCGCGCTGGCCGCCAAAGGCGTGACCATGCGCACGCTTATTCCCGGTTTTCCCATGGTGATGGACGCCTTCAAGAAAAAAAAGTCTGTCTACAAGTATCCGCTGCTGCAGGGCGGCAAGGCTTCGGTCCATTCTGTCCAGCTTGCCGGGCTCGATCTTTTCGTGCTCGATGCGCCGCATCTGTTCGATCGTCCCGGCGGTCCTTATGGCAATGCCGCGGGTGCCGATTGGCCGGACAATTGGCGCCGTTTCGCAGCGCTCAGCCAGGCCGGCGCCGACATCGCCGGCGGTGCCATCTCCGGTTACATGCCCGATATCGTGCATGCCCATGACTGGCAGTCGGCGATGACGCTGGCCTATATGCGCTATGGCAAAGCGGTCGGCACGCCGTCGATGATGACTGTCCACAACCTCGCCTTCCAGGGGCAGTTCGGCGCCGGCATCTTCGGCGAACTCGGACTGCCGACGGCGGCGATGGCGCTTGACGGTGTGGAATATTATGGCGGCGTCGGCTTCCTCAAGGCCGGCCTGCAGGCTGCCTGGGCAATCACCACCGTCAGCCCGACCTATGCGCAAGAAATCCGCTCGCCGGAATTCGGCATGGGTCTCGACGGACTGATCAACATGCGCTCCAGCGATCTCTATGGCATCGTCAACGGCATCGACACCGCCATCTGGAACCCGGAGACCGACAAGCATCTGGTGTCGAACTATACAGCCGCCTCGCTCAAGGCGCGCGCGCCCAACAGGGCCGCTGTCGAGGACCGTTTCGGCCTCGATCGCGACGGTAGCCCGATCGTCTGCGTCGTCAGCCGCCTGACCTGGCAGAAGGGCATGGACATACTGGCGACGGCGGTCGACGGCATCGTTGCGACGGGCGCGCGGCTGGCTATTCTGGGTTCGGGCGATGCCGGCCTCGAAGGCGCGCTGCTCGCCGCCGCCGCACGCCACCGCGGCCGTATAGGCGTCGTCGTGGGCTATGACGAAGGCCTGTCTCACGTCATGCAGGGCGGCTGCGACGCCATCGTCATCCCGTCGCGCTTCGAGCCTTGTGGACTGACGCAGCTTTATGGCCTGCGCTATGGCTGCGTGCCGGTGGTCGCCCGCACCGGGGGGCTCGCCGACACCATCATCGATGCCAACGAGGCGGCGATTGCCGCCGGCGTGGCGACCGGGTTCCAGTTCGCGCCCAGCGACGGCGGCGCGCTGCTTCATGCCATCCGCCGCCTGGCCGAGGCCCATGCCAGCCCCGCGATCTTCGAGGCCATCCAGCGCCAGGGCATGAAGACCGACCTGTCCTGGGACCGAAGCGCTGACAAATACGTTGAACTCTATCGCCTGCTGCTTTCGAAAAGGGTTGCTTGAAGCATGATACGCACCGTTCCCACCAAACCCTATTCCGACCAGAAGCCCGGCACTTCGGGGCTGCGCAAGAAGGTGCCTGTATTCCAGCAGGAGCACTATGCCGAGAACTTCATCCAGTCGATCTTCGACGCGCTGGACGGGTTCAAGGGCGAGACCCTGGTGATCGGCGGCGACGGCCGCTTCTACAATCGCGAGGTCATCCAGAAGGCCATCGCCATGGCCGCCGCCAACGGGTTTGGCAAGGTGATGGTCGGGCAGGGCGGCATCTTGTCGACGCCGGCCGCTTCGCATGTCATCCGCAAATACAAGACGTTCGGCGGCATCATCCTGTCGGCCAGCCACAATCCGGGCGGCCCGCACGAGGATTTCGGCATCAAGTACAATGCCGGCAATGGCGGCCCGGCGCCGGAAAAGCTGACCGATGCGATCTTCGCCAGGACCAAGGCGATCTCCAGCTTCAAGACCGTCGACGTCGATCCGATCGACATCGACGCGATCGGCACCGTCAAGGCCGCCGGCATGACGGTCGAGATCATCGATCCGGTCGTCGACTATGCCGAGCTGATGGAAAGCCTGTTCGATTTCGACGCGCTGCGCAAACTGTTCAAGTCGGGTTTTCGCATGCGCTTCGACGCCATGCACGCGGTGACCGGCCCTTACGCCAAGGAGATCCTCGAACGCCGGCTTGGCGCGCCCGACGGCACCTGCCGCAACTTCAAGCCGCTGCCGGATTTCGGCGGCCACCATCCGGATCCGAACCTGGTCCATGCCAAACATCTCTATGACGAGATGATGGGACCGGACGCCCCGGATTTCGGTGCCGCTTCCGACGGTGACGGCGACCGCAATTTGATCATCGGCAAGGGCATTTTCGTCACCCCGTCGGATTCTGTCGCCATGCTCGCCGCCAACGCCCGCCTGGCGCCGGGCTACAAGGAAGGCCTGAAAGGCATTGCGCGCTCGATGCCGACCAGTGGGGCCGCCGACCGCGTCGCCGAAAAACTCGGCATTGGCATGTATGAGACGCCGACCGGCTGGAAATTCTTCGGCAATTTGCTCGACGCCGGCATGGCGACGATCTGCGGCGAGGAAAGTGCGGGCACCGGCTCCAACCATGTGCGCGAGAAGGACGGCCTGTGGGCCGTGCTTTTGTGGCTCAACATCCTCGCCGCGCGCGGCGAGAGCTGTAAGCAGATCGTTACCGAGCACTGGGCGACCTACGGCCGAAACTATTACTCGCGCCATGATTACGAGGAAGTCGAGAGCGGGCGCGCCAATGCGCTGGTCGATGAACTGCGCGCAAAGCTTGGCTCGCTGCCGGGCACCAGCGTGCGCGGCCTGAAGATCGCCAATGCCGACGACTTCACCTATCACGATCCGGTCGACGGTTCGGTGAGCGAGCATCAAGGCATCAGGGTGCTGTTCGAAGGCGGCTCGCGCGTCGTCTTCCGGCTTTCCGGCACGGGCACCTCGGGCGCCACCTTGCGCGTCTACATCGAGCGCTACGAGCCGGACAAGGCCAGGCACGATCTCGATACGCAGAAGGCGCTCGCCGATCTGATCGCAGCAGCGGATGACATCGCGGGAATTAGGAGCCATACCGGCCGCGACAAGCCGAGCGTGATTACTTGAGCGTGGCGGTGGCTTCACCCTCCCCCTTGTGGGGAGGGTCGATCCGCGTAGCGGGTCGGGGTGGGGGTGCTCGTAGAGGGCTTTGCCGGCGTCACCCCCCACCCCGCTCACTTCGTTCGCGACCCTTCCCACAAGGGGGAGGGTGGAGGACGCGCCGATGACCTCACTAGGCGCCACCATCACCCCCGACGGCATCCGCTTTGCCGCCTGGTCCTCGTCGGCGCGCCGCCTCTGGGTCTCGATCTTCGACGAACAGGGAAACCGCGAACTCGACCGGCTGGAGCTGAAAGCGGAAGGAGAGGGGGTGCATGCACTCTTCGTCTCCGGCCTTGCCGAGGGCACCCGCTACGGTTTCCGCGCCGATGGCGACTACGCGCCCGAGCGCGGATTTTGGTTCGACCCCGACAAGCTGCTGACCGATCCCTACGCCGTCGAGATCGATCGGCCCTATGCCTATCACTGGCGTCTCGCCGCGCGGCGCAACGAAGGTGCCGATACCGCGCCGCTGATGCCCAAGGCGGTGGCGAAAGCCTTGCTCACGGCTGTGCCTGTGCCGCCGCCGCTGTTCCGTCCGGGCGGCCTGATCTACGAAGTGCCGGTGCGCGCCTTCACCAAGCTGCATCCGGATGTGCCGGAAAAACAGCGCGGCACGACCGCCGCGCTTGCTCATCCGGCTATCGTCGAGCACCTGCGAAGGCTCGGCGTCTCCGCCGTCGAGCTGATGCCGGTGACGGCATCGATCGACGAGCGGCATCTGCCGCCGCTCGGGTTGAGCAACGCCTGGGGTTATAACCCTGTCACCTTCATGGCACTAGACCCGCGCCTGGCCCCTGGCGGCCTGGCCGAATTGCGCGATACCGTTGCCGCGCTGCGTGCGGCCGGCATCGGCACCATTCTCGACCTTGTCTTCAACCACACGGGCGAAAGTGACAGGCTCGGTCCGACATTGTCGCTGCGCGGCCTCGACAATCAGGCTTATTACCGGCACCAGCCGGATGGCAGGCAGGTCAATGATACTGGTACCGGCAACACGGTCGCCGGCGATCACCCGGCGGTGCGGGAAATGGTGCTCGACACGCTTCGCCATTTTGTCCGCCATGCCGGCGTCGACGGTTTTCGTTTCGACCTGGCACCGGTGCTGGGGCGCATCAACGGCACATTCGAAGCGCAAGCGCCGTTGCTGGAGGCGATGCGCGAGGATGCGCTGTTGGCCGGCCGTGTGTTGATCGCCGAGCCCTGGGACATCGGTCTCGATGGCTATCAGCTCGGCAACTTCCCCTCCCGCTTCCTGGAATGGAACGATCGTTATCGCGACGATGCCAGGCGCTTCTGGCGCGGCGATGCCGGCATGGTTGGTACGCTGGCGACACGACTTGCCGGTTCGTCCGATATTTTCGGCAGGGGCGGCCAGCCCGCCAGCCGCACGGTGAATTTCATCGCGGCCCATGACGGCATGACGCTGGCCGACATCGTTGCTTATGAGGAGAAGCATAACGAGGCCAATGGTGAGCAAAATCGCGATGGCCACAACGAGAACCTGTCCTGGAACAACGGCGTCGAGGGCGCGACGGACGACGCGGCAATCGCGAAGGCGCGCTTCAGCGACCAGTGTGCGCTGCTCGCCACGCTGTTCGCCTCGCGCGGCACGATCATGCTGACGGCCGGCGACGAATTCAGCCGCAGCCAGCAAGGCAATAACAACGCTTATGCGCAGGACAACAACATCACCTGGCTCGACTGGAAGGGGCGTGACCAGGCGCTGGAAGGCTACGCGCGTGCACTGGCCGCCTTGCGCCGCGCGGTGCCGGCGCTCTCTAATACAGATTTCCTCACCGGCCAGCCGCTGGCCGGGTCGGACACTGCCGACGCCGCCTGGCTCACCGAGACGGGGGCGCTGCTCGGCGAGGCGGAGTGGAACGATCCCGCCCGGCATCGCCTCGTCATGCTGCTCGGCGGCGTGGATGGCCGGCTTGCCGTCATGGTCAATGGCGATCGCCGCCAATGCATCTTCACATTGCCCGCGCGAGACGGATTCCGATGGCATCCCGCCATCGAAGCGCAAGCAGTTGATCTTTCTCGCGCGCTGCCGGGCCGCAGCGTGAATTTCATGATCGAGCGCAGGACGGAAGGGCCCAGACAGGGAAAGGGTCGTGATGACTGACGACAATGCCGAGCGAGCGGCCGACTGGTGGCGCGGTTGCGTCATTTACCAGGTCTACCCGCGTTCCTTCCAGGACACGACCGGCGACGGCAGCGGCGATCTCGCCGGCATCACATCAAGGCTCGCCCACATTGCCTCGCTCGGCGCCGATGCCGTCTGGCTGTCGCCTTTCTTCAAGTCGCCGATGGCCGATATGGGCTACGACGTGTCGGATTATTGCGACGTCGATCCGATGTTCGGCACGTTGGAGGATTTCGATACACTGGTTGCCGAAGCGCACCGGCTTGGCCTGAAAATCGTCATCGACCAGGTGCTGTCGCACTCCTCCGACAGGCACGAATGGTTCGTCGAAAGCCGCGCCAGCCGCGACAATCCAAAGGCCGATTGGTACGTGTGGGCCGACGCCAGACCGGATGGTGGTGTGCCCAACAACTGGCTGTCGGTCTTCGGCGGCCCCTCGTGGGAATGGGATGCGACCCGCCGGCAGTACTATCTGCACAATTTCCTCGCTTCGCAGCCGGATCTCAACTTTCACAACCCGGAGGTCCAGGACGCGCTCCTGGATACAGTGCGGTTCTGGTTGGAGCGCGGCCTCGACGGCTTCCGGCTGGACACCGTCAACTACTACGTCCACGACCGCTGGCTGCGCAGCAACCCGCCCTTGGCGTCGAGCGTTGCAGGCACCAACACCGAGACCAACACCTACCTCTACCAGGAGCACCTGTTCGACAAGACGCAGCCGGAAAATCTAGCGTTCCTGCGGCGCTTTCGGGCGCTGCTCGACGAGTACGGGGATCGCGCCGCCGTCGGCGAAATCGGTGATGAGGGGCGCTCCCTACAGACGCTGGCCGCCTACACCTCCGGCGGCGACAAGCTGCAGATGTGCTACACCTTCGATCTGCTTGGCCCGCAATTTTCGGCGGCGCATGTGCGCGGCTGTGTCGAGGCTTTCGAAAACGCTGTCGTAGATGGCTGGGTCTGCTGGGCGTTTTCCAACCATGACGTCATGCGTCATGTCAGCCGCTGGACGCGGCCGGGCGGCGATCCTGACGTGGTGGCCAAATTCTCGATCATGCTGCTCTCTTGCCTGCGTGGCTCGATCTGCCTCTACCAGGGCGAGGAACTCGGTTTGCCGGAGGCGGAACTTGCCTATGAGGACCTGCGCGATCCGGTAGGCATCCGCTTCTGGCCCGGTGTGAAGGGAAGGGATGGCTGCCGCACGCCCATGGTCTGGGAGTCCGGCGCCGATAATGCGGGCTTCTCCACCGGTAAACCCTGGCTGCCGGTGCCGGAAAGCCATCGCGCTCGCGCGGTCGATGTACAGAGCGGCGATGAGCAATCGGTACTTTCCGCCTACCGTTCGGCACTCGCTTTGCGCAAGCGGCATCCGGCGCTGGTCGGCGGTTCGATCCGCTTTCTCGACGCCGAAGGCGACGTGCTGGCCTTTGTCCGCGAGCATGGCGATGAGAGGCTGCTTTGTGCCTTCAATTTCGCCGGGGAACCGGCCAACTGGCCGCTGCCGCAAGACTTAGGAGCGGTTGCGAAACTTGGCGGCGATGCCTCGCTCGCCGGAGAAGCCGTGCTTTTGCTGCCGACACTCGGATGCTTTCTTGGACACCTTGCCTAGATCAGCGCGTGCCGGCCATCTTACTGGACAAGCACGGCACGTCCGCACGTTGCGCCGGTGACCCGGACGTCGGCTTCACCGAGACGCACGCCAAGAGCTTCGAGCAGATTGGTAAGCAACGTGTCGACCGGAGCTGTTACGCTGTTCAGAAGTGCCACCACTGGCGGGCTTACGGTTGCGATCAGCGTGTTCAGATTCAGCAGCGGCAGACCGAGTAAATTCGCCGTCAGCGACAAATCGCTGACCAGCGACGTAGTCAACGACTGGGTAAAATTTTGGGTGTAAGCGGTCCTTATCGTCTTGGCATCGATATCGGCCTTGTTGAAAGTCAACGTCGTTAGCGTGTTGTTGGCCATGTCGAACGCCGCTGAGCCCACCACCGACAGCACCGGGATGATCAGAAGTTTCACGCTCGCGATTTCCGTGTTGGAAAACGTCTCCTTGTTGGTGAAATCGGCAAAGCCGGCGCTGCTGCTGTCGCCGAGATGCCCTTCGACGATACCGGGACGGGTGGCGATGGTCACCTTGATGCTGCTGGGGCCTGTCGGACAACTTATGTCGGTGAGCTTGGCCTCGGCATAGGCGACTTCGACATGCAGAGGCAGACTGAACGACACCAGGGTGATACCGCCTCCGACATTGCTGTTGCCGGCTCCGATCTTCACCACCAGCTTGATACGGGTCTGGGCCGTCCGCACAATGGTGCCGACTTCGCCAACCTTCAGCCATGGCGAGGATTGCGGCGGTTCGCCGAAGGCGATGGCGAGCGTGCTCGACAGCACCCCCGGTATGCCGGTGCTGAGACCGAGGTCGATCTGCTTCGAACCGTTTGCCAGTTCGGCGGCGGCCATCAGCATTCCCATCGCGCTGGCGTCAACGCCAAGGCCGGCTGGCCTCTGCCCGAGGCCAAGTCTGCCGAGGGGGCCGAGGTCGATGAGATGGCTGAGCGGAATCTTGACCGTGTTGGTCGATTTGCTTGCCATGGTTTGCAAGGCGACCTTGGCCGTGTTGCCGAGCCCGGGAACATTGGCCAGGGCGGTGGCGATCTGGCCGACTGTAGCCTTTGAGGCCAGAACGTCCGAATAGGTCACGCCCGTCAGGTTCAATTGCACCGCCAGGGCATCGACGAAGGAAAGCACGCTGACATCGGCGGAGATCAATCCGTTGTAGTCCATGACGCTGAGCGAGATGTTGCCGCCTAGGAGTCCGCCGAGAAGCGCGTTGAGGATGGGGCTGTTGCTGGTATTGACGCTGAGCAACCTCGATCCGACCGAGAAAGTGGCCTGTGGCGTCATGCTGGCGGTGGCTTCGGTGCCAATGATGGGCGTTGGGATCAGCGTGCTTGCGAAATAGCGGTTGGGGGTCTTGCGCAGGGTCACATGAACCGCGTTGTAAGGGGTTACGCCTGCTTGGAAGCGTTGATCCACATTGACCGAGGATGCCCCTGCATATCGGCCCCGCGTGACCGTCACGACGGTTTTGCCCACCGCCGCGGGAATGGTTTGACCCGAGCCCTGAACGACGACACCTGGCATCCCGTTGTCGGTGAGCGTGGTCAAGACCGCGGTCTGGACGTTGTTGATGCTCGAAGCCGCGGTGATCGCCGCCAGGTCGACCATCGCCTGTGCTTCTCGGCGCTCGGTGTAAATGGAGGCCTCGTCGATCGCCACCGCTGCCAGCGCCAGCGCGACCGGCGCGCTCAACGCCGTCATCACCGTGAAATTCGCTCGTTGGTCACCAAGCATCTGGCGTGCAAGCCTGCGGATCTTCAAGCGCGAACTGAGCAGCATTCAGATGCCCCCGACCCTGATCGTTGATTGGCGTTTGATCGTGGTACCCGGCATGGCTATGCCCGGAAAGAGATTCCAGATCGGCAGGTTTCGGGCATCGTACTGGATCGACACAACGAACTGATTGCCGTCCGCCGTGCTGTCATTGGCCTGATAAGTCAGCTTGCTGGCGTCGACGAAGGGATATCCACCGGCATTATTGGCGAGAAACGAGGCCACGAGCGTCTGCCGCTCGGTCTGGTTCAGCCCCGAGATGGCCGTCCGGGCGGCGTCCGCCGCGATCTGCTGTATTGAATTGGCCGCGCCGAAATAGATACCGTATGCAACCATTCCGAGCAGGAGAAGGATGAATATCGGTGATAGCAGAGCGAACTCAACCGCCGAAGTTGCCGAAGTGTCTGTCTGGAATCGGCGCCCCTGGACCTGGCGAATGAGGTTCTGAACCATGCCGCCGAGCATGCCAAAGTTCGCATGCAAAAAGCGAAAACTCTAGGCGCAACCTGGAAGTGTGTATGATTGAAAAGCTACGCTAATTTAGCCGCGGCTTCTTTGATTCCTGGCTATTGACTTAGGGTCAATCAGTACTCGGTTGAAAAGAGCTTGCCGCCTGTCTAGTCTTCTGCCACCAGCCGACGGAGGGAACCGGCGGCGCGCTCAAAGGGGCCAGACATCGGTCCCGGGGCGTCAACACGCAAAGGCGCGCCGTTGGCAGCGCCGACAGGGAGAAACTTCATGCTGAAAAACATGCTGAAGGCGACGGCATTCGCCACAACCATGGCGCTGGCCGCCGGAACATTCTACACGCCGGCCTTTGCCGAGGTCGTCTACAACAGAGGCACTGCTGCCGAATCCGAGTCGGTTGATCCGCATAAGACCTCGACGGTTTATGAAGCCAACGTCTTGCGCGACCTGTTCCAAGGTCTGGTGATGCAGGACGAGAAGGCCAACGTCATCCCCGGCGCCGCCGAGAGCTGGACGGTGTCGGATGACGGTACCGTTTACACCTTCAAGCTCAGGAAGGACGGCCAGTGGTCCGACGGCAGCCCGGTGACGGCCGAAGACTTCGTCTTCGCTTTCCGCCGCCTCGAAGACCCGGCGACGGCCGCCGAATATGCCTCGATGCTCTATCCCGTCAAGAACGCCGAGGAAGTCAACACCAAGAAGGGCAAGCCCGAGGACATGGGCGTCAAGGCCATCGACGCGACCACCCTTGAAGTGACGCTGAAGGCGCCGACGCCATATTTCCTCGAAATGCTGACCCACCAGGCGACCTATCCGGTCAACAAGGCGTCCATGGACAAGCTCGGCGCCGACTGGATCAAGCCGGGCAATCTCGTTTCCAACGGCCCCTATACGCTGGCCGAGTGGGTTCCCAACGATCATATGAAACTGGTCAAGAATCCGAAATTCTGGGATGCCGGAAGCGTCAAGATCGACGTCGTCAACTACATCCCGACAGAGGATCGCTCCTCGGCGATGAAGCGCTTCGAGGCCGGCGAACTCGACAGCTACGACGATCTACCGACCGAGCAGCTCGCCGACCTCAAGGCCAAGTTCGGTGATCAGATCAAGGTGGGGCCGTATCTCGGCACCTATTACTACGCGATCAAGACCGACAAGAAGCCCTGGGACAATGTCGAGCTGCGCAATGCCATCTCGATGGCCATCGACCGCGATTTCATTGCCGAAAAGGTCTGGCAGAATTCAATGCTGCCAGGCTATTCGATGGTCCCTCCGGGCATCGAGGGCTACACGCCGGCGATGGCCAAATATGCCGACATGTCGCAGATCGACCGCGAGGACGCAGCCAAGAAGATACTCGAGAAACTCGGTTACACGCCGGAGCATCCGCTGAAGATGGAGATCCGATACAACACCTCGGAGAACCACAAGAATACCGCGGTCGCCATCCAGGAACAGCTGAAGCCGCTCGGCGTCGACGTCACGCTGCTCAACACCGACACCAAGACCCACTACTCCTTCCTCGAGCAGAGGGGTGACTATGACGTTGCGCGCGCCGCCTGGATTGCCGACTACAAGGATCCCGAAACCTTCCTGGGCATCTCGCGCAAGGCCAGCGGCAACAACTATTCGGTCTATGACAGCCCGCAATATGAGGCTGCCATGGACAAGGCGGCCGCCGCCGGCGGCAAGCCGGAAGAGCGCATGAAGGAACTCGCCGCCGCCGAACGTGTCCTCGTCGACGACGTCGGCCAGATCCCGCTTCTCTACTATAGCTACCACGATATTGTTTCCCCGAAGCTGCACGGCTTCGTCGACAACGTCATGGACGTGCATCCGTCCCGCTTCATCTCCAAGGATTGAAAACCTTGATCGAACCGCCGCCCGTTCAGGACGGCGGCTCGATCTGTCGTCGCATGGGGCCCGAAAGTCGAAATCGATTTTCGCAGGCCATGGTGCGAAGATGAGAGGTGCCAGAGCGCTGCGGGCGTCCGGTTGGATGCCCGTCACCCTGGCCGAAGCAGGGCACCGCCGATGCTACGCTACATTTTCAGGCGGCTTCTGACCGCCATTCCAACGCTATTCGTCATCGTGACCTTGGCGTTCTTCCTGATGCGCGTCGCACCGGGCGGCCCGTTCAACCAGGAGCGGGGCCTGAGCCCCGAGATCAGGGCCAATCTTGAAGCCCAGTTCGGGCTCGCCGACCCGCTCTGGCTGCAATATGTCCACTATCTCGGCAATCTCCTGCGCGGCAATTTCGGCCCGAGCTACAATATGCCGGACTTTACCGTCACCGAGCTTTTCGCGAAGGGCTTGCCTATTTCCATTCAGCTCGGCGCCTCCGCGCTGATCTTGGCGCTGCTGCTCGGCAGCGTGCTCGGTACCATTGCGGCGCTCAACCAGAACAAACTTGGCGACTACACGGTGATTGCGCTGGCAACCGCGGGCAGCACCATCCCGACCTTCGTCATCGCGCCGATTATCCAGCTCGTGTTCGGATTGACCTGGAAGCTGTTGCCGATCGGCGGCTGGGGCGATGGCGCGCTTATCAACAAGATCGGTCCCGTGCTGACGCTTGCCCTGCCGCAGATCGCCATCGTCGCCCGCCTGATGCGCGGCTCGATGATCGAATCGCTGCGCTCGCATCACATCCGCACGGCGCGCGCGCTCGGCCTGTCCGACTGGTCGGTGGTGGTCAAGCACGCGCTGCGCGGCGCCGTCCTGCCGATCGTCTCCTTCACCGGTCCGGCTGCCGCCGCCCTGCTCACCGGCTCGATCATCGTCGAGACGATCTTCTCCATTCCCGGCGTCGGGCGCTACTTCGTCGATGCCGCGCTCAACCGCGACTACACGCTGGTGATGGGGACGGTGGTGGTCATCGCCATCTTCACCATCGTCTTCAACCTGATCGTCGACGTCATGTATGCCGTCGTCGATCCGAGGGTGCGCTATGACTGATATCGCGATCGCCGCACCGGTCGTCGGCCGTTCGCTGTGGGGCGATGCCTGGGCGCGCCTCAAGGCCAACCGCGCCGCCATGTTCAGCCTCTACTATCTGATCCTGATCGCCGTGATCAGCGTGTTCGGGCCCTGGTTCGTGCCGCACCAATACACCACCATCTATGGTGATTATGTGCGTACGCCGCCGAGCCTGTCGGCCTATCCGAAGCCGGACATGATCGAGACCGCGCTTAATGAGGCGATCAAGCGCATGCGTGTCGACATCAAGGACTGGCGCCAGGACGGCAATCGCGTCTTCGTCACCGTCACCTCCAGCAAGGCGATCGACGACCGCAACATCCGCTATCTCGACCGGTCCGACGCCTTCGACGACACCAGGATCGAAAGCAAGTCGCCTGACGGCCTCGAAGCGACGATGAGCGCCTCGGTCAAGCAGCAATATTTTCTTTTCGGCACCGACAACACCGGCCGCGATCTGTTGTCGCGGACGCTGATGGCCGGGCGCGTTTCGCTGGCCATCGGTCTGCTCGCCGGCGTCGTGGCCGTGGCCATCGGCGTGCTCTATGGCGCCACTGCCGGTTTTGCCGGAGGCAGGGTCGACGAGGTGATGATGCGCATCGTCGACGTGCTTTATTCGCTGCCCTTCATCTTCTTCGTCATCATGCTGGTGGTGTTCTTCGGCCGCAACTTCGTGCTGATGTTCCTGGCGGTCGGCGCCGTGCTGTGGCTCGACATGGCCCGCATCGTGCGCGGCCAGGCGCTGTCCATCCGCCGCCAGGAATATGTCCAGGCGGCCGAGGCCATGGGCGTCGGCCAGCGCGGCATCCTTTTGCGCCACGTCATTCCCAACCTGCTCGGGCCGGTGGTGATCTACATGACGCTGCTGGTGCCGCAGGTCATTATCCTGGAGAGCTTTCTGTCGTTCCTCGGGCTCGGCATCCAGGAGCCGATGACCAGCTGGGGCGTGCTGATCTCGGTCGGCGCCAAGAATATCGGCACTGCAAA
Source organism: Mesorhizobium sp. B264B1B (assembly GCF_020165765.1). NCBI lineage: Bacteria > Pseudomonadati > Pseudomonadota > Alphaproteobacteria > Hyphomicrobiales > Phyllobacteriaceae > Mesorhizobium > Mesorhizobium sp. B264B1B. The sequence continues at coordinate 295,536 of NZ_JAIUIS010000005.1, forward strand.
CTGGCTGCTTCTGTTCCCTGCCTTCTTCCTGGTCTCCACCTTGTTCGCCCTGAACTTCGTCGGCGACGGCCTGCGCGATGCGCTCGACCCCAAGGACCGCTAAGATGGACGCAGCAGAGACCATTCTCAGCGTAAAGGATCTTCGCGTGCGCTTCCGCACCCTCGACGGCGCGGTCGAGGCGGTGAAAGGCATCAACATCCACGTCAAGGCGGGCGAAACCGTCGCCGTGGTCGGCGAATCCGGCTCCGGCAAGAGCCAAACGATGATGGCGGCGATGAGCCTGCTGGCCTCCAATGGAGAAGCCACCGGCAGTGTCGATTATCGCGGCCGCAATCTTCTGACGCTAAGCAAATCCGAGTTGAACAAGGTCCGCGGCCGCAAGATCAGCATGATCTTCCAGGAGCCGATGACCTCGCTCGATCCGCTCTATTCGATCGGCAACCAGCTGATCGAACCGATTCGCCGGCATCGGGGCTTGAATGCGGCGCAAGCGCGCGAGGAGGCGCTCAACCTGCTCAGGCTGGTGCATATTCCCGATCCCGAACGGCGCATGAAATCCTATCCGCACGAAATGTCGGGTGGCCAGCGCCAGCGCGTCATGATCGCCATGGCTTTGGCAAACGATCCCGATATCCTGATTGCCGACGAACCAACGACGGCGCTCGACGTCACCATCCAGGCGCAGATCCTCATGCTACTTGCCGAGCTGCAGCGCAAGCTCGGCATGGCGATCGTGTTCATCACACACGATCTCGGCATCGTGCGGCGCTTTGCCGACCGGGTCTATGTCATGCGCTCCGGCGAGGTGGTGGAGGAGGGGGACGCGCAAGCCATCTTCGCCAGTCCTCAGCATGCCTACACCAAGATGCTGCTGGCCGCCGAGCCGACCGGAACCAAGGCGCCGCCGCCGGCCAATGCGCCGGTCCTGCTCGAAGGCAGAAACGTCGAGGTTACCTTCCGTATCGGCGGCGGCTTTCTGGCCGGCGAGCCGCTGATGCTGCGCGCCGTCGACCACATCTCGATCAGGCTGAGGCGCAATCAGACGATCGGCATCGTCGGCGAATCAGGCTCTGGAAAATCGACGCTTGGCCGCGCTTTGCTGCGGCTGTTGCCGAGCGATGGCGTGATCCGCTTCGGCGACCGCGATATCTCGACCGCCGACCGCCAGACGATGCGGCCGCTGCGGCGCCAATTGCAGCTGGTCTTCCAGGATCCGTTCGGTTCGCTGTCGCCGCGCATGACCATCGGCCAGGTCATCACCGAAGGGCTGCTGGTGCATGAACCGAACCTCTCGGGCAAGCAGCGCGACCAGCGCGCCGTCGAGGCGCTGCGCGAAGTTGGCCTCGATCCCAACTCGCGCAATCGCTATCCGCACGAATTCTCAGGCGGCCAGCGCCAGCGCATCGCAATCGCTCGCGCCATGATCCTCAAGCCCAAGCTGGTGGTGCTGGACGAGCCGACCTCCGCCCTCGACCGCTCGGTGCAAAAACAGATCGTGGAGTTGCTGCGCAAGCTGCAGGCCGACCATGAGCTGTCCTATCTGTTCATCAGCCACGATCTCGCCGTGGTGCGCGCCATGGCCGACTACATCATCGTCATGAAGCAGGGCAAGATCGTCGAGGAAGGGCCGACGGAAGACATTTTCAGCAATCCGCAGGCCGGCTACACGCAGACGCTGATGAGCGCCGCAATCGATGTCACGCGGTTTCGTTTGAGTGCGTGAGGCGAGCCCGGCAGCGGCGCCTCAGCTCAATTCCCAAGCCCTGGGCATCTGCGCGCCCTGGCGGCGGCCATGGCCGCTTGCTGCTGCTTCAGCCGATCGATCCTGGTCGTTTCGCGATTGGCGACGGCGGCCTTGACGCTTGAGCCGCCCAGCAGCCATCTCGGAACACTGGTGCTGGCGACCTTGCCCCGCGTGATGGCTGTCTGCGAGATGCCTTTGGCGGCTTCGCCTATGGCGCTGTTCAGTTCGGCGCATGTCATCTTGTCGTAATTCGCCGGATCGATCGATCCGCTGGTCGACGCGCAGCCTCCGACAAGGGCGAGGAGGAGCACGGGGATGAACGGCCTGCTGGGGGTCGAATGCAATTTCATGTCCACGACCTTACTCCAGCGTAAGCGACCATGGCCACCCTCCGATATGTCCGCATGCGTGCGTACGCCGAAACGAACCGGGGTCATTCACATTCACGACGGACACGAGTTCGACCTCGGCGGAACCCTTGAAAGAGAGCCTGCGAGCCCCATCTGCGTTGACAAATATTCCTGGTTGGTTGATGGCTGAGGCGATATCCTATATCAGCGGACAGAACGAGCTTGTCATTGCGCGGCTATTGCCTACATCGATCGTTTGTCGAAAATTTTGGATTCTTTTTGGCTGAAATGGAATAGTCATTCCATGAAAAGTTGGATCAAGAATTCAAAAGAGCCGGCAAAGGCGCTGCCGAAGGCTGGCAACGTACAATCAATACTCATAAATCAGACGAAGTTTATCGGGGATGTTGTTCTAACTTCGGTTCTGGTCAGGCATCTGCGGGCAGAGTTTCCGAACGCGACGATCACCATGCTATGCCAGGCGGCGCTGGCGAAATTCGTTCTGGAGCAAGGCATCGCCGACAGCGTGGTTTCGCTCGATCGCGGCAAAATGCGCGGCTCCCCTTTCGAGCGCATGTCCGGAATGACCAGGCTCCTGCACGATCTGAGGAAGTCGGATTATGATCTTATCATCGATCTGTCGGACTCCAAGACATCACGGCTTGTGATGCGCTTCGTCAAGGCGCCTTTTCGCGTAGGCTATGTTCCATCGGAGCAGCCCCTGAAATTCTGGGAGCGCCAAAGCGCCAACATCTTTGCCGCCACATACGGCCATGGCGGCGAGCATTATCTGCATCGGTACCTGTCGCCGCTGTTTGCCCTTGGCATTCCTGTGACCGATCCTATTCCGTCCCTCAAGCCAACCGAATCCGGTTCGCGTCAGGCAAAGCAGCTGCTTGCCCGACACGAATTGGAAACGAAGTCGTTTGTCGCCGTCCATGCCGGCGCCAGTTTCCCAGGCCGTTGCTGGCAGCCTGACCGTTTCGCATCGGTCCTGGGAGAGATTTACCGTCGAAAGGGTCTCCGGGCGGTCATCGTTGGCGGCCCGGACGAGGCAGGTATCGCAGGCAAGGTGTTGGATGCGGCAACATCGCCGATCGTGAATCTCGTTGGCCAGGCACCCCTGACCACCCTTTTGCCCCTGCTGGGCGAGGCCCTGATCTTCCTGGGCAACGAAAGCGGACCCATGCACCTGGCCGCGGCCATGAAAACGCCCGTCGTTGGCCTGTTCGGTCTGACCCAACCTGACATCTGGGGGCCTCTTGGCGTTCCTAACCGTACGCTGCAGCCTCCGATGCCATGCAAGTGCATAGCGCCGGGCCTCTGCAAGGTGGGCAATGCAGGGGGCGTTTATTGCGTTCAACGGCTTGACGCCGCCGACGTCACCAAAGCGGCAATCGAACTCATAGAACGCGTCAGCTAAACCAATTCCAGGAAAACTGCGCAGCGGTTTTTCCGTCCGGAATTGCGTAAAGCGATGAATTGGAGCCGGAATTGCGTAAAGCGATGAATTGGAGCAGGCGACGATCAAACATCGAGCCGCTGCAGCGGGAACAACAAACACGCGTATCGCTTTGTTTTTCTGGTCGGAGTGGCAGGATTTGAACCTGCGACCCCCTCGTCCCGAACGAGGTGCGCTACCAGGCTGCGCTACACTCCGTGACCAGACGCGGGCTTATAGCCGCCGCATCTGGTTCCTGCAAGCGTCAATGGCAGCACTTCTGTCGCATTTCGCCAGCTTTCTTCGCGAGCCTGTTTCAGCGCCTCGAATAAACGCCGCTTAAAGGCTTCCGTGGTAGGGCACTCCTCGGCAAACGTTTGCGCGATTTGTGTTTCCAGCCGCCCGGAGATTTCCAGTCTTGACCCTCAGGATCGTTGGCGAAGCACGGCCCAACAGTTTCGGATTGCCGGAGCTTGTCGTGGTGGTGGAGAGCCCGGTATCGTCGCAGCGGCGCCGGCAGACGTTCGACGCGGTGCTGCGCCGTAGTCCGGAAGTCGGCGCCTACAAGCAGATCTTTTGACAAGGGCATCATGAGCCAGCGCATCGTCAGTTTCGTCATGAGCGGCGGCGTCGGCTCGCGGCTCTGGCCGCTGTCGCGCGAGGACAATCCCAAGCAGTTCCACGACCTTTCGGGCGACGGCTCGATGCTGGCAAAGACCTTGCGCCGGCTGGCGTCACGGCCCAGCGGCGATACGCCCATCTTCATGATCGCTTCCGAACGCCATGCCGAGCGCGTCCATGCCGATCTCGCCGGCATAAACCTTGCCGGCGGTGGGCCGCTGTTCGAACCTACCGGCCGCAACACCGCCGCGGCGGTGGCGCTGGCAAGCCTGCGCACGCTCGCCGAATTCGGTGACGAACTGGTGCTGGTGGTGCCGTCCGATCACGAGATTTCGACCGCGCGGCAATTCTGGCAGAGCGTCGAGGCGGGCACCGCCGCTGCCAGCGCCGGGCGGCTGGTGGTGTTCGGCCTCAAGCCGACACAGCCGGAGACCGGCTATGGCTACATCGAAGTCGCCGCCGAAAGAGCAGGCGTGTTCGATGTCTCGCGCTTCGTCGAAAAGCCGGACCTTGCCACCGCCCAGGCCTATCTCGAAGCCGGCAATTTCCACTGGAACACCGGCATCTTCCTGTTTCGCGCCGGCGCCATGCGTGATGCTTTCGCAGCTTTCGAGCCGAAGATCTGGCAGGCGACCGAAGCTGCCTACAAGGCTGCGACATCGGACCTTTCCGGCTTCTACATGCCGCTGGACCTCTACGGCGCCATTCCTTCGGTCTCGATCGACTATGCCATCATGGAGCGGGCAAAGGACATCGCCATGGTGCCGGCCAGCTTTCGCTGGAACGATCTCGGCTCCTGGCAGTCGCTGCTCGATGTCGGGCCTGCCGATAGCCAAGGCAATGTCATCGCCGGCGACGTCGTCGCCATCGATTGCGAGAATTCCTACATTCGCAGCGATGGCCGGCTGCTGTCGGCCATCGGCATGAGAGATGTCGCCATCGTCTCGACATCGGACGCTACCTTCGTCGCCCCGGTCAGCCATAGCCAGCACGTCAAGAAGATCGTCGAGCAGCTCGAAAAATCCGGCCGGTTGGAAACCCGCTTCACGCCTGCCCACGACCGGGTCATCGAAAGCGGCGCTTGGCGTCGCCGCGTCCATCACTGGCTGTTTCAGGAGACGCTTCCGCTGTGGTCGACATCAGGCGTCGACGAACGCTATGGCGGATTCCACGAGGCTCTTGGCTTCGACGCCACGCCGCTGATGAAGCCCAAGCGCATGCGCACGCAGGCCCGCCAGGTCTACGCCTTTGCGGTCGCCAAGCAACGCGGCTGGGACGGCCCGGCCGACCGGCTCATCGCCCACGGCATCGACTTCATGGCCGGAAGCGGCCGAACGGCAAGGGGCGGCTGGGTGCGTACCCTCGACATCGACGGTTCGGTCGCCGACCCGGTCGAGGACGCCTACGATCATTCCTGCGTGCTTCTGGCGCTGGCGCATGCCCACATGTCGGGCCATCCGGATGCGCTGCGGCTCGGCGAAGAGACCTTCGCCTTCCTCGATGCCCATCTCGAGGATAGCCGCATGACCGGCTTTCTCGAAACCTCGGACGGGCAGGGCGAGCGGCGCTCCAATCCGCACATGCATTTTTTGGAAGCCTTCCTCGCCTGGCACCAGGCGACAGGCGAGCGCGCTTATCTGCGCCGCGCGGCACGCATCATCGACCTGTTCCGCAACCACTTCTTCGATCCCGAAAGCTGGACGCTGGGTGAATATTTCGACGCCGGCTGGAGGCCCGTGGCGGGCGAGAAGGGTACCTGGACCGAGCCCGGCCATCATTTCGAATGGGCCGCGCTGCTTGTCGATTTCGCCGCTCGTAGCGGCCAGGCCGAACTGAGTGGCTTCGCCAGGAAACTCTATGCCTCGGCCATCGCCAATGGCCTCAACCGCGCCACAGGCCTTGCCTATGGCGCCGTCTCCCGGCAGGGTCTGCCGCTGGACCTGGTCTCGCGTAGTTGGCCACAGGCCGAAGCGGTCAAGGCGGCGATTGCGTTGGACGGTTCTGGCGGACCCGATCTCAAGCCGGAGATCGAGGAACGCGTAGGCCGGCTGTTCCGCTGGCACATCGACCCGGCGCCGCTGGGTCTGTGGATCGACCGCGTCGACGAGCGCGGCCGCTCGCGGGCATCAGATGTGCCGGCCAGCATTTTTTATCATCTCGTGTGCGCGCTGACGCAGTATCTGGATGGGACTGCCGAGAAGGGCGGCTGAGAAAGAGGCGCTGTCCCGACGACATTTTGCTCAATACGGGCTGACCACATCCCCGGTCTCGACATAAACCGCCTTCATCTGCGAATAGAGCGCCAGCGCGGCCAGTGAATTTTCTCGCCCGATGCCGGATTGCTTGACACCGCCGAAGGGGATTTCGACCGGGGTCAGGTTGTAGGCGTTGATCCAGCACGTGCCGGCCTGCAGCTCGGCGATGACGCGGTGGGCGCGCGACAGGTCGCGCGTGAACACGCCGGCCGCGAGACCGAACTCAGTGTCGTTGGCGCGCTCGACCACCTCGTCCTCGCCGTCGAATTTCAGCACGCTCATGACAGGCCCAAAGATTTCTTCGCGCGCGATGCGCATGCTGTCGCTCACCCCGGTGAACACCGTCGGCTCGACGAAGAAGCCGCCTTCAAAACCTTGCAGCGAGGGCACGTTGCCGCCGCAGGCGAGCGTGGCGCCTTCTTGCTTGCCCGCCGCGATGTAGGAGACGACCTTCTCCTGCTGTGCCTTGCTGACCAGCGGCCCCATCTGGGTTTCGCCATCGAGCGGATCGCCGATGCGGATCTTCTTGGTTCGCTCGACGAGCCGGTCGACGAAGCGGTCATGGATGCCCTTCTGAACGAAGACGCGCGTGCCGTTGGAGCAGATCTGCCCCGTCGAATAGAAATTGCCGAGCATGGCGCCGCCGATGGCATTCTCGAGATCGGCGTCGTCGAAGACGATCAGCGGCGACTTGCCGCCGAGTTCCATCGTCGCGTGCTTCATCTTCGAGCCGGCGAGCGACAGCACCTTGCGGCCGGTCGGCACCGAGCCGGTCACCGACACCTTGGCCACGACATCGTGGCTGACCAGGCTGGCGCCGACATCGCCATAGCCTTGCACGACGTTGAACAGCCCGTCGGGCAGGCCTGCCTCGCTGTAGATCTCGGCCAGGGCCAAGGCCGACAATGGCGTGTTTTCCGATGGTTTGAACACCATGGCGTTGCCAATAGCGAGCGCGGGCGCGGATTTCCAGCCGGCGATCTGGATCGGGTAGTTCCAGGCGCCTATGCCGACGCAAACGCCGAGCGCCTCGCGCCGCGTGTAGGCGAAGGGCCCGCCCAGATCGACAGCCTCGCCATTGTAAGCTGCAACCGCGCCGCCGAAATATTCCAGGCAATCCGCGGCCGATGGCGCATCCGCCACCAGCGTTTCCTGAATCGCCTTACCGGTGTCGAGCGTCTCGAGGCGGGCAAGATCGGCGTTGCGGGCGCGCAAGATGTCGGCGGCGCGGCGCAGGATGCGGCCGCGCTCCACCGGCTTCAGCCGCGCCCAAGCCGGTTGCGCGGCACGCGCAGCCTCGATGGCGAGTTCCAGCACGTTCGGCGTCGCCGAGCGCAGCAGGGCGATGGTCTCGCCGGTTGCCGGATAGATGACCGGCAGTGGCGCGCCTTGCTCGTCGTCTATGTAGCGTCCGTTGACATAGTGCGATGCCGTTGGCTGGGCGCGCATGGGCTTCTCCAAATCGTCTTAGCGGCATGCCGATCGTGCGGTTGCACGATCATGCTCTATCTGTCGGACGCCTGCCAGCGGGGATTGATCCATGGTTCCTGGTTGGAAGGCGCCAGCGGCGTGCGGCCGAGAATGTGGTCGGAAGCCTTCTCGCCAGTCATGATCGACGGCGCGTTGAGGTTGCCGTTGGTGACGCGCGGGAAGATAGAGGAATCGGCTACCCGCAGGCCCTCGACGCCGATCACGCGGCATTCCGGATCGACGACGCTCGTGACCTCGTCGGCGCGGCCCATCCGGCAGGTGCCGCAGGGATGATAGGCGCTTTCGGCGTGATCCCTGATGAAGATGTCGAGGTCGTCGTCCGATTGCACGTGGCTGCCGGGCGAAATTTCCTGGCCGCGGAAGCCGTCGAAGGCCTTCTGGCCGAAAATCTCGCGCGTCAGCCTGATGCAGTGGCGGAACTCGCTCCAGTCGTCGGGATGCGACATGTAGTTGAAGTGGATCACCGGTTTCGAATTCGGATCCGGCGAGCGCAGCGTCACCGAGCCGCGCGACTTCGAGCGCATTGGCCCGACATGCGCCTGAAAACCATGCGACTTCGCCGCCGCCTTGCCGTCATAGCGCACCGCCGCCGGGATGAAGTGGTACTGGATATCAGGATAGTCGACGCCGGCGCGCGAGCGCACGAAGGCAGCCGCCTCGAAATGATTGGTGGCGCCAAGGCCGGTCTTGAAGAACAGCCACTGCGCCCCGATCATCGCCTTGGAGAACGGATTGAGCACCGAATTCAGCGTGATCGGCTTTGTCGATTCCTGCTGGATATAGAGTTCCAGATGGTCCTGCAGGTTGCGGCCGACGCCGGGTCTATCGGCTACCACCGCGATGCCGTTTTCCCTGAGATGCTCTGCAGGCCCGATTCCCGACAGCATCAGGATTTTCGGCGAGTTGATCGACGATGCCGCGACGATCACCTCACGTCGCGCCTTAACGACCTGAATCTGTTTGCGAGCTTCGATCTCGACGCCGATGGCGCGTTGATTCTCGATGATCACCCGTCGCGCAAAGCCCTTGACCAAGCTTACGTTTTTGCGCCCGAGCGCCGGCTTCAGATAGGCTGATGCCGCCGACCAGCGGCGGCCGCCGAAAATGGTCTGCTCCATCGGGCCGAACCCCTCTTGCCTGGAGCCGTTATAGTCGTCGGTCAGTTCGAAGCCGGCTTGGCGGCCCGCCTCGACGAAGGCGCCATAGAGCGGGTTTTTCCGCGTGCCGCGCCGCACGTGCAGCGGCCCACCACGGCCCCGCCAGCCGTCCTCGCCGCCCTCCGCATCTTCCATGCGCTTGAAATAGGGAAGCACGTCGGCGAAACCCCAGCCGGCGGCTCCCTGTTCGGCCCAGTGGTCGAAGTCGCGGGCGTGGCCGCGCACATAGACCATGCCGTTGATCGAGGACGAGCCTCCGATCACCTTGCCGCGCGGCGTCGCCAGCACGCGGCCGCCGAGATGCGGCTCGGGCTCGCTGGCAAAACCCCAGTCGTAGAGGCTCATATTGAGCGGGATCGACAGCGCCGATGGCATCTGGATCAGCGGCCCGATATCGGAGCCGCCGAATTCGATAACGATGACCGAGTGCTTGCCATCCTCCGACAGGCGATAGGCCATGGCCGAGCCGGCGGAGCCGGAGCCGATGATGACGAAATCCGCTTCAAGCATTGTTCATATGCGCCCATCGTTCATATGCGTGATGAAATCGGCGAGCGAGACATTGCCGCCGGTAGCCACCACAAGGACGGTCTTGCCGGCCACATCCACCTTGCCGCCGAGCAGTGCCGCCAGCGAGGCAGCTCCGGACGGCTCAAGCACCAGCTTCATCCGCTCGAAGGCGATTTTCATTGCCCGCCGCACCAAGGCGTCGTCGACAGTGATGCCGCGAACGCCGGCGGTTCTGACCGCCGCGAACGGCGCGTCGCCGGGCCGCCGCGACATCAGCCCGTCACAGATCGAATTCGGGGCGAGCGGCATGGTCTCGATGCTGCCATGCGCCAGCGAGGCGCCCATGCCGTTGAAACCTTCGGGCTCGACGCCGATGATTTCCGTGGCCGGCGACAGGTAGTGGAAAGCGAGCGAAACGCCGCCGATCAGGCCGCCGCCGCCGACCGAGCAGAACAGCACGTCCGCCTTCGCGCCCTTGGCAGAAAGCTGCTCCAGCGCCTCCAGCCCGGCACCTGCCTGGCCGGCGACGATTTCCGGATCGTCGAAGGGATGCAGCAATGTCAGCCCTTCGGTCTCGGCGATCTCGCGCGCCTTGGCGGCGGCGACTTCCTCACGCGCGCGCTCGCCGTGATCGGTAAGCACCACGCGCGCGCCGTAGCCTGCTGTGGCGTCGCGCTTGGCGGCCGGAGCGTCGATCGGCATGACGATGGTGACGGGAATGCCGAGCGCCTGGCCCGCAGCCGCCAGTCCTTGCGCGAAATTGCCGGAAGAATAAGCGACGACGCCCTTCTTGGCTTCGTCGGGCGACAGCCGCTTCAGCCGCCAATAGGCGCCCCGAACCTTGAACGATCCCGCCCATTGCAGCGATTCCGCCTTGACGAAGACGCGAGCGGCGCCGGTTTCCCTGGCGAGCGCCGCCGATTCCAGCAGCGGCGTGATCTGCGTCGCCTTGGCGGTGACCGCATAGGCTTGCTTCAGGTGGTCGAGTGAGGGGACAAGCGTAGTCATCATTCGCCTCGAGGATACCGCTTGCTCTCCTCGAGAGTGTCGAGGTTCATGTGGTTGCGCATGTAGCGCTCGGACGCTTTCTGCAGCGGCTGGAAATCCCAGGGGTAGTAGGCGCCGTTGCGCAGCGCCCGATAGACGACCCAGCGGCGCGCCTGGCTTTCGCGCACCGCAGCGTCGAAAGCGGCCATGTCCCAGCGCGCCCGCACCTTGTCCATGAACGCCGCGACCAGCGGTTCGTTGGCCGGATCGGCCGCGAGGTTTTCCCGCTCCAGCGGATCGGATTGGAGATCGAACAGTTGCGGCGCATCGAGCTCGCAATGGACGAACTTGTATCGGCCCTCGCGGATAGCCACCAGAGGCGCGTATGAACCCTCAGCCGCATATTCCATCAGCACAGGCGCGCTGCGCCGCTCACCGTCGATCAGAGGCAGCAGCGATTGGCCATCGGTCCATGGCGAGACGGCATCGATGTCGATGCCAGCGAGTTCGCAAAGCGTCGGCGTCACGTCGAGATTGGAAACCGGCGCTTCGATCAGCCCGGCCGCAACGCCCCTGCCGGCAATCATCAGCGGCACCCGCGCCGAGCCCTCGAAGAAGCTCATCTTGAACCACAGGCCGCGCTCGCCGAGCATGTCGCCATGGTCGGAGCAGAACAGGATGGTGGTGTCGCCAAGCATGCGCGTCCGCTTGAGGACGTCCAGGAGCTCGCCGAGCTTGTCGTCGACATAGGAAATATTGGCGAAATAGCCACGCCGCGAACGGCGCACCTGCTCAGGGGTGATCTGGAACGACGGATAATCGCTGGCGACATACAGCCGCTGCGAATGCGTATCCTGTTCGTCATACGCAATGAAATTGGTTTCCGGGTCGAGCGCCTGGCAATTTTCGTAGAGATCCCAGTACTGCTTGCGCGCGACATAGGGGTCGTGCGGATGTGACAGCGAAACGGTCAGGCACCAGGGCCGGCGCTCCTCATCATCCTGCTCCCGCGAAAGCTGGTAGAGCTTCTGCGTGGCGAGGAACACGACCTCGTCGTCATATTCCATCTGGTTGGTGGTTTCCGCAATGCCGGCCCCGGTCACCGAACCCAGATTGTGATACCACCAGTCGATGCGCTCGCCGGGCTTACGATAATCCGGCGTCCAACCGAAATCGGCGGGGTAGATGTCCGTGGTCAGCCGTTCCTCGAAGCCGTGCAACTGGTCCGGCCCGACGAAGTGCATCTTGCCCGACAGGCAAGTATGGTAGCCGGCGGCGCGCAGATGATGAGCGAAGGTCGGGATCGACGAGGCGAACTCGGCGGCGTTGTCATAGACTCCGGTGCGCGACGGCAACTGGCCGCTCATGAACGAGGCACGGCCCGGCGCACAGAGCGGCGAGCCGGTGTAATTGTTGCGGAAGCGCGCTGAGCGGGCGGCCAACGCCTTCAGATGCGGCGCGTGCAGGAAGTCAGCCGGCCCGTCCGGAAAGAAAGTTCCGTTGAGCTGATCGACCATGACGATCAGGAAGTTAGGGTGCTTGCGTGTCACTGCGTCTGCCGTCCGCTGAGTTTCGTTTCGAGATAGTCTTCGACCAATGCGATCGCGGTCGCGGCATCGGGCACGCCGTCCTTGAGCGCGCGCCGGATGTAGAGCCCGTCGATCATCGCCGCCGTCGCTTCGGCGACGCGGTCGGCCTCTGCTCGGGACAGGATGCCGGCCAGCCCGCTCATCAGGTTCGAATGCAGCCGCCGCGCATAAATCCTGAGCAGCCGGCGCAACGCAGCCGATTTCTGCGCCTCGACATAGAAGGCGAGCCAAGCGGCGATCGTTTCGGCCCGGAACTGGATCTCGGAGAAATTGACGGCCACCACCACGGAGACGCGTTCGCGTGGGGAACCGGTGGATTGAAGCGCGCGCCGCATGTCCGTGGTCAGTTCGGCCAGGATATGCCGCATCGTCGCGAACAGCAGCTCATCCTTGGCACCGAAATAGTGATGGGCCAGCGCCGACGACACGCCGGCGCGCCCGGCGATCTCAGACATCGTTACGTCGAGCGAGCCGCGCTCGCCGATCGCCGAGATCGTCGCGTCGATGAGCGCTTTACGGCGCAGTGGCTCCATTCCGACTTTCGGCATGCCGTTCCCATTGTTTCGGCGAAGATTATTTTTTATTGACGGGTCAATCAACAAAAATCCAGCCCGAACAACAACCGATTGTCGGCTCTGGCTCATCCCGCAGATTGGAAAACGGTTCACTATTGAACAATATTAAGTACTCAGGCCGCGATATGACGTGTTAGGATCCGCGGCAAATGGAGGTTGCCATGACCGCATGCATCGTCGGCTGGGCGCATTCGCGCTTCGGCAAGCTTGAAGGCGAAACGCTGGAGAGCCTGATCGTCAAAGTGGCAACCGAGGCGCTCGACCATGCCGGCATTGGCCCGGACGACGTCGACGAGATTGTGCTCGGACATTTCAACGCCGGCTTTTCCGCACAGGATTTCACCGCCAGCCTTGTCCTCCAGGCCGACGACCGGCTGCGCTTCAAGCCGGCGACGCGCGTCGAGAACGCCTGCGCCACCGGTTCGGCCGCTGTCCGGCAAGGCATCCGCGCCATCGATGCCAATGCCGCCCGCATCGTGCTGGTGGTCGGCGCCGAGCAGATGACGACGACGCCCGGCCCCGAGATCGGCAGGAACCTGCTGAAAGCCTCCTATTTGCCCGAGGATGGCGACACGCCGGCCGGCTTTGCCGGCGTCTTCGGCAAGATCGCACAAGCCTATTTCCAGCGCTACGGCGACCAGTCGGATGCGCTTGCCATGATCGCCTCCAAGAATCACAAGAACGGCGTCGACAATCCCTATGCGCAGATGCGCAAGGATTTCGGCTACGAATTCTGCCGCCAGGAGAGCGAGAAGAACCCCTTCGTCGCTGGCCCGCTGAAGCGCACCGACTGCTCGCTTGTCTCCGACGGTGCCGCCGCTCTCGTCCTCACCGACACAGCGACGGCACTGAAGATGCGCCGCGCCGTCACCTTCCGCGCCAACGAGCACGTGCAGGATTTCCTGCCGATGTCGAAGCGCGACATCCTGATCTTCGAAGGCTGCGAGCAGGCCTGGAGCCGGGCGCTCAGGAATGCCGGCGTGACGCTTGATGATCTCTCCTTCGTCGAGACGCATGACTGCTTCACCATCGCCGAATTGATCGAATATGAAGCCATGGGCCTGGCGAAACCCGGGGAGGGCGCGAGGCTGGCGCTGGACGGCACGACCGCAAAGGACGGACGGCTGCCGGTCAACCCGTCCGGCGGCCTGAAGGCGAAGGGTCATCCGATCGGCGCCACCGGCGTGTCGATGCATGTGCTGAGCGCCATGCAGCTCGTCGGTGAGGCCGGCGGCATCCAGGTGCCCAACGCCAAGCTTGGCGGCATCTTCAACATGGGCGGCGCGGCGGTCGCGAACTACGTTTCCATTCTCGATCGGATTCGGTAAAAGCGACCCGCATCCGCGGGGGCAACATGACAAATCCGGTTCTGATCGAAGTTCTGCGTGGCGCCATCGTCGAGAGCGCGCACCGAGGCGCGGTCGCGGTTTTCGACGCCGATGGCAGGCCGGTTCTCGAGATCGGCGACACATCGAGGCCGGTGTTTCCGCGCTCCGCGGTCAAGGCAATCCAGGCGCTGCCTCTGGTCGAAAGCGGTGCTGCCGATGCCTACGGCTTCGGCAACCGCGAACTGGCGCTGGCCTGCGCCTCTCATTCGGGCGAACCGGCCCACGTCGAACTGGCGCGGTCGATGCTCGCCAGGGCCGGGCTGGACGGGTCGGCGCTTGAATGCGGCGCGCATTGGCCGTCGAGCCACGACGCGACGATCGCACTCGCCCGCGCCGGCGGTTCCCCGAACGCCTTGCACAACAATTGCTCCGGCAAGCATTCCGGCTTTCTTTGCACCTGCGTCCATTCAGGCATCGAGCCCCACGGCTATGTCAGGGCGGATCACGCCTTGCAGGAAATGGTGCGCGACGCCTTGCAGGCGGTGACAGGAACTCGCCACGGCGCCGACGAACGCGCAACCGATGGCTGTTCGATCCCGACCTACGCGGTGCCGCTCAGGAGTTTTGCGCTTGGCTTTGCCCGCATGGTGACCGGCAGGGGCTTCGCGCCCGGGCGCGCCAGGGCGGCAAAGCGATTGTTGTCGGCTTGCATGGCCGAGCCGTTCTTCGTCGCCGGCACAGGCCGCGCCGATCTCGCGCTGATGCAGGCGGCGCCTGGCCGAATATTTGCGAAGGGCGGCGCCGAAGGGGTCCATTGCGCGGCGCTTCCCGAGCTTGGCCTCGGCATCGCACTCAAATGCGATGATGGTGCCGGCCGGGCCGCCGAATCCATGGTGGCCGCAATCATCGCCCGACTGCTGCGTGCGGACGAGGTTTTGGCGGCGAAGCTGCTCGAAATGGCGAATGCACCCATCGAAAGCCGGATAGGCGCCACGGTCGGTGCGCTCAGGCCGACGGCGGCACTGGCCTGAGACAGACGTTTCTCAACTGACGTGATTGCGCTCGACGGTCAGATGCGGAAAGCCGGTATCGGCTGACGCGGCGAGATCGCCCGTGGCCGGATCGGCCCAGCGCTGCCCGACAATGGCGCCATTGCGTGCGCCGTCGATGACATTGTCGGAGATGATGGCGGTTCCGGCACCGTCGACCACGCTGACGACGATGCCGGTGCCCGCTTTGCGGATGATGTTGCCGGTGGCCACGACGTTGCGCAGATACGGTCCCCAGCCGATCGACATGCCGTAGAGCGGCGCATTCTCGATGACGTTGTTGGACACGGTGGTGTCGGCCTCGACGCCGATGCCGACGCCGAATCCCGGCGGGTCGGCGGGGTAGGGGCCTGATGTCGACAGGTTGCGCACGATGTTGCCCGAGCAAACACCCATGCGTCCGCCTTCGTTGAAATTGACGATCGAGATGCCGTTGGCGGCACCATCGACGATGTTGTTGCTGATAACGGCGCCCTCGAACGAGAATTCGGAATAGACCGCCGTTTCGCCGGAACGCATGCAAGTGTTGCCCGATACTTGCAGATTGCTGGCGCTGTTGGCGCGGATGGCGGAGAATGCGCAGTCCGAAACAATATTGCCGGAGACGATCACGTTGGCGGCGCGGAAGGCATTGATGCCATTGCCGTTCTGGCCAGTGCCGCCGCCGCGCGCCGCGATGCGTTCGACCCGGTTGCCGGTGACGATGGTGCCGTCCTCCGCCGCTTGCCAGCGGTGCACGAGGATGCCGCCATTGGCGCAGTCGGAGACGGTGTTGCCTGTGATCGCCAGCCCTGCGGCCTCGACCGAATAGATGCCGGCGTCCGCCGCTCCGGATATTTCCGTGCGCTCGACCCGGCCCGCCGCGTGCTCGAGCGCCAGCCCGTTCTTGCCGCTGCCGGTTATCTGGCAATTATCGACGATGAGATGCGCCACGCGGCGCAGATCGAGCAGTCCTTGCGCGTAGTCGCCCATCGAGCGGTTTGAGCCGTCGAGGACCAGGCCGCTGAGCTCGATGTGATCGGCTTGTTCGGCCATGAACAGGTGGCCGTCGCCACCATAGACGATGCGCGTTGCGCCAGGCACGCCGGTGAGGCGCACCCGGCCGGGCAGCGTCAGGTTGGACACGACATAGGTGCCGGGCTGCAGGAAAACCGGCATGTCGCGATCGCTGGCCTCGCGCAGCAGCTTGGCGAAAGCCTTGCTCTGATCGTCAAAGGTGCCGGGTTGCACGCCAAGCTCGGTGGCGTTGATCGATCCGCGCATCGAGGCTTTCTCGACGCCGGGCAAGCTCGCGGCGGCTGCCTTGCCCAGCGAAAGCCCGAACACGGCAAAACCGGCTGTCCGGACAAGCAGCTTGCGTCTGTTCAACATCGGCACAGGTCCTGGCTTTTGCCCATCTAGTGGCAGGATTCGTGCCAGTCAGGCACCTGCGTCCCCGGCGAGGGCAATGACTTGTGAAGTCGTGAGGGCGGGCATAAGTTCAAGGAATGAGCAGAGCCTTTACCCGCGAGGAAGACAGCGAAAACGCCATCGCAGGCGTCGGCGAACGGCCGATCAGTCAACACCGCAACTTGGTGACGGAGCGTGGCCTGGCAATGATCGACGAGAATCTGGCCGATCTGCGCGACATATTGGCCAAAGCCGAGCGGCGGGGAGACCGCGAGCGCATCGCACTGGTATCTCGCGACCTGCGCTATTGGACCGCGCGGCGCGAAAGTGCCGAGCTTTCGGTGCCCGAGCCCGGGAGCGACGTCATCCGCTTCGGCATGGGCGCCACGCTCGAAGCCGACGACGGCAAGAAGGTGCACTGGAAGATCGTCGGCGAGGACGAGGCTGATCCATCGAAAGGCAGCATTTCCCATGTATCGCCAATGGCGATTGCTTTGTTTGGCAAGAAGGTCGGCGATGTCGCCACCGTCAATGGCAAGGAATGGGAAATCGTCAAGCTGAGCGCGGGCGGCTGAACCCCAACATCAGTCCTCGGTCTTCACGATGTGGTCGCGAAAGAACGCGACTGCACCCGCTTCATCGATCTCGCCGGCGGCGATAGCCATCACGAATTCATAAAGCGTGCCGTTGTCCGCCGTCAGGACCTGACCGTTGACGATCAGGAAGGCGCCGGCGGCGACAATAGCCGTGCGTTTGTTGCCGTCGACAAAGGCATGATTTCTGGCAATGCCGAAGACATAGGCTGCTGCAAGATCTGCAATCGACGGAGTGCCGTAATTAGCCTTGTTCTCGGCCCGGGCCAGTGCCGATTCAAGTGCATTTTCATCCCGCAAACCTTGTGCGCCGCCATGCCGGCGCAATTGTTCGGCATGCATCGCCTCCACCGCGCGGCGCGACAGGAACTCCCAGTTCATTCGGCGAGCTTCTGAAGCGCGACCTTGTACTTGTCCATGACCTTGCGAGCAGCTTCCATCTGCCGCTCGAAACTATCGTCGACCGGTTTGAGGACGATGTCCTTGTCTGTTTCGAGAACCTGAAGCTGATCACCGGCTTTGAGATTCAGGCGGTCGAGTAGCTCCTTGGGCAGGATCACACCTTCGGAATTGCCGATCTTGCGAATGGTGGTGTTCATGCTGGATTGCTCCTGTTGCAACGTCAATTATAACTCGACCGCCGCACCGTTGCAACAGATATTATAACTTACGAATGGGAGGAAGGCCCGGACACACTCGTTGCCGATAACTCAGGACGCCAGCAGCCGGTCGATCAGCCGCTCCGCTGCTTGCGGGATCACGGTACCGGGCGGGAAGATTTCCGCCGCACCCGCTTGCAGCACGGCATCATAGTCCTGCGGAGGGATCACGCCGCCGGCAACGATCAGCATGTCGCTGTGGCCGAGCCTCTTCAGCGCATCCCTGAGTTCCGGGATCAGCGTCAGATGTCCCGCCGCCAGCGACGACGCGCCGACAATGTGCACATCCTGCTCGTGGGCGAGCTTCGCGATCTCCTCCGGCGTCTGGAACATGGCGCCGACGGTGACGTCGAAGCCGAGGTCGGCAAAGGCTGTGGCGATCACCTTCTGGCCGCGGTCATGTCCGTCCTGTCCCATTTTGGCGACCAGGATGCGCGGCTTGCCGCCGGTCTTCTTTTCGAACGCGCCGATCTTCTCCTGCAGCCGGTCGACGGCCGGATTGTCGCCGAGCGCCTGGCGGTAGACGCCGGAAATCGTCTGCACCGACGCGACGTGGCGGCCAAAGACCTTTTCCAGCGCCAGCGAAATCTCCCCGACCGTCGCATTGGCGCGCGCGGCGTGGATGGCGAATTCGAGCAGGTTCTCGCCGCTCTCGGCCGCGCGGGAGAGCGCTGCGAGCGCATTCTCGAGCACCGCGACGTCGCGCGTGCCCTTCAGCCGCTGCAGCTTCGATAGCTGCCGGGCTCTTACCTCGGCATTGTCGATCTTCAAGACGTCGACTTCGATATCCGCACCGGGCCGGTGCGCGTTGACGCCGACCAGCACCTGCTCGCCTGAATCGATGCGCGCCTGGGTGCGGGCGGCCGCCTCTTCGATGCGCAGCTTGGGAATGCCCTTCTCGGTGGCCGCGGCCATGCCGCCGAGCGCCTCGACCTCCTCGATATGGGCAAGCGCACGCGCTGCCAGATCATGCGTCAGCCTCTCGAGATAAGCCGAACCGCCCCACGGATCGATGATGCGCGTGGTGCCGGATTCCTTTTGCAGGATCAGCTGCGTGTTGCGGGCGATACGGGCCGAATGATCCGTCGGCAGCGCCATGGCCTCGTCGAAGGAATTGGTGTGCAGCGATTGTGTATGGCCCTGTGTGGCGGCCATCGCCTCGATCATCGTACGGATGATGTTGTTGTAGGGATCCTGCGCCGTCAGCGACCAGCCGGAGGTCTGGCAGTGGGTGCGCAAGGACAGCGAACGCTCGTCCTTCGGCGCAAAATTCTTCATTATCAGGCTCGACCACAGAAGCCGCGCCGCCCTGAGCTTGGCGACTTCCATGAAGAAGTTCATGCCAACAGCCCAGAAGAAGGACAGGCGCGGGGCGAAGCGGTCGATGTCGAGCCCGGCCGCGACGCCGGCGCGGGCATATTCGATTCCGTCGGCAATCGTATAGGCGAGCTCCAGGTCCGCCGTCGCGCCGGCCTCCTGCATATGGTAGCCGGAGATCGAGATCGAGTTGAATTTCGGCATATGCCTGGATGCGTAGGAGAAGATGTCCGACACGATCCGCATCGAGGGCTTCGGCGGATAGATATAGGTGTTGCGGACCATGAACTCCTTCAGAATGTCGTTCTGAATGGTCCCTGCGAGATCCTTCTGCGCAACCCCTTGTTCCTCGGCCGCCACGATGTAGAGCGCCATGATCGGCAGCACCGCGCCGTTCATGGTCATCGACACCGTCATCTCGCCGAGCGGAATGCCGTCGAAGAGCTGGCGCATGTCGAGGATGGAATCGATGGCCACACCCGCCATGCCGACATCGCCGGCCACCCGCGGATGATCGCTGTCATAGCCGCGGTGCGTGGCGAGATCGAAGGCGACCGACAGGCCTTTCTGGCCGGCGGCAAGATTGCGCCTGTAGAAGGCGTTGGACTCTTCCGCCGTCGAGAAACCGGCATATTGCCGGATCGTCCACGGCTGCTGGACATACATGGTCGGATAGGGTCCGCGCACGAAGGGCGGCATGCCCGGATACGTGTCGAGTTGCGGCAGCCCCTTGAGGTCGCCCTGATTGTACAGATGTTTGACGGCAAGGCCTTCCGGCGTCATCCGCTGGCCCTTGATCTCGACCGGCGCCCGCCGCGGCGGCGCCCAGCCGACCTGGCTGAAATCCGGAATCAAGAAGCGGCTCCGATCGATTGATCGATGCGGACCGGAAACAGCGGCTCGCACATGACGATGCCTTCCGTGAACGCAGGTCGCCGCTCCGCGGCCAGCGTCTCGACAGCGCGCTCGGTTTTCTGCGGATAGAGCGTGGCGCCGACGATGGCGCGCTCGCGGGATCGGAAGGCGGCAGCACGCTGGGCGGCGGCGGTGCGAACACGTTCCTGTATGCGTCCGTCCTGAAGGCTGGACAGCACGCCGCCCTCGGCCTCGATCGCCTGCAACTCGGACCAGGCCGCTTCGCAGAGGCCAGCGGTGAGCGCTTCGACGCCACCGGAGCCGCAGGCGGGATCGGCGACCTGATCGATGTGGCTTTCATTGGCCATGATCAACTGCGCATTACGGGCCACGCGGCGTGCGAAAGGCGCCGGCAGGCCATGCGCGACGGTGTGCGGCAGGATGGCGATCGAATCGGCTCCGCCCGCCGCCGCGGCGAAGCAGGCGATCGTCGTGCGCAGGATGTTGGTCTCCGGGTCCAATGCCGTCATCATCCGAAACGACGTCTCGGCGTGAATATTGGCCGTCGAAGTCGGGATCGAGCAGGCTTCCTGGACGCGAGCCCACAGCCTGCGCAAGGCCCGGACCTTGGCCATCGACAGGAACTGATCCTGGTCGGCGCTCAGCGCAAACCCGATATGGGGCGCTGCGTAGACGAGCGGTTGCCGCGCTTTCTCGAACATCCTGAGATAGGAGACGGCCGAAGCGAGCATGATGCCAAGCTCCTGCGCCTCCGTGGCGCCGGCATTGTGGAACACCCGCCCATCCGCCTCGAGCAGCACGCCGGGCACGCCCATCGAAAAGAAATGTGCCAGCGATTGCGGCATGGATTCCTGCAGCGCCTCGATCGACATGCGCAACCGGCCGGTTCCGGCCAGGATCGCCGCCGGATCGATCCCGAAGGAGAGGTTGAGCTTTGCCGGATCGGAGCGGCGCTTGCCAAGGAACGCCACCAGCCAGTCGGCCATGGGGCGGCTCCATGGGTGGGCGTCGATCCGGATCTGGACGCGGTTTAACGGGATGCCGTCCAGAACCGTCTCCAGCGCCTGCGCCGTTCTCGGCAGGCCGTAGCCGAAGGCGTTCGGGGCACCTTCGAAGACGAGCGACAATCCCGTCGCGCCCTGCGCGACGTCCTCCAGCGCCTGGGCTTTGGCGCGACCAATGTCGGGATCGTCGATGCGCTGGCTGACGATCCACGGCGATCCGGGGTTGGCGCGCACGATCGGCTCGGCCGCCGCCGCGCGCTCATAAAGCGGTTCCACGCGGATGCCGTCATCGGTGTGCGAGACCAGTTTTTCCTCGAAAGATGTGCCGGCGAGCGCCTTTTCAGCCAGGGCCAGCCATCGCTGCCGGTCGGCATTCGGAACTTCGTTATCCCTGGTCAAGGCTCCGGCGCTCATCCACTGTCCTCGTCACTATGCGGCCGCATCAGCCTGGAGCACTTCAGTCTACGGGTCCCGGTGCGATACCGCAATGCAATGCGCTTCCAAGACTCGAATTCGATCCCTCGAGCGTACACCAGCCTTCGAGCACGAAGCATGAACGATTGCCAAACATGGGCAAAATCCGCAAGCTCCAAAAAAGGCCATTTTCGCTGATCGCCATTGTCGCTGTGCAAGGGCCCCACTATACCTTCGGGCAAGGGGCTGGTTTGATACACAGCAGTTTGCGGAGACCGGACATATGGCTGACGACACCATTTTCATAGGCGCCAGCCGCAAGCCCGACGACAGCTATCAGCGTCCCGAAAACCTGCTTTTGCACTATGGCAACCGTCACGGCCTGGTGACCGGTGCCACCGGCACCGGCAAGACGGTCACCTTGCAAATATTGGCCGAGGGATTCTCCAATGCCGGCGTGCCGGTGTTCTGCGCCGACATCAAGGGCGATCTCTCCGGTATAGCCATGATCGGCACGGCGCAGGATTTCCCGGTCAAGCGCGCCGAGCAGGTCAAGCTCGACCCCTATGACTTTCAGGAATTCCCCGTCATCTTCTGGGATCTGTTCGGCGAACAGGGCCACCCCATCCGCGCCACCATCTCCGAGATGGGCCCGCTGCTCTTGTCGCGGTTGATGAATTTGTCCGAAGCCCAGGAAGGCATCATGAACATCGCCTTCCGCATCGCCGATGAGGAAGGCCTGCTGCTGCTCGATCTCAAGGACCTGCAGGCGCTGCTCGCCAATATCGCCGGGCGCGCCGAAGAGATCAGCGCCCGCTACGGCAATGTGACGAAACCCTCGGTCGGCGCCATCCAGCGCACGCTGCTGGTGCTGGAACAGCAGGGGGCGGCGAATTTCTTCGGCGAGCCGGCATTGCGCATCGCCGACATCATGCGCACCACCCGCGACGGCCGCGGCGCCATCAGCGTGCTGGCCGCCGACAAGCTGATGATGAATCCGCGACTCTACGCGACGTTCCTGCTTTGGCTGATGTCGGAACTGTTCGAGGAGCTGCCCGAAGTGGGCGATCCCGACAAGCCGAAGCTGGTCTTCTTCTTCGACGAGGCACATCTGCTTTTCGACGACGCGCCGAAGGTGCTGATCGACCGCGTCGAGCAGGTGGTGCGTCTGATTCGCTCGAAGGGCGTCGGCGTCTATTTCGTCACGCAGAACCCTCTGGATATTCCTGAGAAGGTTCTGGCCCAGCTCGGCAACCGGGTCCAGCATGCGTTGCGCGCCTACACGCCGCGCGAGCAGCAGGCGGTAAGGACCGCGGCCGAGACGTTCCGGCCAAATCCGGATTTCGATTGCGCGACCGTGATCACGCAACTGGGCACCGGCGAAGCGCTGGTTTCAGTGCTGGAAGCCAAGGGCATCCCGTCCATGGTCCAGCGCACGCTGATCCGTCCGCCATCGTCACGACTTGGGCCCATAACCCCAGCCGAGCGGCGGAAGCTGATCCAGGAAAGCCCGGTGATCGGTCAGTACGATGAGGGTGTCGATCGCGAATCGGCTTTCGAGATGCTGCAGAAAAAGGCCAAGGACGCGGCGGATGCCGAGGCACAGCAGGCCGACGCCGGCCGTTCACGCTGGACCATTCCGGGCTTCGGCAATGATGCTCCGCCGCCGCAACCCGGCGGCAGACGCCCGCCTCAACCGCGCCCGTCCAACCGCCAGACGGTGGCGGAAGCCGCGATCAAGTCGGTGGTGCGCTCTGTCGGCTCGTCGGTCGGCCGCGCCATCGTGCGCGGGATACTCGGGAGTCTGTCGAGGGGCAGATAGGGAAGCGCGATCGCGCAACGGCCATGCAGGGATAGGCTGATGTGGAGGTGAAGGCGGCGAGTCGCCGCATTCACCCTCGCTCCCATCAGAAAATCGCGTCGGTCACCGCTTTCACCGGGCCAAGCAGCACCGATCCGTCCGGCACGCCGGCATCGATCGGGATGGCTTTGTGATTCGCGGTCGCCACCATGGGCTGGCTGGCGTCGCTGGTCACGATGACCGGGGTCTTCGAAGGCACGCGATCATATAGGTCTATAATGTCCTGGTTCATCAGGCGCACGCAGCCCGACGACACCGACTTGCCGATCGAACGCCATTCCGGCGAGCCGTGCAGCCGGTAGAGCGTGTCGACGTTGCCCTGGAAGAGATAGAGCGCACGTGCACCGAGCGGGTTTTTCAGCCCGCCCGGCATACCGCCATTGTCAGCGCTGTATTGCCTCAGTTCCGGCTGCCGGGCGATCATCTCGTCCGGCGGCGTCCATTTCGGCCACTTCTGTTTCCACTGGACGACGGCATCGCCCGACCATTCGAAGCCGGCGCGGCCGAGGCCGACGCCGTAGCGGATCGCCTGGCCGCCCGGACGAACCAGATAGAGGAAGTGGCCGGTCGTATCGACGACGATGGTTCCCGGCTTCTGGCCGGTCGGGTCGGGCACGATCTGGCGCAGGAATTGCGGATCGATCCTGTCGACGGGAATGGCCGGCACTTCGAAACCGCCATCGCTGACGGCGGCGTACATCGTCACGTAGTCGGCGAGCGGCGGCTCGACATAGGCCGGTGGCGGTGGCTCGACTGGCCCGGACCCGGTGGTGGCGCATGCGGAAACCGCGATCGAGGCGGCGCCCAGGGCTGCGGCATTGAGAAAGCCGCGACGGCTCAGGCGATAGGATTCGATTTCGGCTGGGAACATGGTTGCCTTCTTTAAGTCTGAAATCGCAACAAAGCATGAATATGCCGACCGTTGCGAGGGTGCCTGATCAACACTTGGGCGCGATAGGCGGTTCCGAATCTGGCCTCAAGGTGGACAAACAAAGGCGAAGCTGTGACCGCGTCGCCACTGTGGCGCTACGGTCACAGGAGCGAAAACCAGGATTACTTTTGGGCCGCATGCGTTAGCCACCTGTGACAAGGGCATCGAGCGACGGCAGGATCAGGGCCGGTGGAAAATCTCGATACTCCTCCGGCTGGTTGGAGCGGTTGATCCACACGGTGCGGAAGCCGAACTTGGTCGCGCCGGCAATGTCCCAGCGGTTGGACGACTGGAAGGAGACCGCACCCGGATAGAGGCGCCAGCCTGTCGTGACCATGTCGTAGACCGACGGATCGGTCTTGAAGCGCCGTACCGCATCGACGGAATAGATATCGTCCAGCACCTGATCGAGCGCCGCGGATTTAACGGCTGCCTCCAGCATTTCCGGTGAACCGTTGGACAGGATTGCCAGCTTGGCGCCGGACGCCTTCAGCGCCTTCAGCACGGCGGGCACTTCCGCATAGCAGTCCAGCCGCCAATAGGCATCCAGCAATACCGCCTTGAGGCCGGGATCGGCAGAGGGCACCTTGTGCAACGCGAAATCAAGTGCCTGCTCGGTGAGTTGCCAAAAATCGGCATAGGCGCCCATCAACGTACGCACCCAGGAATATTCGAGTTGCTTGGCGCGCCAGATCTCGGACAGCAACTGGCCGTCCGGTCCGATGGCGTCGGCGTGGCGGCGCACGGCGGCATGAACATCGAACAGTGTGCCGTAGGCGTCGAAAACATAAGCGGCGTATTGCATGGCAACAGTTTTGAGGCGAGGCGGGGCAAGGTGCAAGTCTTGATTGCAGCGCGCCGTCTGTGGCCTCAACAAAACTCCCCGATGCTGGTTGACGACGCCGGCCAAAGCGTCATCCAATGCTGCAACACGAGATTGATCGGAACGGGACAAAGCAATGACACTGGCGGCTGCCGCACTTTCCGCGACATGGACTTTCGTCGACGGCGACTGGTACGAGGGCAATGTCGCCGTTTTGGGCCCGCGCAGCCACGCAATGTGGCTCGGTACCAGCGTGTTCGACGGCGCCCGCTGGTTCGAGGGCGTCGCTCCCGATCTTGACCTTCATGCCGCGCGCGTAAATGCCTCGGCGATCGCGCTCGGTCTCAAGCCTTCGATGACGGCCGAGAAGATCGTCGGACTGACCTGGGACGGATTGAAGAAATTCGATGGCAAGACGGCTGTCTATATCAGGCCGATGTATTGGGCCGAGCACGGCGGCTATATGGGCGTGCCGGCCGATCCCGCCTCGACCCGTTTCTGCCTGTGCCTCTACGAATCGCCGATGATCTCGCCGACCGGCTTTTCCGTGACGGTTTCGCCGTTCCGGCGCCCGACTATCGAAACCATGCCGACCAACGCCAAGGCCGGCTGCCTCTATCCCAACAATGGCCGTGCCATCCTCGAAGCCAAGATGCGCGGCTTCGACAACGCCCTGGTGCTCGACATGCTGGGCAACGTCGCCGAGACCGGAACCTCGAACATCTTCCTGGTCAAGGACGGCCACGTCCTGACGCCGGCGCCGAACGGCACCTTCCTGTCCGGCATCACCCGCTCGCGCACGATGACGTTGCTTGGCGAGTACGGGTTCAAGACCACCGAAAAGGCGCTGTCGGTGCGTGAATTCCTCGAGGCGGATGAGATTTTTTCGACCGGCAACCATTCCAAGGTCATTCCGATCACGCGCATCGAGGACCGCAGCCTGCAGCCCGGGCCGGTGGCCAAGAAGGCGCGGGAGCTCTATTGGGATTGGGCGCATTCGACGTCGGCGGGCTGATCCGTCCAGGCTTTTCGTCGCAATGCGCCCGGTTTCCGGAAACTGTGTGACAGTTCTCCGGAACCCGCTTAGAAAGAGCACCTGGCGCTTCACTTTTCGGAGTTGTCCGAACCCAATCCAGACCTATCTTAGTCCGGTATCGACACCGGATTTTCCTTGAGGGAGTACCTTCCATGGCTTTTGAATTGCCCGCTCTGCCTTACGACTATGAGGCCTTGCAGCCCTACATGTCGAAAGAGACGCTGGAATATCACCACGACAAGCACCACAAGGCCTATGTCGACAACGGCAACAAGCTTGCCGCCGAAGCCGGCCTTGGCGATCTGTCGGTAGAAGAGGTGGTCAAGCAGTCGTTCGGCAAGAATGCCGGCCTCTTCAACAATGCCGCCCAGCACTACAATCACATCCATTTCTGGAAGTGGATGAAAAAGGGCGGCGGCGGCAACAAGCTGCCGGGCGCGTTGCAGGAGGCTTTCGACAGCGATCTGGGCGGCTACGACAAATTCAAGGCCGACTTCATCGCCGCCGGCACGACCCAGTTCGGTTCCGGCTGGGCCTGGGTTTCGGTCAAGGATGGCAAGCTGGCGATCTCGAAGACGCCGAACGGCGAGAATCCCCTCGTCCATGGCGCGGCGCCGATTCTCGGCGTCGATGTCTGGGAGCACTCCTATTACATCGACTATCGCAACGCCCGGCCGAAATATCTCGAGGCCTTCGTCGACAGCCTGATCAACTGGGATCATGTTCTCGAACTCTACGAAAAAGCGAAAGCTTGATTGAGATTCAGAAAGCCCCGGCACTCCCGGGGCTTTTCTTTTTCTGTGCCGAGATCCCACAGCAAAGGTCTGCAAAATCGTCGGGGGAAGGGAATATTCCTCCCGCCACGTCCGTTAACGTCCTGTCCCGAAATGCCCTCATCATGGAGCTAATTGAATGAGAAAGCTTGTCGTCGCCATCTCTATGCTCGCGTTCGCCGGTTCGGCGGCCTTTGCCGACCCGATCCTCGACCGCCAGGCCCTGATGAAGGAACGCGGGAAGATCGTCGGCGGCCTGTCGAAAGTGGTCAAGGGTGAGGAGCCCTTTGATGCCGCCGCCGTACTGACTGCGCTGCAGGCGCTCCAGGCGAACGCGGAAAAATTCGACGCCGACGTCCTGTTCCCGGCGGGCAGCGACACGGGCGACACCACGGCGGCGCCGAAGATCTGGCAAGACATGGCCGGTTTCAAGGCGACAGAAGACAAGTATCTTGCCGACGTCAAGGCCGCGGTCGCCGCCGCCCCAGCCGACGTGGATTCCCTGAAGACGCAAATCGGCGTCATCGGCTCCGACTGCGGCACCTGCCACAAGGGCTACAGGGTCAAGAAAGGCTAATCGCCGGCCATGGCATGGCTGAGGAAGTTTGTCGGCGCCGCACTCGTGCTCGGCGGCGTCGGCGCGGTTGCCGCGTGGACGCTTTCGGCGCCGGTGAAGCTCGATGCGGAAACCCTGGCCAAGCTCGCGCCTGGTGACGCGGCCAGGGGCAAGCGCATTTTTTATGCCGGCGGCTGCACCTCCTGCCATGCAAAACCCGGTTCGAAAGGCGATGAGCGGCTCGAACTGGTCGGCGGCCTTGAACTCAAGACTCCGTTTGGCACGTTTGTGCCGCCCAACATTTCGCAAGACCCCAAGGACGGCATCGGCGCGTGGTCGGCCGAGGATCTCGCCAATGCCATGCTGAAGGGTGTCTCGCCGTCGGGCGAGCATTTCTATCCGGCATTTCCCTATACGTCCTACGCGCGCATGAAGCCCGCCGACATTGCCGATCTCTATGCCTTCCTGAAGACGCTGCCGGCGGTTGCCGGCCGAGCGCCGGCCAATTCGTTGAGTTTTCCGTTCAACATCCGTCGCGGCATCGGCTTGTGGAAACGGCTCTATCTCAGCGAGCAGCCTGTTGTGTCCCTGCCCGAAGGCGCGCCTGGTCCTGTGATTGCCGGTCGCTACCTGGTCGAGGGACCGGGTCATTGCGGCGAATGTCACACACCGCGTGACCTTGCGGGGGGGACAAAGAAGAGCGAGTGGCTGGCTGGAGCCACAGCCGCCGAAGGCAGCGGCATCGTCCCCAATATCACCTCCGGGGAGGGCGGCATCGGCGACTGGTCGCAGGCCGATATCGCCAACTATCTCGAAACCGGCTTCACGCCCGATTTCGATTCCGTTGGCGGGGCCATGGTCGACGTGCAGAGGAACATGGCCGAACTGGCGCCCGAGGACCGCGCGGCGATCGCGGCCTATCTCAAGGCGGTTCCGCCGCATCCGAACGGCTATCCGGCGCGCAAAAAACCGGCGAGCTGACTACGGGTGGCGATCGCCCAGGAAGTCGAAGCCCGCCGCGAAGAAATGATTGTAGTTGCAGGTCAGTTCCTCGCCGGCCGCGATGTCGCGCAACGCAAAGCTTTCCTCCGGCGAGGATACGTCGCAATTCGGCTCGTCGGCGTGGTTCATGTAGCGTGCATCGTCGGCCTCGAAGACGATGTAGTTCGGATCTCGCCTGTCCGGATAGGCATAGCGATCGAGATAGCTCTTCACCGGTCCTGTCTGGCTCTCATAGGTCTCGACCTCGATGAGCCGGTCGAATCTCGGATCCAGCTTCCAGATCATCGTGCCGCGGGAAATGGGATTCTTGGCAAAGACACCAATGCCCTGGATGGGGGATTTGTCGAGATAGACGTCGACGAGCAGCATGGCAGGCCCTTGTGCGATTGTGGGCTGTCATGGCCCGGGACAAAACGCGCCTTGGGTAGCGCGCGGGCATCGCAATTGCGAGCGAAAACCAGCAACACGGAATTCAAAAACCAATGATTGCCCGGCTCGCCGAGAAGGCCGCGCCGGTCACCGTTTCGCGTCAGCGCTGCTGAAGCGCCAGCCGCACGCCCAGGCCGCAATAGATGCCGCCGACAATCTTGCCCTGCCATTTTAACACCGTGGGATTTCGACGCAGGAAAGTGCCAAGCCCGCCTGCGCTCACCGCGAAAACCACTGTGCTGAAGAGGCCCAGCAGAACAAAGATGATCCCCAATACCGCCAGCTGGAGCATGACCGATCCGTTTTCGGGCCGGACGAACTGTGGCAGGAACGCGAGGAAGAAAAGCGCCGTCTTGGGGTTGAGCATCTCAGTCAGTATGGCTTGCCGAAACGCCTTGCCCGCTGAGATTGGGAACCTGCCGGCGGCGAGATCGGCCGGCGTCTTTTCCATGATCGCGCGAATGCCGAGATAAACGAGATATGCCGCACCGAGATACTTCACGGCGCTGAACAACACCGCCGATGCGGCGACGATCGCCGAGATGCCGACCATGGCCGTGAAGGTGTGAAACACGTCGCCGGCCGCGATCCCTGCGCCGGTTGCGATGCCGGCTTTGGTTCCCGAACTCGTTGCCCGCGCGACCGTCAGCAGCGTGGCGGGGCCGGGAATAAACACAAAACCGAGCACCACGGCGACATAGGTGGTCAATGTGGCCAGGTCGATCATTGCTCGCATCCTCCTCGGCGTTCGTCGCCGATCAAGTCACGCCAGGGGCCGAAGGGCAATGACCGCTTCAGCCCTGCGGCCCTGTTGCCTTGCCTGTCACTCTCAAGGCGAATGAATATGTGTAGGCGATCTCCTCCAGCCGGGAAAACCGGCCGGACGCGCCGGCATGGCCCGATTCCATGTTGATCTTGAACAGGACCGGATTGTCGCCCGTCTTGCGCTCGCGCAGCCGCGCCACCCATTTGGCCGGTTCCCAATAGGTGACGCGCGGGTCAGTGAGACCGGCTAGCGCCAGGATCGGTGGATAGCCGAGCGCGGCGACATTGTCATAGGGCGAGTAGGCGGCGATCGTCCGGTAATCGTCCGCCGACGCGATCGGATTGCCCCATTCAGGCCACTCCGGCGGGGTCAGCGGCAGGCTGGCGTCGAGCATGGTGGTGAGCACGTCGACGAAAGGCACCTCGGCAACGATGCCGCCGAAACAGTCCGGCGCCATGTTGGCGACCGCGCCCATCAGCATGCCGCCGGCGGATCCACCTTGCGCGACGATGCGGTCATGCACAGTGTAGCGTTCGGCGACCAGATGGCGTGCACAGGCGATGAAATCGGTGAAAGTGTTCATCTTGTGCGCCCGCTTGCCGTCATCGTACCAGCCATAGCCCTTGTCCTTGCCGCCGCGGACGTGGGCGATTGCAAAGACAAAGCCGCGGTCGACCAGCGAGAACCAGTTGGTGTTGAAGGCCGCCGGCACCGTGATGCCATAGGAACCGTAGCCGTAAAGCAGGCAAGGCGCGGAGCCGTCCAGCGGGGTATCGCGGCGGTACAAGAGCGAGACCGGCACCAATTCGCCATCAGCCGCGGGCGCCATCAGCCGACGCGTGACATAGCGCTCCGGGTCGTGGCCGGACGGCACCTCCTGGGTCTTGAGCAACACGCGCTCGCGGGTGCGCATGTTGTAGTCGAAGACCTGCGCCGGCGTCGTCATCGATGAATAGGTGAAGCGCATGATCTCGGTGTCGTATTCCAGGGATCCCGACAGGCCGAGCGAAAACGCCTCCTCGTCGAAGGAGATCAGGTGTTCCTCGCCGGTTGCACGGTCGCGCACGACGATGCGCGGCAGGCCCTCCTTGCGCTCCAGCCTGACCATATGGTTCTTGAAGCCGATCACCGACAGGATCAGCCGGCCGGCCTCGTGCGGAACCAGTTCCTGCCAGTTGGCGCGGATCGGATCGCTCGCCGGCGCCGTCATGATCTTGAAGTCCTTGGCCCCATCGGCGTTGGTCAGGATGAAGAAAATGTCGCCGCCTTCCTCCATCTCGTATTGAAGACCGGTCTCGCGCGCCGCCACCAGCTTCGGCTCGCCAAACGGCTCGCCCGCGCTCAGCAGCCGGTATTCCGATGTCTCGTGGTCGTTGATGGCAACCATGATCCATTCATTGGAGCGCGTGCCGCCGACATTCATGAAGAAGCCGGGATCATTTTCCTCATAGATCAGCCGGTCGCTTGCCGGATCCTGCCCAAGCGCATGGAACAGCACCTTGGAGGGACGGTGGTTGGGGTCGAGCCGGGTGTAGAAAAACCCGTCATTGGCGGCGTTCCACACCCCCGAACCGCCGGTGTCTGGAACCGTGTCCGCGAGTTCCTTGCCGTCGGAGAGGTCGCGCACCCGAAGCGTATAGAATTCGGAGCCCTTGTCGTCGAACGCCCATAAAAGCTTGCCATGGTCGGCCGAATGATCGACGCCGCCAAGCCGGAAATAGGCCTTGCCTTCGGCCTCGGCATCGCCGTCGAGCAGGATATGCTGCGCGCCGCCGTCCCGCGGCATGCGGAAATAGCGCGGCTGCTCGCCGCCGAGTTTGAAGGAGGAGCCATACGCGTAGGGTCCGTCCTTCATCGGCACGGAAGAATCGTCCTCCTTGATGCGACCCTTCATCTCCTTGAACAGCCGCTTCCGCAAATCGGCCGTGTCGGCCATCAGTTTCGACTGGTAGGCGTTCTCGGCTTCGAGATGGGCGCGGATGCCCGCATCGAGCAATGCGGGGTCCCTGAACATCTCCTGCCAATTGTCGGCCCGCAGCCAGGAATAGTCGTCCGTTCGCGTGATACCGTGATGCGTGTCGAAAACCGGCCGCTTCTCGGGCGTTGGCGGGGTGACATCCGGGAATGCAGAAGTTTTGGTCATTGCGTCTCGCTTTGGAAATGTCCTGAATGGCCAATGAACACGCCGATCAGCGCGGGTTCAAGAGCCGGGTCTTATTGCTGCGCCGGGCTCCAGAAAGCGGGCCGGGAGGAGAAATAATGTATATCTATGCTCGCACCGTCGCGGCTCTCGCCGTCGTTTCCGCAACTATGGCCATCGCCGGCCAATCTCATGCGACCGTATTCGCCGCTTGGCAAGTGGCCAACGTGCCGTTCGGCGACACGCTCAACGTGCGCAAATATCCCTCGGGCACGTCCCAGAAACAGGCCGCATATCCGAACGGCACCGTTTTGCAGATGACCGGACGATGCACTGGCGGGACGAACCTGCTCGACATCGCCAATCAGCCGGCATGGAAGCAGCAGCAGGCGGTTCGCTATCGCTGGTGCGAAGTCTGGCATGATCCGGCGAAGAACGGCGGTTTTGTCACCGGGTGGGCCTATGGCAAATACATCGCCCCGTATTGAGTGATCCGAGCTGGTCGGCTGCACGACGCGTGAGGGCCGGCAATGGCCGAGGTGGGGCAACCTATGGTTTTGTGAAAGGGGGTGAGCAACCAAGATTGCCGGCGCGATCGCCAAGCAAAGCGAAGCACTCGGAGATGCTTTGTGAGTTAGCGCGAATGTAACGGTTAGCTAACGCTGCGTCACCGGTCGCTGGTTTCGCCTGGGAAATATCGAAAAATTACATCGTGCACGAAAGATTGAAGCTGATCCGAAAATATTTGATCAACATCGTTCAATATAGTGCAAGGATCGAATTGACTTACTTGCTAGGTAGGTTCATTGATGCCCCCGCGACACGAATCGCAGAAGCTCTGTCTGCACAAAATTCGTGCAATGCCTTGCCTGTAAAAAAGGGCGCACTAAACTAACTCTCGTTGGGGCCTGAAGACCATGGATATTGTCGAAACACCTTCCAGAAACAGCGACGCGCTGATCGAGCTGACCGCCGACGTGGTGGCCGCCTATGTCAGCAACAATCCCGTGCCGGTCGGCGAACTGCCGAACCTCATCTCCGATGTCCATGCTGCTCTCGGGCGTGTGGGCGGAACCGCCGAACAGCCGCCCGCCGACAAGCAGAAGCCGGCAGTGAACCCGAAGCGCTCGGTTCATGACGACTACATCGTTTGCCTTGAAGACGGCAAAAAGTTCAAGTCGCTCAAGCGTCACCTGATGACTCATTATGATCTGACGCCGGATCAGTATCGCGAAAAGTGGAACCTCGACCCGAGCTACCCGATGGTTGCCCCGAACTACGCGGCCGCCCGCTCCCAGCTCGCCAAGAAGATGGGGCTCGGCCGCAAGCGCAAGGCCCGCTAAGCATTTGCTGCCAGGTGAGTACACTTGGTATCGCAGAATGCGGCTCAAACGATAGATAGAGCCGGACGGAAGGTTCAACGATCGACATCGGCGCCTTCGGGCGCCGTTTTACTTTGCCGGCCGGGCCGGACAGCGCTGGTACCAGTGCGCGGTATGATGCGATCGGCTGATCGCGGAGGCGATATCAGGCCGTCTGCTCGAGTGCGGCCTCTGCGTCGCGCCTGATGCGCTTGACCATCGAACGAAGGCCGTTGGCGCGCTGCGGCGACAGGTGCTCGTCCAGGCCGAGCGCCTTCAGCGTCGCTTCCGCATCGATTTTCTGGATCTCGCTGGCGGTCTTGCCGGAGAACAGCGCCAGCATGATCGCCACCAGCCCGCGTACGATATGGGCGTCCGAATCGCCCCTGAAGGTGATGACCGGATCGCCGCCCGGTCCCCGTTCGGTGGTCAGCCAGACCTGGCTGACGCAGCCCGGCACCTTGTTGGCGGCGGTGCGTTCCTCATCCGGGAATGGCGGCAGCGCCTCGCCGAGTTCGATGACATAACGATAGCGGTCCTCCCATTCGTCAAGGAATGAGAAGTCGTCGCGGATCGTCTGGATCGTGGTCGTCATGACAGGGATATAGTCATCCACCGTCGCCGCGTCACGGAAAAACAAAAACACCGCGGGCGTCGAGAGGCAGACTGCCCGCGGTGCGCCGTCGAAACGGCTTAATTCTTTACCGGCAGGTTGACTGTCTCGGGCAAGACGACTTCTTCGGGAACGCTGCCGGTCATTGTGGAGATGTCGGGGCCTGCGGACTTGTCGTCCAGCATGGCGGCCGCGATCTTGGCTGTCTCCTTGGCCCTTGCGGTGATGGTGTGCATTGCCGACTTGCCGGTCTCACAGACATCGGGCTTGCGTTCGCAAATACCGGCGATGTCGCCGACCGCGTCGCGGGCTGCGAACAGGGCCTGGATCGGTCCTACGCTTTCCTGGCCCGGCTCGCCGGGACCGACGCCCAGCGGCAGTGCCAGCAGCACCAGCGAAAACCAGAAAGCCATTCTCATCAGGAAGAACATGCTCGCCTCTTGTCGTGACCGGATCATGCAGCCATGAGCATGACCTCTTTTGTGGGCGGGATATTGGCACACAGGCGCAAAGGACGGCTTGCGGGTTAGCCGAGAATTTTCTTCAAATTTGAGGCAAATTCGAAACGAAGCGTTTTGCTGTCGATTTGTCTCAGATTGGAACCATTTTTCTTATCATCCATCAGCCATATATTCCTTTGTTTCTGTTGCGTTTTCCACAAAATCAGGCGGTCGGTGCGCTGCGGCTGGCCACGCTGCGGGCGGCCCCTGCGGATAACCCTCCGTTTACTATGGTGGCATTTGCCCGCCTTTTCGGGCGCTCCCATCCCGATATTCGCCGTGGGCCGGGCCTTGGGTCGGCCCTGCCTTATCCATTCTTTAAAGGCTGGGTGCGAGTTTCAGAGTCAATCAAAACGATCTGCAAAAGCAGAGCTGTTCACGACGAGTGCGGGTGCGTTGAGTTGATGCCGATCAAGGCCAGATACGTTGAATTGCCTGGGGCAATGGCCGCCGGTTGTGAACGTATGGTCCATCCCTCCATTCTTGGGCTGGACGACCGCGAGCGTCAGCGTCGCTTTATCGGCGCCATGCTGGCCGCTCCGTTCTTTGCCGCCGGTGCCGCCGTCACGCTCGTCACGTCAGGCATGGGCGCAGCCGTCACCGTGGCCGCCATCTTCGCGGCCTTTGGTCTTTGCTGGTTCATCGCCTTGCTGGTGGCCGCGACCGGCAGGATGGATCTGGCCGGCCGGGCCGCGCTGGCGATCGCGGGACTTGCGCTCGCCGGTCTTGTTGCCGCTGCCGGCGGGCTGAGCTCTCCGGTCGCGATGCTTTTCGTGGCGCTGCCGTTCGAAGCCTGGTGGATCGGCGCCTCGCGCCGCGCGGCGCTGTGGGGAGCCGTCTGCGCCGTCGTCGCCATTCTGTTGCAGCCTGTGACGGCAACCGTCCTCCCGCATGCCGCGGTGCCGATCGCCGCGTGGCACTGGCTGCTGCCATTGGCCTGGGCGCTGACGCTGGTGCCGCGTATATCGGCGGTTCGCAACACGGCGGCTGCGGCCGACGTAGGGGACACCGGCGATCGTCTGGAAGACATGATCGACGCGGTGGTCCTGCGCGTCGCCCGCCATGGCGAGGTTATCGATGCCTCGGCAAAGGCGCGTACGCTGTTGAAACTGCCCCCGCAACTGCTTTGCGGAACCGGGCTTTTCGATCGCGTGCATCTCTCGGATCGCGTCTCCTATCTCAGTGCCTTGGCCGACATGCGAGACGGGGCGCTGTCGCGGAGGCTGGAGTTGCGCGTCAGGCTGCCGCAGGACGGCAATGGACAGAATGGCAATGGCCCGGCAGACAACTATCGGCCGTTTTCGCTCGAACTGATGCGTGCTCAGGAGCAGGGCGACGTTTTCACGCTTGTGCTGCGCGAGAACGACGAGGTCGCCCGGTTGCGCGAAGACCTCGGCGCCGCCAATGACGCGGCCGCCGCCGCCGAAGTGGCGAAAGGGCGCTTCCTGGCGGTGGTGAGCCACGAACTGCGCACGCCGCTCAATGCCATCATCGGATTCTCCGACATGCTGCTGCACGAGATGTTCGGCGCCTTCAAGGATCCACGGCAGAAGGAATATGTCGGTCTGGTGCGCGATTCCGGCCAGCATCTGCTTGCCGTCGTAACCTCCATTCTCGACGTGTCGCGGATCGAATCGGGCGTCTATGCGACCGAACCGGAGCCATTCCGCTTCATGGAAGCCGTCGACATGTGTCAGCAGATGATGCGGCTCCAGGCGCAGGCCAAGAACATCGATCTCAAGGCGCAGATCGCGCCGGACGCCGGCGAAATCAACGCCGACCGGCGCGCCGTGCAGCAGATCCTCATCAATCTCGTCTCGAATGCGATCAAGTTCACGCCCGATGGCGGCGATGTCGTCGTCGGCGCCAAGCGGATCGGTTCGCGCCTGCATTTCTGGGTGCGGGACACCGGCATCGGCATCGCCGAGGAAGATTTCGCCAATCTCGGCAAGCCGTTCATGCAGATCCAGAACGACTATACCCGTCGTTTCGAGGGGACCGGCCTTGGCCTGTCGCTGGTCAAGGGACTGGTGGCGCTGCACGAAGGCACCATGTCGATCGAAAGCATGCCGGGCGAGGGCACCACGGTCACCATCAGCCTGCCGGTGAACGGGCCGAAAGGGCGGCCGGCGGACAAGGCCGGGGTGCTGACGATGCCGCTGGCCAGGGCGAAAGGGGACGGAAATGGCGCGCTCCGCAAAACAGCCTAAGGCGGCCAAGCGCCGCAGCAACGCCTTTCAGGACGGAGCCGTCGCCATCGGCGGCATGATTTCGCGCAATCCCGTCCTGGTGGGAGGGTCGACGGCATTCCTGGTGACGCTGTTCTACGTTTCGGCGAATGCGCTGTGGTACCAGCCTTTTCCGCATGCCGGCGCCTTCTTCGCGACCCGCAGCATGCAGGGCGTTCCGCACGCGGCCGCTGATGAGCCGGAGACCACCTTCAACATCGTGCGGCCAGGTACCGCGCCGGCGCCGGTCAAGGGCGATCCGGTGGTGGAGCAGGTGCAGGGCATATTGAAGGATCTCGATTTCTACGCCGGCACGGTCGACGGCATTTCCGGACCCAACACGCGCAAGGCGATCCAGGCCTATCAGCAGAAGGTTGGGCTCAACACGTCCGGCGAGATCGACGCGCTGCTGCTCGATCAGCTGGGCGCGACCCCGAAAACCCCCGCCGTGCCGAAACCGCAACCGCGTCCCGAAGTGTCGCAGGCGGTTCCAGTGTCGCTGCAGACCGATACGGCTTCCCAAGCGCCGGATCCTCGCATTGTCAAGATACAGGCCGGGCTCAAGGCCTTCGGCAATGACGACATGCAGCTCGACGGCGTCGTCGGCGCCCGTACCAAGGCGGCCATCAAGGAATTCCAGTCGCTGTTCGGCCTGCCGCAGACCGGCGAGCCCGACGAACTGGTCTATGTCAAGATGCGCGAGATCGGCCTGACCAACTGACGGCGCAAACAACGGCTCGCCCAGCGGTGTAAATACCGATAGATAGCCCGCATGCTGTCCGGACTTTTCTCATGCGCGTGACCACGGATCTGTGGGTATCGGCCCTGTTGCGTCGGGTTTTCGGCGCGGGCGGATTTGCCGCCGTGGTCAAGCGCGGCGCGACCGAAGCCGGCGCCGTGTTCGTTCTGACGCGGAGCCGGCTTGGTGAAATCGCTCTCTATGGGCCGGCGCCACAGACGAGCTACGATTCGGCCAAGCCCGACGACCGTTTCTTTAGCCTTCTCGCCACCGCCGCCGATGCTTCGGTGCTGGACGCCAGGCTGGAACGCGAGAAGAAATTCGATCCCGACATCTGGGTGGTTGAGATCGAGGCCGGCGCTGTTCCTGTCGAGGAGCTTATTTCCGTGAAGATGTCCTGAGGCCAGGGAAGGCCGCTGCATCGTCACTGTTCGACGCCTCGCGGCTGGCGCTGTTGGTGGGGGCGGCGTCGCGAACCACATCGGACAGGGTCACGGCCTTCCATTCCCGCACCTTGTCCAGCGCCGCGTCGCGGTGCAGGAGCCGGTAGCGATCGAGGAAGGTGCGGATCGCCTGCGGATGCGGAAACTCGCGGGAGTAGACGGCAACCGTGATCAGGAATGCCCGGTCCTC
Organism: Mesorhizobium sp. B264B1B; assembly: GCF_020165765.1. Classification (NCBI taxonomy): domain Bacteria; kingdom Pseudomonadati; phylum Pseudomonadota; class Alphaproteobacteria; order Hyphomicrobiales; family Phyllobacteriaceae; genus Mesorhizobium; species Mesorhizobium sp. B264B1B. The sequence goes on from NZ_JAIUIS010000005.1 coordinate 333,277, forward strand.
GCTGAGGTCGAGCGAGCGCAGCGCCGCCAGCAGCGGCATGTAATTCTGGTTCGCCGTCAGCAACCTGGCCGTCGAGAAATCGATATCGAGCGCATCGGCGAGCGCGGTCTGGAAGAAGGCGGCGTTTCCGGTCAGCGCCGTCTCGCGCAATTTGGCATAGGTGTCGGCTCCGGTGAACGGATCGACCTGCGCCGCCTGCGCCTCCTCGCCGGTCCGCATCATGGAGCGCAGTCTGCGCCGCGCATTTTCGGCACCAACGCCCGGCGTCTGCTGCTTCGCCACGCTGTCGGCGGCCGGCGCCTTCGAGGGAGCGGTTTGTGCCGGAGAGGCTTCCGCTTCCGGATCGCGCACCCGCACCAGCGTCGGCCTTTCCAGTGCCCTGATCAGATCGGCGATAGTCGGATTAAGGTTCTTGCGGCGCGCGATCGCGCGCGCATGCGGCAGTCCGTGCCGGCCGATCAGCGCAATGAGGTCGATGTCACTGACTGCGCGCGAGCGGATGAGCAAGGGGGCGGCGATGCCCACCGGCTCCTCGCACAGGCGCCGCACCAGCCCGGCCGGAGCATATTCGCATTCAGAGAGGGCCGCCGCCACGTAGCGGCGCGATTCGGCGGACACGTTGTCGAACAGCGGCAGCGTCAGATCTTCGAGCTGGCCAATTTCACGGCGGGATGGCCGGGTGAGCGAGCAGAACGCAGACACCGCTGCGCGGAACAGCCTTTCGGCCTTTCCTGATTCCGTCCTTGCCGCGATTTGCCTGAAGTCCGAAGATGACACGAGGGATACGCCCGATACTCTATACACGCTTGACCATGCTCGGAACCATGTCGGTTTCGCGATTGCCAAAAACAAAGATCAAGTTAGCTGGGATCCGTTAGCGCTCCGTTAACCCTCTGCCGGCCTTAATGATATTTGGAGGCGTTGCGTTGTGCTCCGGGGCAACCGAGAGGAATACGCGAACCATGGGCATGGTACTGTCTTTCGTGCCGAGAACGGCACCGACCAATCGAGCAAAGCAAACCACCGAAATACCGGCGGCGGTGATCATCTTTCCCGGTATCCGCTATGAGCGGTCCGCCGCGGGGGAAGCGCGGCCTGCCGGCCCTGACAAGCCGGGATCGCCACGCACGCCAGTGCCGCACCACTGAACGTTCTTGAGGCCGAGGCGGGAATCATCCCTGCGGCACCGCCCTTGATTGTTGTGATGCTGACTGTCCGGGCCGCGGTCTAAAAGTCCTGCAGCTCGCACGAACTCTGCTCCAGAAAGCGCGACACGATCGACTTCCAGCTGTCGTCCGGCACGAAGCTGCGGATGACGAATATGCCCTCGTCGATCGGCGCTTCGACGAAGATCGCTCCCTGAAGCTCCTCGGGAAGGTCCCTGCGTATGTCGATCATCTGCGCCGGCGTCAGCACCACGGCATCCAGCTTGCCCCCGGTCGCCGTGTGGTCGTTGAATGAATAGATGTTGTGGCCGTTGCGGTCATAGACAGACACCGACCAGAAGGGCACATTGCCCGGCGCCCTGATCCTCACCATTCCCTCATCGAGGTCGAACCGGCAAGCCGTCGCATAAAACAGCGGGTCGACCGATTTCACCACCGGCGCGCCGCCCGCCTCGGCATCGAGCCGGGTCATCCGGTAGAGATCCGACGCCATCGACAGCCGTGACCAGGCATCGCGTTCCGAGAATTCAGGCACCAGAAGCAGCACGACGATATGCACGATGCCGGCGCCGACGAGGCCGAGCAGGACGGCATGTAGAAGTCTGCGCGTCGCGGCATAGACACTACGCATCGCAGCTGACCTTGGTGATCTTGGGCAGCGACACATCCGACAGGCCGGTGCTGCTGGCGATCGGCGTGTCGTAGAATGTCAAAACGAAATACATCCTGCCGGAACCGTCGGTCAGCAGCCAATTGCCGGGCATCGGGTGATGGCCGACGGAAATGAGCACCGAATTGTCGGATTGGCGCAGCACGCCATAGGATTGAAGCGCGGCAACCCGCGATTTGCCGGTCTCGACCACGCTGAGCGATTGGTCGGCGGCATAGAGGGTCCAGAATCGGGCGGTCGGAAATCCGCCTTCGATCGTGTAGGTACATTCGCGCCTGAGTTCTCCGCCAGCTGCGTCGTCCTCGGCGACAAAGGACAGCCCTTCGGCGCGGCCGAGCGCGAGCACGCCCTCGCGCGCCACGCGGGCCTTGGAATAGGGGTCGGCTGCGGGTGTGCCGATATCGGGAAAGGCGGTCCACTGGCCGATCCTGATCGCCCCGACGCCGTCCTGCATTTTCAGCGCATACCAGACGCTGGCGCCGCCGCCGCCGATGGCTATGGCAAGCGAAAGCAGCGTCAGGAAGGCGTTCTTGAGCATGAAAGGCCGGGCGCATGAAGAATTGCCGCTCGGGGATATCGCGGCGCGGGGTCGTGTGGCAAGCCGCAGGACGCGGATTCGCAAGGTGTGGCTTTTCCATCTTCCCGAAGGCAGAAGGGAAGAGGCGCCGCGATTACAGCGCCGACAGCGTTTCGGGCGGAGCCGATGCACCGAGCCTGCGCGCCGTTTCGAACAGGTGGGTCATGTCCCTGAGCGTCTGTGTCGTCCGGCTGGACAGCACCGGCGGCCGTTCGGCGGCGGCATCGGCCGCTGCCTGTTCCTCGCTCTTCTTCTGCGCTTCCGCGGCCTTGGCCGCGATCTCCTCGTCGACGAAGGGCTTGTCGATGCCGGGGATAGGCTTGAGGTCGATGTTCTGATGCGCATAGACCATGAGCCGCTGCCACACCATCGCCGGCAGCGAGCCGCCTGTCATGTTCTTGGTCGGCGTGAAATCGTCGTTGCCCAGCCAGACGGCCGCCGTGTAGTTGCCGGTGAAGCCGACGAACCAGGCATCGCGGTAGGATTGCGTCGTGCCGGTCTTGCCGGCGACGACGATGTTGGGGATCTGCGCGCGCCTGGCGGTACCCATCGCCGGTACCGCGACAAGCATGGTGTTCATCGATTTCAGCGCCTGCTCGGACAGCACGCGATGCGGCGGCGGCGCATCCTTGGCGAAATCGTAGACCACCTCGCCGGTGCGGGTGACGAGCTGCGTGATGCCATGCCTGGAGCCGACGAAGCCGTTCTGCGCGAACACGCTGTAGCCCGTCGCCTGGTCCATCACGGTCATGCCCGAGGTGCCGAGCACCATGGTCTTGTGCGCTTCGAGCGGCGATTCCACGCCGAATGATTCCGCCATCGCCTTGATCGGCCCGATGCCGAGATAGTCCTTGGCAAGCCGCACGGGCACCGTGTTGATCGACTTGGCCATGGCCACGATCAGCGGGACCTTGCCCGCCGACTCGCCACCGTAATTGTGCGGCGACCAGTTGCCCCAGCTGATCGGCCCGCCTGATACGATCGAATTCGGCGTAAAGCCGTGCTCCATAGCCGTTGCGTAGACATAGGGCTTGAAGGAGGAACCGGTCTGGCGCAGCGCCTTGGTGGCGCGGTTGAACTGGCTGGCGCCATAGTCGCGGCCGCCGACGATCGCGCGCACCGCGCCGTTGGTCTCGATGACCACCACGGCCCCTTCGGTGACGTTGTACTCCTTTCCGAACTGGCGCAGGTGGAACTCCACCGACTCTTCCGCCGCCTTCTGGATGTTGGCGTCGAAGGTGGTGTGCGCCACCAGCGAGTGCTGGCCGGGCTTGGCGATCTTCTTGACCTCGTCGAAGGCCCAGTCGAGGAAATAATCGGGGCTCTTCTGTTCGCCGCGGTCGACGACATCGGCCGGATGCAGTCTTGCCTGCAGCACCTGGCCCTCGGTCATGAAGCCGGAATCGACGAGATTGGACAGCACCACATTGGCGCGCGCGCGCGCCGCCGGCAGGTTGATGTGCGGCGCGTATTTGGTCGGCGCCTTGAACAGGCCTGCAAGCATCGCCGCCTCGGCGAGATTGAGGTCCTTGACGCTCTTGCCGAAATAGAAGTCCGCCGCCGCCTCGATGCCGAACGTGCCGCCGCCCATATAGGCGCGGTCGAGATAGAGCTGCAAGATTTCCTTCTTCGACAGATTGGCTTCGAGCCACAGCGACAGGAAGGCTTCCTTGATCTTGCGCTCGAAGGTGCGCTCATTGGTCAGGAACAGGTTCTTGGCCAGCTGCTGCGTGATGCTGGAGCCGCCCTGGACGACCGAGTTTGCCCGCACATTTTCGAAGATTGCGCGCGACAGGCCGAGAACGTCGATGCCGTAATGGTCGAAGAAGCGCCGGTCCTCGGTGGCAAGCACCGCCTTGATGACGTGGTCCGGCATTTCGTCGACCGGCACGGAATCGCGCTGGATGATGCCGCGCTGGCCGATCTCGTCGCCATAACGGTCGAGGAAGGTAACGGCGAAGTCGCCCTGGGCGCGCCAGTCGCCGGCCGTGTCCTGGAAGGCGGGAATAGCCAGCGCCAGCATGACGACGATGCCGCCGGCGCCAAGCGTGAAACCTTCGCTCAAAAGCTCGACGATGCCACGGCGCCAGCCGTTGACGCGGAAACGCCGGGAGAAAATCGTCGCGCCCTCCCAGAACTGGCGCGCCTTGAACCCGATCTCGTAGAGAGAAGAATCGATCCATGCGTCGAGCGCCAGCAGCCGGGCGGCGATCGCACCTCTTCTCTTGCGTGGTTCAGGACTGACCATTCAAAAACCCGGACGGCTATGGCGCGGCCTGAAAACCAAGCGGGCAGTTTCAGGGCGACGCCGCCCTGACTATTCATCCATTTGCGGACGCCCACAAGGGTGGCGAGGACACACCTGCAGGGTTTGTTGATGGGGGCGGTACAAACCGCCATTCACCCGCCTGACGCTGATCAGGCGGGCGAAGATGGGGTTGCCGTTCCGGGCTCAGGCCGCCTCGCGCTTCAACGCCTGCGCCATGCAGTGGATGCCGCCGCCGGTCTTGGAGATCTCGCTCATGTCGACGGCCGCCACTTCGAAGCCGCGCGCCTTGAGTTGACCGATCAGCGACTGGCTGGATGTCGGCGCGATCACCCTGTCCTTGCCCAGCGACATGAAGTTGCAGCCGAGCGCCATCGTGTCCTGGAACGGCACGTCGATGATCTCGTGCCCTTTGCCCCTCAGCCAGTCGACGATCCCCGGCTCGGTGCAGGCGAGGCAGACGGCGGTGAGCTTTTCCGCGATCGGCACCACCATCAGGTCGATATGGACATAGTACTCGTCGATGAAGGCGATTCGTGTTTCCCAACCCTCTTTTTCGAACCAGGCCTGCACCTGCCGGGCGCCTTCTTCCTGCGTGCGGGCGCCGCCGCAGCCGATCAGCACCACGCCATCCTCGATGACGTTGAAATCGCCGCCCTCGAAGGTGCCTGCGGTGACCATGTCGTAGATCGGGATGCCGAGTTTTTCATAGGTGCGGATGGCGGCGTAATTCTCGCCGCGCCGCCACCAATTGGCCATGGCGGTGATGATGGCGCCGTACGGCGTCATTACGCTGGAATCGCGGGAGTAGACCTGCATCGGCAGCTCCGGCGTCGGCTCGTGCCAGTGGATGTTGACGCCGAAATGCTCGTAGGCCGCGACCAGATCCTTGTGTTGTGCCTGCGCGATCTGGATGTTGCAGGGCGCCTCGCGCAGGTGCTTGCGCGACAGGGAGCTGGTCGAGAGATGGCGCAGGAAATTGGGCGAGCCGAGCAGCACGTCGGTCAAGACGTCGGTCTCGTTGGCGAAACCCCATGATGTCAGCGGCTTGGTGCCGCCGGCCGGGTTGCGGCGCTGCAGCGAAAACGGCTCGGCGATGATGCGGTCATGAACGGTCATGCGGTTCTCCTCGTATGGGCGTTTGCGGTCATTGCTTGCTTGGTATCCACCAGTCGCGGCCGCGCGGCGTGGTGACATATTCCGGCCAGCGGAAGTTGATGGGCGGATCGTAGTCGCAGAGCGGGGCGATCCAGGTCGAACCGCCAATGCCGCCGCCGGTTCGGGTGACGAACTCGTCCATCGCCATGTCGCGCGCGGCCTTGTCTTCCAGCAGGCGAAGGGCGGATAGCGCGACGGTCTTCGCCGCGCAGATGACCATCGGGTCGATGGTCGCCGGGATGCCACCCAGCGCGTTCATCGCCCAAGCTGGAAAAACATGACCGTTTGCCGAACGCAGGGCAGGGCGGGCGACATAGAAACGCGCCGTCGGCGCGTGCCAGCTCATATCGGTGTAGTCGTCCGAGGTCGAGTTCACCTGCGACGGCGGCAGGTCGCGGCGCAGGATCGCCTCTGCCTCCTGTGGTGCAATCAGCCGCTCCAGCTCGTCGATGAAGGGGTTTTCGCTCGCCACCCCACCGGCATTGACCTGGATCTCGCGGGCGATCTTCTTCGCCGCCTCGTCCCAGCGGGGCGGGCCGACGCTCGCCAACGCCTCATAGGCGATCCCGGCCATGGCATGATTGGCCAGCCCCGGCCGCGACTTCGAAACCCAGTGCCGTTCGTAGCGGCAGCCGCTGATCGCGGCGGCGGCCGAGGCGTTTCGGTCGAGCACGGCGGTGACCTGCTCGGCCATGGCGATGGTCGGAACACGGATCATGTACTGGATCTCGGCAAGGCCTGCCGGCAGATTGTCGGCGGTGGCCTGGCCCGCCGTCAGGATCGCCTCGCTGATCGACCAGCCGCCCTGGTGCGGCAGCATGGAATCGCGCAGCGCCTTGGAGGCTATGTACATCGTCATCAGCGCGTCGTTGGCGCCGGGCGCGCGAACCGCCGAATGTGCCTGCGGGATCGGGGCGCCGTCGCCGGCGGCGCGTGCCCAATTCTCGGGCTCATCGCAGATGAAGCGATAGATCATCGCGTAGGCAGCGCCGCAATGGGTGTCCCAGCGCGCAGTGTTGCAGAGCGGCAGCATGTAGAAGGGATGGAAGGAGATCATGCCGGCAAGGCCGTCATAATAGCCTTTGGCTGCATGGATCGGTTTCGAGCCGCGCACCTTCTCCGCCGGCTCGCCGGTGAAGCGCAGCGTGCCTGCAATGCCGTGGCGCTGCATGGCGGCCTTTGTGGCGAGCAGACCGCCCAGGCTGGCCATGCCCAGGCCCGAGTGCGGATCGGTATGGCCGCCGGCTTCGGAGCCGAGCCCTGGGCGGGGCCGCTTCACCGTGGCAGCGTTCTGGCAGTTGCCGGGCACGGCGTCATATTCGGCATACATGCCGATGGTCGGACCGTCTCCATTGGTCCAGTGGGCGCAGAAGGCCGTCGGCATGCCCGCGGAGCCTTCCTCGACCGCAAACCCCTCGCGCTTCAGCCGATCGACATACCAATCTGCCGACTGGTACTCGCGCCAGGCGGTCTCGCCGAAGTCGAAGATGGTGCGCGTCCAGGCCGACAGCAGCGGCTGGATGCCGTCGAGGCAGGCAAGAGCGGTTTCTTGCGCCGATGTCGTCACCGGTTTTTCCATGCGCCAAAGAAAGCAGTGAAGCGGCTTGCCAAAAAGTGATATGTTTTCCCGGTTCGTGCAAATTCGGTTCACCTCTTGAGAATTCCATCGACGCAGGCGCTGCGCGCCCTCGACAGTTTCGCCCGTCATGGCAGCGTCTGGCGCGCCGCCGACGAATTGCACCTCACCCGCAGTGCGGTCAGCCATCAATTGCGCTTGCTCGAACGCGACCTCGGCTTCGATCTGCTGGAGCGCATCGGCAAGGGCGTGGCGCTGACGCCGCGCGGCCAGCGCTATGCCGCGGACGTGCGCAAGGCGCTGACCGTGCTCGGCGACGCGGTGGCGCAAAACGCCGGCACCGGGGTCGGCGGCTCCTTCGCAGTCTCATGCACACCAGGCTTCGCCTCGCTGTTCTTGTGCACCCATATCGGCGAGTTCCGGCAGATGTATCCGGACGTGGCGCTGAGCATACTGACGCCCCGGCGGCTCGACGACGTCAGCAATCCGGACGCCGACGCCTTCATTGCCTTTGGCGTCGGCAACTGGCCGAACCGCGTGGTGGAACTGCTGTGCGATATCTCGTTCACGCCGCTCTGCAGCCCGACGCTACTCAACAAAGTGGGCGGCTTTTCCAAGCCCGCCGACGTCCTGCGCGCCAACCTGCTGCATCTTGGCGATACGGAGGACTGGGCGCGCTGGCTGGCGCTGGCCAAGGTCGAGAACCCCGACACCGAGGGCGGCATCTTCTTTTCCGACATGAACCTCGTTTTCTCGGCGGCGATTGCCGGCCAGGGCATCGCCATGGGGGACGAGCTGACCAGCCGCCGGGCGCTGAGTGAGGGCCGGCTGGTCAAGCCGTTCGAGACCTCGATCCCGTCGCCGCGTTCCTATTTCCTGGTTTCCGAGCACGCCAAGGCGGGTCACCCTGTGCTGGAGGCGTTTGGGGGATGGTTGAGGTCGAAGCTATCGGAGAACAGGTTGCGGACATATTGAGATCAACTGATCTCCCCCAGGAGAGGTGAATTTCGCGGCTCCAGCGTCGCCGGCATTCGCCATAGATGAATCAAATTTGCCGATCAGGCGAAAACTATTCGGTTGCGGTGAGCCTTCGCGCTGCCTACGATTTCCCCCAGCCACCAAGGAAGAGGCAGGATGCAGCAACCCGGCCGGGCCGCAGAGATCAAGGCGAACGGGATCGGCAAGAGCTTCGGCTCGTTCCGTGCGCTGGACAATCTGACGCTCAATATCGGCCGCGGCGAGTTTTTGACGCTGCTCGGCCCCTCCGGCTCCGGCAAGACCACCTTCCTGATGATCCTGGCCGGCTTCCTGCAGCCCAGCGAGGGCCGCCTGTTCAGCGACGGCGTCGACATTACCGACCGGCCGGCCGAGCAGCGCGCCGCCGGCATGGTGTTCCAGGGCTATGCGCTCTTCCCGCATATGAGCGTCGAGCAAAACATCGCCTTTCCCCTCAAGGTGCGCAAGAAATCTGCCGCCGAGATCAAGCGTAGCGTCGGCGAGATGATAGAGCGCGTCGGTCTGCTCGGCCACGAGAAGAAGCTGCCGGCGCAGCTTTCCGGCGGCCAGCAACAACGCGTGGCGCTGGCCCGCGCGCTGGTGTTCGAGCCGGGCGTGCTTTTGCTCGACGAGCCGTTCTCGGCGCTCGACAAGAGCCTGCGCGGCCAGATGCAGGCCGAGATGAAGCGCCTGCACCAGGAGACCGGCACCACCTTCGTCTTCGTCACCCACGACCAGAGCGAGGCGCTGGCGCTGTCCTCGCGTGTCGCCATCTTCAACCATGGCAAATTGTTGCAGGTCGGAGCGCCTGACGAGGTCTATGACCGGCCCGCCAACCGCTTCGTCGCCGAGTTCCTGGGCGAGATCAATATGCTGCCGCTGAAGGGCGTGCGCGTCGCCGACCATGGCGCGACCGCGCTCTGCGAAGACCGGGCAATCAAGCTGCGCGGCAACGCCGAAGCAGTGGATGGCAATGCCATCCTGGCGATCCGGCCAGAACATATGTCGATAGCGCGCGAGGCGGCGGCAGGCGAGAACGGCATAGCTGCCACCGCGATCGGATCGACCTATCTGGGCGCGGCGACCAAACTCGACCTTACGACACGCCAAGGTGCGAAGGTGACCGTCTCTGTGCCGAACGAGGTCGCGGCCGCGGCACTCAGCAAAGGCAATTCCGTCTGGCTGACCTGGCCGGCGGAAAAGGGTTTCCTCCTTCCGGACGGAGGGCAATGAGCACCGGCGCGGCCTGAATTCGCCGCACCGGATTCCGGATTCGATCAACGAAAACAAAGGGGAACTAACATGAACGATACCAAGAAACAGGCCATCGAAACGCTCTCCGAAAGGACAAGGCGCGGTGAGATCTCGCGCCGGCAATTCACGCAACTTGCAGGCCTCGTGCTTGCCGGCACGCCGCTGCTGCTGCGCTCGACCAAGTCCTTCGCCGCCGCGAAGGAACTGGTGCTGGTCAACTGGGGCGGCGACGCCATCACGGCTTACGACGCCGCCTATGGCCAGGCTTTCACCAAGGACACCGGCATCACCGTCAAGATGGATGGCTCCGGCCCGACCGAAGGGGCCATCGCGGCACAATTTAAAAGCGGTGCGCCGACCTGGGATCTTGTCGACGTCGACCCGTTCTCGGCCATCACGCTTGGCGCGCAAGGCATGCTCGAGCCGATCGACTACACAATAGTCGACAAGAAGAAGATGCGGCCGGGTTTCGGCTGGGATTACGCCGCCTCGACCTATTTCTTCTCCTATGTGATCGCCTACGATTCGCAGAAATACGGCAGCAATGCCCCGACCGGCATGGCCGATTTCTTCGACGTGAAGAAATTCCCCGGCAAGCGCTCCCTCTACAAATGGGGCGTGTCGAGCTGGGAGGCGGCTCTTCTCGCCGACGGCATCGCGCCGGCGTCGCTCTATCCGCTCGACCTCAAGCGCGCGCATGACAAGATCGCCGCGTTCAAGGAGAACGTCGTCGCCTATTGGGGCGGCGGCGCGGAAAGCCAGAGCGTGTTGCTCAACGGCGAAGCCTCGATGGCGATCGTCTGGTCGACGCGAGCCTCGCTGATCGAGCAGGATTCGGGCGGTCAGATCAAGTTCATCTGGGACCAGGGCCTGATTTCGCCCGGCGCACTGGCCGTGTTGAAGAACAACCCCGGCGGCAAGGACGCGGCGATGAAGTTCATCGCCAGCGCGCAGGACCCTGCAAAGCAGCTTGTCATGTTCGACAAGCTCGGTCAGGGCCCGGCCAACCCGGCTGCCGACGCTCTGGTTCCCGCCGACAAGAAGCGCATCAACCCGGTCGATCCCGAGAACATGAAGAAGCAGATCCCGCTCGACATGGACTGGTACGCCAAGAATTACGGGGCGGCGCTGGACGAATATACCAAGATCATCTCCGCCTGACCGGCGCTGGGCTGACATGAGAGGCGTTCTCTCGGATAGGATGGGCGCGGCGCTGCTGATGGCGCCGCTGCTCCTGTTCCTTGGCCTCGCCTATGCCTGGCCGTTCCTCGGCGTGGTGAAGTGGAGCTTCACACTGCCGACGCCGGGGCTTGGCCAGTACGGCGCGCTGATAACCGACCCGCTGGTACAGTCGGTGTTCGTCCGCACGCTGCGCATCGCGGCGATCGTCACCGTTGTGTCGGTTGCCGCTGCCTACGCCATCACCGTGGTCTGGGTGCGCGGCAGCCCGGCGCAGCGGGTGCTGGCCGAATTCTGCATCCTGGTGCCGTTCTGGATATCGGTGCTGACGCGCGCCTTCGGCTGGGTGGCGCTTCTCTCCAACCGCGGCCTGATCAACACCTGGCTGCAGTCGATCGGCTTCATTGGCGAACCGCTGACGCTGGTGCGCAACGAATTCGGCGTCATCGTCGGCATGACGCACTTCCTCATTCCTTTCGCCGTCTTTCCGCTGGCGTCTTCCATGCGCAGCCTCGACGAGCGTGTGCTGCTCGCCGCGCGCGGGCTGGGTTCCAGCCGCATGCGCACCTTCTGGACGGTGTTCGTGCCGATGACGCGCTCCGGCATCATCGGCTCCGCGCTGATCGTCTTCGTCTTCTCGCTCGGCTTCTTCGTTACGCCGGCGATCCTTGGCGGTGGCCGCAGCGTCATGATCGCCGAATTGATCTATCTCCGCATCTTCCAGAGCCCGGACTGGGGGCTGGGTGCTGCCATCAGCGTGGTGCTGGTGTTGTTCGTCGGCATCCTGATGGCGCTGCTCTTCCGCTACGTCAGACCGAAGCAATTGGTGTAGCCTATGCCGACCTATCGCCCCGGTCCCGTCTCGCTTGCCCTCGCCGTCATGGTGGCGCTGTTCCTGCTCCTGCCGCTGCTGGCCGTGATCCCGGTCTCGCTGACGCCCAGCCGGATGCTGGCGATGCCGACGGGCGAGTTGTCGCTGCGCCACTACCGCTCGCTGGTCGAGGATCCGCGCTGGCTTCAGTCCATCCTGCTCTCGATCAGGATCGGCATCGTCAGCAGTGTTATCTCGACGGTGCTGGCACTGTGCTTCAGCCTTGGCGTGTGGATGTTCCAGCCGCGCTTCACCGCGGCTCTGGTCGGCTTCGTGCTGTTGCCGATGGTGGTGCCGCCGGTGGTCTCGGCGGTGACGCTCTATTTCCTGCTCACCTCGATCTCCGGCGTCAGTTCCTTTTTCGGCTACGACACCTGGCTGGGTGTGGCCATGGCGCATTCGGTGATGACGGTGCCCTTCGCCACGGTGCTGATCCTGGTCTCCCTCAGCCAGCTTGACCGCCGTATCGACCTCGCAGCGCGTGGCCTTGGCGCCAGCGTCTGGGAGCGCGCCACGCGCATCATCATGCCCAACATCAAATTCGGCATCGTCACCGCGGCACTGCTGTCCTTCGTGCTCTCCTGGGAGGAAATCGGCGTCACGCTGTTCATCACCTCGGTCAACGCCATCACGCTGCCCAGGTTGATGTGGATGGGTCTGCGCGACAATATCGACCCGGCGATCGCGGCCCTTTCAGTGATCCTGATCGTCATCACCGTGCTGGTGCTTGCAGTGCGCAGCGTTGTGGTGCGGCTGCGTGGAGGACAATGACCGGGGGCCTGTCTGCCTCAGGGGATTGTCACAGGGGTAAAACTGCTAGCAGAAGCGCACCGAGACCCGGCCGAACCTGCCCAAATCGCCGATGACTTCGTCGCCGGCCTCGACATTTATCGGCGTCACGCAGGTGCCGGTTATCACCACTTGCCCCGGCTGGAGCGTTATACCCAGCCCCGACAATTCGTTGACGATCCAGGTCAGCGCAACACGCGGATCGCCCAACACGGCTGCTCCTGATCCGATATGCTGCGACCTTCCAGAGACAGAAGCGGCCACCGGGTGCTTCGCGAAATCTACGTCACGCCAATCGTCTTCCGCCGCCTCGCCGATGACGAACAGATTGGCGCAGGCATTGTCGGCGATGAGCTGCGGCGCGCCGACAGCGCAGAAATCGTCATAGCGGGAGTCCGGTATTTCGATCGCCGGATGCAAACTCGCCACGGCGTCCACTACATCACCGATTTCATAAGGCGCCGGGCGAGGCGGCAACTGACGGCCGAACCGGAACGCGAATTCGATCTCGGCGACACGCATCTTGCTTGTCGCCAGGGAAACGGAGCCTCCAACCTCGACCGCCTTCTCGGCGAGGAGGCGCCCGGCCATCGGGCCGTCGACGTTGATATGCCGCTGGCCGGCCAGGCTGGTTGCCGCGATCTTCCAGCCGAAGAGCGGAGCCACTGAGCGATCCATGACGTGCGACTGGATGGCGTAGCCTTCGGCCCGCGTCTTCGGCCGCAATTCCTCGGGTATAGCGTCGAGGCGGGTGCCCTTGTCCCAATGGCCTACCAGGAGGCGCGACGCGGCCCTGGCCTTTTCTGGATCGAGCATGATCAGCTCCTGAAATTAGGAAATGCGGCGCTGCCGGGCGTTGCTGATGCTTGCGGTTCGCAAAGGGTACCCGCTATTCATCGTCGCTGACGAGATTGTCGGGAAGTCGTATTTTCGAGATCATCGACATTCATCATCGTGACAACGAATCGGCAATCGTGTTCGTTCGGTAAATGGCTTTATATGGCAAAGCGTCTGGAGTGCGGAAGAGCTTCTGGCGAGCAGGGTCGATAGCGCACCGGGTGAGGGAGAAACGATGACGGCGCCCGGCGATTTGCAACAGGCACTGTTTCTGAGGCTAAAAAGCGATCCGTCCCTGTCGGCTCTGCTGGGCGGCGCCGGACTGCGCGAACAACCAACCGACAACGTCGCCTTTCCCTATGTCACATGCGGCCAGACTTGCGCCTTTGACTGGGACACTGGCGCCGAGAACCGCGACGATCAACTTATTACGCTGCATGTCTGGTCGAAGGCCCATGGCGAAGCCGAAACGCGGGCTATCATGGATGCCATCGAGGCGCGCCTTGCCGACGCGGTGCTGGAGGTCGGTGCTCGCGGCCAGACACGCCTGTCGCTCGAATTCAGCGAGGCGCGGTATGACGAGGAACTGCTTGTCCATCACGGCCTGCTGCGTTTTCGGGCGCTGACCCAGGAAAACGCCTGACGCGCGCTTTCAATATGAACGAAACGGAGTCTAGACTGGAACTTCATGGGTTTCATCGGGTTGGGCGGTGAAATCTCAATTTGTTTGTCTCGCATTGCAGGGGTGGCGAGCATGGTTTCAGCGGCGATCACCGTTCATTTCACGTTCAGCGCCGATGCGTTACAACGCTGGCCATGAGAACGCTTCGCTCCCATTTCCGAACCGCGACCCTGGCGCTCTGCGCCGGGCTGCTTGCGGTGCCGGCAAGCGTTGCGCCGGCAGCCGCGCAGGATGAATCGATTGTCGTGGCGGCGGCCGACTGCTACGCGATCGGCCAGCAGGTGGCCGAGCAGAATGGCGGGACGCTTGCCAAGGCCTCGCAGTCGACGCGAGGCGGGCAGCCGGTCTGCGTCATCGTCGTGCTCGTTCCGGGCAAGAACGGGCAGCGTCCGCGCCGCTCCGAGATCGTCGTCCCGCAGAACTGACCCCCGTCGTTTCCCAGGCCGGCGGAATCGGCCTATAGCTGAAGCAATCGGTCAACAGGCAGTGGTCTTCGCATGCGCGTACTGGTCGTCGAGGATGACAAGGATCTCAACCGGCAGATATCGGATGCGCTGGTCGACGCCGGCTATGTCGTCGACCGGGCATATGACGGCGAGGAGGGCCATTTTCTCGGTGACACCGAGCCCTACGACGCGGTCGTGCTCGACATCGGCCTGCCGCAGATGGACGGCATCAGCGTGGTCGAGCGCTGGCGGCGCGGCGGCCGCAAGATGCCGGTGCTGATCCTGACCGCCCGCGACCGCTGGAGCGACAAGGTCTCCGGCATCGACGCCGGCGCGGACGACTATGTCACCAAGCCGTTCCACATCGAGGAGGTCCTGGCGCGGGTCAGGGCGCTGATCCGCCGCGCCGCCGGCCACGCCTCATCCGAACTGACCTGCGGGCCGCTACGCCTCGACACCAAGGCCTCGAAGGCCGATGTCGCCGGCGTGCCGTTGAAGCTGACATCGCATGAGTTCCGCCTGCTTGCCTACCTGATGCATCACATGGGCGAGGTCGTCTCGCGGACCGAACTGGTAGAGCATCTCTACGACCAGGATTTCGACCGCGATTCCAACACGATCGAGGTGTTTGTCGGACGGCTCCGTAAGAAAATGGGCATCGACATGATCGAAACCGTGCGCGGCATGGGTTATCGCATGCGTGAGCCGGAGGCGTAAGGCGGAACCGCTCCCTACCAACCCAACCGTGAGCAAGCGGCTCTCGCTGCGCCTGTGGCCGCGCTCGCTGACGTTCCGCGTCATCGCCTTTTCCACGGTCTGGGCGATCCTGACCCTCATCGTCATTTTCACCCTCATTACCACGCTCTACCGCCAGGCCAGCGAGCGCGGTTTCGACAGCCTGCTTTCTGCGCATCTGTTCAACCTGATCGGCTCCATCGGCATTTCCGACACCGGCGCGCTCACCGGCGCTCCGGATCTCGGCGACCTCCGCTTCTCGGAACCGAATTCGGGCTGGTACTGGTCCGTCGAACCCGCTTCGGAAGGCGTGCACGGCAATCTCCACTCATCGTCGATGACCAGGACGATCCCGTCGCCCGATGTGGCGGACGTTCCCTTCAACGCCAATTTCCAGCGCAGCTACGCGGCGCAAGGCATCGATGGCGAGGAGTTGGTCGTGTTCGAGAGCGAATTCGTTCTCGATGCCAAGAACCGCGCCGCCCGCTTTCGCGTCATGGGCAACAAGACCGAACTGGAACAGGAGATCGCCACCTTCCAGCGCCGCCTCCTGACCTACCTTTCCCTGTTCGGCGTCGGCATGATCGCCATCAACGCCATCGCCATCCTGCTCGGCCTGCAACCGCTACGAAGGGTCAGGAACGCGCTCGCCATGGTGCGCGAAGGCACCGCGCAAAGACTTGACGGCCAGTTTCCAGCCGAGATTGAACCGCTTGCCAACGAAACCAATGCCTTGATCGAGAACAACCGGCGTATCGTCGAGCGCTCGCGGACTCAGGTCGGCAATCTCGCCCATTCCCTGAAGACGCCGCTGGCGGTGCTGCTCAACGAGGGGCGGGCGCTTGGTGGCGCCAAGGGGCAACTGATCGCCGAACAGGCCGCTTCCATGCAGAAGCAGGTCGATCACTATCTCCAGCGCGCCCGCGTCGCGGCGCAGCGCGACAGCGTCGTCTATCGCACGCCGATAGCGCCGTTGGTGCAGCGCATGGTCAGGGTCTTGCAGAAGCTCAATCCGCAGACCAACCTGTCGTTGTCGCTGCCGCCGATCGAGATCGTCTTTGCCGGCGAGCGCGAGGACCTCGAGGAGTTGCTCGGCAATCTGCTCGAAAACGCGATGAAATGGGCGAAGAGCGCGGTTTCGATTTCCGTCGTTCCCGTGGGTGACAAGGACGACAACATGTTCGAGATCGCCATCGAAGACGACGGACCGGGCATACCCGAGGAAAAAGCGCGCGAAGCGTTGAAACGCGGACGACGCCTGGACGAGACCAAGCCGGGCACGGGTCTCGGCTTGGCCATTGTCGCCGACCTCGTCAACGAGTATGGAGGCATACTGCTGCTCGAACGGTCCGGCATGGGCGGATTGAAGGCGGTAGTGCGATTGCGGAGCCTTCAGTGATGCCTTTCCCCGGCCGATCGACATTGACGGGCTGGGCATGTTATGGCGGCGCACCGATTGGCTCCGTAGCGGGCCCAACGGCCAAATTTCCGACAAATATCAACATTATAGGCTCGCCGACTTCTCCGATGACGCGGCCCCCGGCTCATCCATGACAGGCTCCAGCTCAAGAAAACCGGTTGTTGGCATGAAGATTCGCGTCGCGCTTGTTTCCGCATTGATGGCCGTTTCTGGCTGCACCACCTTGGGCGGCAAGGCTCCCACCATCGCTGCGACGCCGGCCTCGACGCCATCCGGCGGCGGCAAAGTCGCCACGACGATTATCTCTGCGATGGGCGGCGGCCTCATCGGCGGGTCGATCGGCAGCGGGCTTAGCGACGCCGAAAAGCGCAGCGCGCTCGAGGCTGAATACAAGGCGCTCGAATACACCACGAGCGGCCAGAAGGTGACGTGGAAGGGCACCCAGGCGTCTCGTTATGGCGAAGTGGTTCCGGCTCAGCCCTACCGCGTCGGCTCACAGGACTGCCGCCAGTACACGCAGACCGTCTTTATCGGCGGGGCAGGGGTCACGGCGCGTGGAACGGCTTGCCGCAACGCCGATGGCAGTTGGACGCCGCTCACCTGACAGGCTAGCCGGTCCATTTCGGACCCGGCCGGTTGATGTCGATGAAGGATATGCGGCGCGCCCGCCGTCAAAGCGTCGCAGTATGCTTGTGTTGGCAGGGCAAGGCTCTGACGTTATTGGAAGAACCATGCTGTTCTGGGTCATAGCCGCAATCCTAACGCTGGGCGCCAGCCTGGCGGTGCTGCTGCCGCTGGCCGGTGGCGCCAGAAGCGCGTCTTCGAGCGGCGAGCACGATCTGGAAGTTTATCGCGATCAACTGTCCGAACTCGACCGCGACGCCGCCCGTGGCCTGATCAAGCCTGCCGAAGCCGATGAGGCGCGCGCCGAGATCGCCCGGCGCATCCTTCGCCTCGACAATGCGGACCAGGCCGGCAGCGCATCCGTCGGACGCACATCCGTCGCGACGCGGCTTGTCGCCACCGCGGCCGTGCTGGCGGTGCCGCTGGTCAGTTGGGGCCTCTACATCAACATCGGCTCGCCTGATCTGCCCTCGCAGCCGCTCAGCGAGCGCTTGGCCAAGAATCCGGCCGACAGCTCGGTCGACGAACTTGTGGCTCGCGCCGAAGCCCATCTTGCCGCCAATCCGTCCGACGGCAGGGGATGGGACGTGCTGGCGCCGGTCTATCTGCGCATGCAGCGCTTTTCCGACGCGGTCGCCGCCTATCGCAACGCCATTCGCCTCGACGGCGACAGCGCTGTTCGCCGGGCCGGTCTCGGCGAGGCGATCGCCAGCGCGGCCGGCGGCATCGTTTCGGCGGATGCCCAGGAGGCCTTTGAGGCGGCCCTGAAACTTGACCCGGCCAATGCCAAGGCCGGCTTCTACCTGGCTATGGCCTTGGCGCAGGAGGGCCGCAGCAAGGAGGCGGCCGCGGCCTGGCAGGCGATGCTGGGCACGCTGCCGAAGGATTCGCCATGGCGCGGCGCGATCGAGCAGGCGCTGGCCAAGTCCGATAGTTCCGGCGCCGGCAATGCAGGCGTCGCTTCGAGCGAGCCGGCAAACGGACCGACCGCAGGCGATATCGATGCCGCTTCATCGATGTCGCCGCAGGACAGGGAAGCCATGATCAACACCATGGTCGCCGGGCTCGACGAGAAGCTGCGGCAGAATCCGCGCGACCCGGAAGGATGGATGCGGCTCGTTCGTTCCTACATCGTGCTGGGCAAGGCCGACCAGGCGCGCGAGGCGCTGAGCCGAGCTATTGCCGTCTTTGGAGCCGACAGTGACGAAGCCAGGAAATTCACCGCTTTTGCCGCTTCGCTCGGCCTGACGGCGACGCAATAGGGCTGGACCGGACAATGACACGCAAACAGAAACGATTGTCGGTGATCGCGGGCGGCCTGGCCTTCCTCGGCGCCGCCACCGGCCTGACATTCTATGCGCTCGGCCAGAAGGCGTCCTATTTCTACATGCCCGCCGATCTGGCCACGGCGACGGTTCAGCCGGGCCAGCGCATCAGGCTGGGCGGCCTGGTGGAAAAAGGCACGATCCAGCGCGGGCAGGGGGCGACAGTGGCGTTTTCTGTGACCGACACCCATAAATCGGTCAAGGTCACCTATACAGGCATCCTGCCTGACCTATTTCGCGAGGAGCAGGGGGTCATTACCGAGGGCACGTTCGGCCCGGATGGCGTCTTTGTGGCCGACAGCGTTCTGGCCAAGCACGACGAGCGCTACATGCCCAAGGAAGTGGCCGATGGGCTGAAGGCCAAGGGCGTTTGGCAGGAGAGCAAGAGTGAATAGGCAGGCTCGATATAGCCGGGTTGGCGATCATGGTTGAGACCGGACATTTCGCGCTGGTCCTGGCCTTCGCGCTGGCGCTGGTGCAGACGGTGGTGCCGCTGTTTGGCGCCCGCACCAACAATCAGCGCCTGATGGCGGTCGGCGCTCCCGTCGCGATCACCGGCTTTGCCCTGACGGCGCTGTCCTTCGCCGCACTGGTCAGCGCCTATGCGAGCTCCGATTTCTCGGTCGCCAGCGTCTGGGAAAATTCCCATTCGCTGCAGCCGATGATCTATAAGATCACTGGAACCTGGGGCAATCACGAAGGCTCGATGCTGCTCTGGGTGTTGATCCTGACCTTCTTCGGTGCGCTGGTCGCCGCCTTCGGCTCCAACCTGCCGGCGACGCTACGCGCCAACGTGCTTGCCGTGCAGGGTGCGATCGGCGCGACATTCTTCCTGTTTATCCTGGCAACGTCCAATCCCTTCGCCAGGCTTTCGCCGGCGCCCATCGAAGGGCGCGATCTCAATCCCATTTTGCAGGATCTCGGCCTCGCAGTGCACCCGCCACTGCTCTATCTCGGCTATGTCGGCTTCTCGATCTGTTTCTCGTTCTCGGTAGCCGCGCTCATCGACGGACGCATCGATGCGTCCTGGGCGCGATGGGTACGGCCGTGGACCCTGGTGGCCTGGATGTTCCTGACCGGCGGCATCGCCATGGGCTCGTACTGGGCTTATTACGAGCTCGGCTGGGGCGGCTTCTGGTTCTGGGATCCGGTCGAGAACGCCTCCTTCATGCCGTGGCTGGCGGGCACCGCGCTGCTCCATTCGGCCATCGTCATGGAAAAGCGTTCGGCACTGAAGATCTGGACGCTGCTGCTCGCCATCCTGACCTTTTCACTGTCGTTGCTCGGCACCTTCCTGGTGCGTTCGGGCGTCCTGACCTCGGTGCATGCCTTCGCCACCGATCCGACGCGCGGCATCTTCATCCTGTGCATACTGACGTTGTTCATCGGTGGATCATTGACGCTGTTTGCACTGCGTGCCTCGAGGCTGACGGCCGGCGGCCTCTTTCATCCGGTTTCGCGCGAAGGCGCGCTGGTGCTGAACAATTTGTTCCTGACCACGGCCACCGCCACCGTACTCGTCGGTACGCTCTATCCGTTGGCCGTCGAGGCCCTTTCGGCCGACAAGATTTCGGTCGGCGCGCCGTTCTTCGACCTCACCTTCGGACCGCTCATGGTGCCGTTGCTGGCCATGGTTCCGTTCGGGCCGCTGCTGGCCTGGAAGCGCGGCGACGTCTTCGCCGTCGCGCAGCGCCTGATGGCGGCCTTCGCGGCGGCGCTTCTGGCAACGCTGGTCACCGCCCTGTTCATCAACGGCGCTTCGGTATTCGCAGCCCTTGGCGTGGGTCTTGCCGTCTGGCTGATCCTCGGCGCTCTCACCGACCTCGCTGTCAAGGCGGGGTTCGGCAATGTGGCTGCGAGGGTCATGGTCAGGCGCCTGCTCGGCCTGCCGCGCTCGGTCTTCGGCACAGCGCTTGCCCACCTCGGTCTTGGCCTGACCACGCTTGGCATCGTCGGCACGCTTTGCTTCGGCACCGAGAAGATCCTGTCGATGCATGCCGGGCAAACCGTCGAATTGTCCGGCCACACTCTGCGTTTCGTCGGGCTCCATCCGGCGCAGGGACCGAATTACAGCGAGGATCGCGGTCGCTTCCAACTGATCGGCGTCGGCGGCAGTCCGGTTGGCGAAATCAGCTCGGCCAAGCGCTTCTATCCGGTACGCCAGACGACGACGACGGAATCAGGCATCAGGACGATGGGCCTTTCGCAGCTTTACATTTCGCTCGGCGACGAGGGCAATGACGGATCGGTCGTGGTGCGCCTGTGGTGGAAACCGCTGGTGACGCTGATCTGGGGCGGCGGTCTGGTCATGATGGTTGGTGCGGCCATGTCGCTGATGGACAGGCGCCTGCGCGTCGGCGCACCCTCGCGCCGCCGCAAGCAGGCCGGCGCCATGAGCCCCGCGGGCCTGCCATGAAGGCGAAGTTGTCCATCGCGTCGCTCGTGATGGTGCTGGCGCTGTCCTTTGCCGGCACGGCGCTGGCGGTGAAGCCCGACGAGATGCTTGCCGATCCGACGCTGGAAGCGAGGGCGCGAGCGCTGTCGGAAGGGCTGCGCTGCATGGTCTGCCAGAACCAGTCGATCGACGAATCCGATGCCGACCTTGCCCGTGACCTGCGCGTTCTGGTGCGCCAGCGCCTGGTCGCTGGCGATACCGACAAGCAGGTGATGGACTATGTGGTTTCGCGCTACGGCGAGTTCGTGCTGCTGAAGCCGCGCTTCGACCTGCGCAACGCTCTGCTTTGGGGCACGCCGGTGATCCTGCTTTTGGCCGGCGGCCTGTTCGTCGTGATCAGCGCGAGATCGCGTCGGACACTGGCGACAAAATCCCTCTCCGCCGACGAGCGGGCGGCACTGGAGGCGATCCTGCGCCGCGATTGAGCGCAGGCGGCGATCGTTCGCCAACATTACCAAAGTTTCATGCGTCGGAAATGGCGTCGTAATGTACGCCGCTCTAATTCTCTTCCTCAGGATGCCGACAAGGCGCGTCCCTTCGAAAAGAGGATACGAGACCCCATGAATATTGCTCCCAATTCATATTCCCGCACCCGCAAGCGTCTCCTGGCTGCCGTCGCTTCCGTCGCCGTTGCCGGCGCGATCGGCGTTGGTGCGTTGACCAGCGGAACCAGCCCCGTTCTGGCCGATGCCGTGCGCGTCGAGGCGCCGCAGGTCCCCAGCTTCGCCGATGTCGTCGAGCGCGTTTCGCCCGCCGTGGTCAGCGTCAAGGTCAAGGCCAAGGTCCAGCCCACCGCCGATGACGGCTCCGACGGCCAGGACGGTTTCGACAATTTGCCCAACAATCCGCAGCTGCGCCGCTTCTTCAAGGAATTCCGCGGGTTTGGCGATCAGGGCGGCCAGAACGACGATGGCCACCGCCGGTTCGGGCATCGTGACCGCGGTAATGGCGAGCCGCGCCCGGTGGCTCAAGGGTCGGGCTTCTTCATCTCCGAGGATGGCTATCTCGTCACCAACAACCATGTCGTCGAAGAGGGCACCGCCTTCACCGTGGTGACCAATGACGGCAAGGAACTCGACGCCAAGCTGGTCGGTACCGACCCGCGCACCGACCTCGCGGTGCTCAAGGTCGAGGGTGGCGGCAAATTTACCTATGTCGACTTCGCCGACGACTCCAAGGTTCGGGTCGGCGATTGGGTCGTGGCCGTCGGCAACCCCTTCGGTCTCGGCGGCACCGTCACCGCCGGCATTGTCTCGGCGCGGGGCCGTGACATCGGCGCCGGTCCCTATGATGATTTCATCCAGATCGACGCCTCGGTCAACCGCGGCAATTCTGGCGGCCCGACCTTCAACCTCAGCGGTCAGGTGGTCGGCATCAACACCGCTATCTTCTCGCCTTCCGGCGGCAGCGTCGGCATCGCCTTCGACATTCCTGCCTCGACCGCCAAGCAGGTCGTCGAGGATCTGATGAAGAGCGGTGCCGTGCAGCGCGGCTGGCTCGGCGTCGAGATCCAGCCGGTCACATCAGATATCGCCGAATCGCTCGGCCTGAAGTCCAACAACGGCGCACTGGTATCCAGCGCACAGGACGACGGCCCCGGCAAGAAGAGCGGCATTACCGCAGGTGACGTGATCACCCAGGTCGACGGCAAGGATGTTGCTTCGCCGAAGGAGCTCGCCCGCCTGATTGGCGCCTATTCGCCGGGCAAGTCGGTTGACGTCACGGTCTGGCGCGACGGCAAGAGCCAGAGCGTCAAGGTCGAGCTCGGCAAGCTGCCTTCAAGCGACAAGCAGGCCTCGGCCGACGACAAGCCTGCGGCTCCGGCCAAGGCCGATACGCTCGCCGATCTCGGTCTGACCGTCACCAAATCCGAGAACGGCAAGGGTTTGGTGGTGACCGATGTCGATCCCGACAGCGATGCCGCCGACCGTGGCATCCAGCCGGGCGACATCATCACCGCGGTCAATTCGATGGAAGTCAACGGCACCGACGACGTCACCAAGGCCATGGACGAAGCGGTGAAATCCGGGCGCAAGGCTGTCCTGATGCAGATCACCCGCGACGACAACAACCGCTTTGTGGCGCTGCCCGTCGCCAAGGGCTGACAACGACTTTTCCAGTGCGGCGGTTTCAAACACCCCCGAGCCGCCGCACGGGAAGTATGGAGCCGAGCACGTTAGTCAGTCATCGTGCTCCCCTCCGGCGGCAGCGGGCTTCCCATCGCCCGCTGCCGCACTCACCCGCAGACCATGCGCTCAGGCTGAGCGAACAAGCGGAGCGCTTTGGTGGCAACGGCATGCCGGCAGCATGCTGGGACAGTAACACCAGAGAACCAAGACTTTATCGCGCGCGGCCTGGATCATCTTGATCGCGATGCGCTTTGGCGAAGGCTAAAATGCAGATGCCGGCTACTCAATCTTCCAGCGAAATCGCGTATAACGGTCCTATGAAGATTCTCGTCATAGAAGACGATCGCGAGGCTGCGGATTATCTGCAGAAAGCCTTTACCGAGGCCGGGCACACCGCGCATGTCGCAGGTGACGGCGAGACCGGCTTCGCGCTCGCCGATGCCGGCGACTACGACGTGATGGTCATCGACCGCATGATGCCGCGCCGCGACGGCCTTTCGGTCATCGCCGGCCTGCGCTCCAGGGGGAACGCCACGCCGGTGCTGATCCTGTCGGCGCTGGGCGAGGTCGACGATCGGGTCACCGGCCTACGCGCCGGCGGCGACGATTATCTGACCAAGCCCTATGCCTTTTCCGAGCTGCTCGCCCGCGTCGAGGTGCTGAACCGCCGGGCCAGCGCCAAGGAAGCCGAAACCGTCTACCGCGTCGGCGATCTCGAACTTGACCGGCTTTCGCATTCGGTCAGGCGCGGCGGACGCGAGATCACGCTGCAGCCACGCGAGTTCCGCCTGCTTGAATATCTGATGCGCCATGCCGGTCAGGTGGTGACGCGCACCATGCTGCTCGAAAATGTCTGGGATTATCATTTCGATCCGCAGACCAACGTCATCGACGTCCATGTCTCGCGACTGCGCGGCAAGATCGAAAAAGGCTTCGACAAGCCTATCCTGCATACGATTCGCGGCGCCGGCTACATGCTTAGGGCCGGTTAGGCGGCGGCATGGCCCTTTCCGTGCCTGCCATCATGAAGACGACGGCTGCGCGGCTCTCGGCGCTCTATCTCCTGCTCTTCGCACTCTGCGCCGTGCTGCTTGTCCTCTACATGACCTCGCTTTCGGCGCGCATGCTGACCGCGCAGACGCAGGAGACCATCAACGACGAGGTGCTCGGCCTTGCCCGCGCCTACCAGCGCGGCGGCCTGCCGGTCCTGGTGCGCGTGGTGGAGCAGCGCTCGCGCCAGCCCGGCGCCAATCTCTATTTGATCGCCGACGCCAACGGCCAGATCCTGACCGGCAACGTGCAGAGCCTGGAGCCGGGGGTGATCGAAACCGAAGGCTGGACGACCGAGCCGTTCTCCTACCGTCGTTTCGGCGAAGGCGAGCTCGACCGGCAGCGCAGCACACCTTCCGATCAGACCACGCCCCAAGCCGGCGATACGGCGGTCCGATCCGAAGGCGAGAAGGGCCACAATGCGATCGCCCTGGTGCTGCGCCTGCCGAACCAGATGATCATGCTGGTCGGCCGCGATCTGGGCGAACCTGAGCGGTTCCGCGCCGTCATCCGCCGCTCCCTGATGCTGGCGCTCGGCATGATGGGGCTGGGCGGGCTGTTGATCTGGTTTTTCGTCGGCCGCGCCGCGCTGAAGCGCATCGATGGCGTTTCGGAAGCCAGCCGCCGCATCATGGGCGGCGATCTTTCGGGCCGGCTGCCGGTGACCGGCGCCGGTGACGAATTCGACCGGCTTTCCGAGAACCTCAATGCCATGCTGGCCAGGATCGCCATGCTCAACGAGGGGCTGAAGCAGGTTTCCGACAACATCGCGCATGATCTGAAGACGCCGCTGACCCGGCTGCGCAACCGCGCCGAGGCGACGCTTTCGGGCAAGCACAAGACGTCGAACTACCGCCAGGCGCTGGAAGGCACCATCGCCGAGTCCGACCAGCTCATTAAGACCTTCAACGCCATCCTGATGATCTCCCGGCTGGAGGCGGGTTATTCCTCCGAAAGCACCAGTCGCGTCGATCTGGCCGCAGCCGTGCGCGATGTCGTCGAACTCTACGAGCCGGTGGCGGAAGAGGCTGGCGTTTCGCTCGAAGCCGCGGTCAATGGCGCATTCCTTGTCGACGGCAACCGCGAGCTGATCGGCCAGGCGCTGTCTAACATCGTCGACAATGCGATCAAGTACTCGACCGATTCCACCTCCAAGCCGACTGTCCGCGTGACGCTCGAACGCACGCATGGCGAAATCAGGCTTGTCGTCGCCGACAATGGCCAGGGCATTCCGGACGATGCCGATCGCGCCCGGGCGACCGAACGGTTCGTGCGGCTCGAGAAGAGCCGTTCCCAGCCAGGTTCCGGGCTTGGCCTCAGCCTCGCAAAGGCGGTCATGACATTCCACTATGGCCGGCTTGATCTGTTGCCTGGTAATCCCGGATTATCCGTGGTCATGAGTTTTCCCGCGCGGGAGGATCATTGATGGCGGCGGCTGCAAAGCGGACGGCGAAGGACTGGCTGTTGAAGCCCGCGGCAAGGCTTGCTCCTCTGGACGACAGCCGGGCCCGGCAGGAGCTGGCCGAGATCGCCACCTTGGCACGCGAAGAAGGATTGACACGGCTGGCGAAATTCCTGGCTGGAACGGGTGAGGCGCAGGACTTCCTGGCCGCTGTCTTCGACCTGTCGCCGTTCCTGCGTGACATGGCGCGTCGCCGGCCGCAGATATTGGATGGGCTTTTCGACCAGCCGGTCGAGGCCCGGCTGAAGGCGATCATCGTGGCGATCGACCGGGCATCGTTCTCCGAGACGATCTCCGAATCCAGATTGATGATGGAACTGCGGCAATGGAAGGCCGATGCGCATTTCCTGATCGCGCTGGCCGATCTGGCCGCCGAGGCCGAGACCTCGCTTACGGTGCGGCGGTTGAGCGACCTTGCCGATGCGTGCACGCGCGCCGCCGTCGATTTTCTGCTGCGCGACGCGCATGGCCAGGGCAAGCTGAAGTTGCCGGATCCCGCCAATCCCTCGAACCGGTCGGGCTGGATCCTGCTCGGCATGGGCAAGCTTGGCGCGCATGAGCTCAATTTTTCCTCCGATATCGACCTCGTGGTCTTCTTCGACCCGGAAGCGTCGGCCGTCGTCGATCCGCTCGATGCGACGGAGCTGTTTTCGCGGCTGACGCGCCGTCTGGTGCGCATCCTGCAGGACCGCACCGAACATGGTTATGTCTTCCGCACCGACCTCAGGCTGCGTCCCGATCCCGGTTCGACCCCGCTGGCGATCCCGGTCGAGGCGGCGCTGCGCTACTACGAGGCGCGCGGCCAGAACTGGGAGCGCGCTGCCATGATCAAGGCGCGTCCTGTGGCCGGCGATCTGGACGCCGGCACCGCTTTCCTCAAGGAGCTCCAACCTTACATCTGGCGCAAATACATGGACTATGCCGCGATCGCCGACGTCCACTCGATCAAACGCCAGATCCACGCCCACAAGGGGCATGGCGAAATCGCGGTCAAGGGCCACAACGTCAAGCTCGGGCGCGGCGGCATCCGCGAGATCGAGTTCTTCGTCCAGACGCAGCAGCTCATCGCCGGCGGCCGCTTCCCGGAACTGCGAGGCCGCGAGACCGTGCCGATGCTCGGCCAACTGGCCGCGCGCGGCTGGATCACCGCCGAGGCACGCGACGCACTGGCCCGGCAATATTGGTTCCTGCGCCGGGTCGAGCATGCCATCCAGATGGTGGCCGACGAGCAGACGCACACCCTGCCGGAGGATGATGAAGGGCTGGAGCGAATCGCGCGCATGCTGGGCTTTGCCGATGCGGCTGCTTTTTCCCTGGGCTTCCGCGCCTCGCTGCAGCAGGTCGAACGTCACTACGCGGCGCTGTTCGAAACCGCGCCGGAGCTTTCGGCAGGCATCGGCAATCTGGTCTTCACCGGCGACGTCGACGACCCCGATACGCTGCAGACGTTGCACGGTCTCGGCTTCCAGCGAACGAGCGACATCTGCCGCGTGATCCGTGGCTGGCATTTCGGTCGCTACCGCGTCACCCAGTCGGCTGAGGCGCGCGAGCGACTGACGGAACTGACGCCGGCGCTGCTCAAGGCTTTCGGCCAGACGCGTCGGGCCGATGAGGCGTTGATCCGTTTCGACGAGTTCCTCGCCGGCCTGCCTGCAGGCATCCAGCTCTTCTCGCTGCTCCAGTCCAATCCGGCGTTGCTGAAGCTTATGGCGACGATCATGGGCGCCGCGCCACGACTGGCCGCGATCATCACGCGCCGGCCACATGTGTTCGATGGCCTGCTCGATCCCGCTCTTCTCACCGAATTGCCGGATCGTGGCTATCTATCGGCACGGCTTACCGCTTTCCTCGAAGGCGACCGCGCCTATGAGGACGTTCTCGATCGTTTGCGCATCTTTGCCTCCGAGCAGAAATTCCTGATCGGCGTGCGGCTGCTCGCCGGCTCGATCGATCCGGCCCGCGCAGGCCGCGCCTTTTCTGACCTGGCCGACCTCACCATTGAGGCCGCGTTGCGCGCGGTTATGGCCGAATTCGAGGCGCGCCATGGTACAATCGCCGGCGGCGTGGTTTCGCTGCTCGGCATGGGTAAGCTCGGCAGCCGTGAATTGACGGCGGGGTCGGATGTCGACCTCATCCTGCTCTACGATCACGATGCGGACGCCGAGGAATCCGACGGTGAAAAACCGCTGGCGCCCTCGCATTACTACACCAGGATGACGCAGCGCCTCATCTCGGCCGTTTCCGCGCCGACCGCGGAAGGCGTGCTCTATGAACTCGACCTGCGGCTGCGGCCGTCCGGCAACAAGGGGCCAGTGGCCACCCACGTCGACGCCTTCAAGAAATACCAGCGCCAGGAGGCCTGGACCTGGGAGCACATGGCGCTGTCGCGGGCGCGCGCCATTGCCGGAGATGCCAGGCTCTGTGCCGAGGTCGAAGCCGACGTTGCGGCGGTGCTCGGGCAATTGCGCGACGCAGCAAAGGTGAAAGCGGAAGCGTCCGACATGCGCGCCATGATCGAAAAGGAAAAGCCGCCGCGCGACCTCTGGGACATCAAACTCATTGCCGGCGGCCTGATCGATCTCGAATTCATCGCCCAGGTGGCCGTCGTCACGGGCAATGTCGAGTCCGGCCGCAGGGTCACGGCAACCGCGGAGGTATTGTCGCGCCTTGCGCCACAATTCGCAGCCGCCGATGTCAGGGAGGAGCTTAGCGAGGCCTACCGCCTCTATCTGGCGCTGACCCAGATGATCAGGCTTTGCCTCACCGGCCAGTTCGAGCGGGACGATGTGCCGCCGGGGCTTTCGGATCTGCTTCTGGCGGTCACCGACTTGCCGGATTTCGGTGTGCTGGAAGCACATCTCAAGGAGACGTCGCGGAAGGTCAGGAAGGATTTCAACCTTCTGCTTCGTGCCGGGCGGCCGTGATCAACGGCCGTGCGGATCGCATCGGGGGTGACGATGCAACAGGAGAAGACCATGAGAAAGACAACCAAGCTCGCGTTCGCCTTCATCGCGTTGGCAGGAGCCGTCGGCACTGCGGCCTATGCCGAGAACATCGACAGCGCAAACATGCGTGAGCGCACGATGATGCGCCTCAACAAGGCGATGAAGGACAATGACGGCACCATCAGCTTCGACCAGTTCTCAAGCGTCATGGATTCGCGGTTGAAGAAGCTGGTCGCCGACAATGGTGGCAAGCTCACGGTGGAGCAGCTCACCGCAGCGCTGGAAAAGGCCCGCTTCGAGCACATGGCCAGGCGCATCATCGCGCGTTACGACAACAAGGGCGACGGTACGCTGACGACGGACGACATCGCCAGTCGCGACAAGAAGCTCTTTGCCCTGCTCGACAAGAACAACGACGGAAAGATCAAGAAGGGCGAACTGCCAAAGGGCGGCCGCTTTGGCTTACACCGTCAGTGGGATGACGAAGGCGACGACGGCAGCATGCAATAACGCCTTCCGGCACGGGCTTCGGCGACATCGCCGGAGCCCGTTGCTTAAGCCGCGACCTTGACCACGGGCGTCGCCTTCTTCACCGGAATGCGCACCGACACGATCGTGCCGACACCTTCGGTTGAGCGGATTTTCAGGGCACCGCCTTGCAGTTCGGCCAGAGAGCGCGAGATGGCGAGGCCGAGGCCGGACCCGGCATGGCTCTTGGAGAACTGGTTCTGCACCTGTTCGAAGGGCCGTCCGAGCTTGCCGAGCGCCTCCTTCGGGATGCCGCAGCCATTATCCTCGATCGTCAGCACCAGCGCCCCTGAGGTATTGCGGGCCCTGACCGATATGTGGCCGCCCTGGCCGGTGAATTTCACTGCGTTGGACAAAAGGTTTATGACGATCTGCTTGATCGCTCGGCGGTCGGCAAACAGCGTCAGCGCGTCGGCGATGCGGGTCTCCACGGTGATCGCCTTCTGTGCGGCCTGCAGCGAGACGACCCTGACCGTCTCGCTGATCAGCGGGCCGAGATCGATCTCTTCGCGGTCGAGCGAGAATTGGCCGGCCTCGATTTTCGACATGTCGAGAATGTCGTTGATGACGCCCAGGAGATATTTGCCACTGCTGTTGATGTCGGTGGCGTATTCCTCGTAGCGCTCCGATCCCAGCGGGCCGAACAGCCCCTGTTCCATCAGCTCGGAGAAGCCGATGATGGCGTTCAAGGGCGTGCGCAGTTCATGCGACATGTTGGCCAGGAATTCGGACTTGGCCCGGTTCGCCGCTTCGGCGCGCTCGGTTTCCTTCATGTATTTGCGGTTGAGCTCGACCAGTTCGCGCGCGCGCTCCTCTTCGGCCCGGCGGGCGAGGCTGAGATCGTGTATGGTCGCCATCAGCCGGCGCTCGCTGTCGACCAGCTTTTCTTGATGCAGCTTGATCTGGGTGATGTCGGATCCGACCGAGACAATGCCGCCGTCGCGGGTTCTGAGTTCGTTGACCTGCAACCAGCGGCCGTCGGCCAGCTGCCGTTCGAACGTCGCGCCGCCCTGCGGTCCATTGCTGTTGGCAAGCCGCCGATCGGAAGCGAAAGCGAGCATGCGCTCTTCCAGCGTGGCGCGCACGGCGCCTGGCATCACGTCACGGTCCGAAAGGCCATTGTCCTTCTGGTATTTGGAATTGCACATGATCAGCCGCTCGGCGGCATCCCACAGCACGAAGGACTCGTTGATGTTCTCGATCGCCGTCCTCAGGCGCAAATCGGCTGCCTCGGAACGAAGCGCCAGGTGACGCTGCTCGGTGACGTCGACGGCGATGCCGATCAACTGGATTTCGGGTGCTTCCGGATCCATGACCTGCGCCCTTGCGCGCATCCATACCCACTGCCCGTCGGCATGCCGCATCCGGAACACCTGATCGATATGATCGATCTCGCGCGCGACGATCTTGTTGGCGAGCTGGAACAAGTCGCCATCATCGGGATGGATGATCTCGTCGACCTCGCCGAAGGACAGCATCGTGTCGCATGGCTCGTAGCCCAGCATGTCGTACATCGAGCGCGACCAATACATCTTGCCGCGCACCATGTCCCAGTCCCACAAGCCGCAGCGGCCGCGTACCAGCGCCATGTCGATGCGTTGATGCGCTTCGAGATAGATGCGGTCGGCCGCCTGCGCGCGCGCCGCCTGGCCGAAATAGGCATAGAGGATGATGATCAGCACGCCGGCCGTCAGTACGAACAGCGTCACATTCAGCGAGACTGTCTTGCGCCAGGCGTCGAAAACCGCGTCCTGCGGCACCAGCGCCGCTGCCGCGCCTTTGCGACCGTTCGTCAGGCTGACCGCTGCATACCAGTCCTGCCCGCCAATATCGACCTCCATCACTCCGGCGCGGTCGCCGAACATGAACAGAGGCTGGCCGCCCTGGGCGAGGCTATCCAGCGAACGGCCTTGCCAGGACATCGAGCGCGGCGTCACCGCGGTGATCTTGAAGGCGCTGTCGGTGATGACAAGAACGTGGCCGCGGCTCATCGCGCCCTGGCGGCTGGTCGTTTCCAACAGGTCCTGGATGGCGCCCGGCGCGGTGTCGGACGTGGTGGCCAGCGAACTCGCCAGTTGACCGGACGCCAGCATCAGGATCGCCTTGGCGTTGCGCTCGATATCGTCGCGTTCGTTCATCAGCGACAGGACGCGCAGCGCCGCGATCGCGATCAGGAAGATGACGATGAGAGCCGGTATCGATCGGCGCAGCAATGGCTCCGCCGCCAGAAGCCGCTTGTAGGCCGGTTCGGCGATGAGCCGCGTATTCCCGGCAAGGCCGTCGCCTCGCGGCGTCTCGCGACGCGCAAAAGCTATCCCTCCGGGCGCGCCCCACGCGTCCGCCTTCGCCATAAATGGCACTCCCCGATTTGCCTATGCTTGATGATCCGGCAAACGCCGCACTTCCGAATCGCCATTAAAGAATCAAAGGTGATTCGCCTTGTCCAGTGGTCCGGCGAAAAAAGATTAAAAATCGACTAAAATAGCGGCTTTTCCGCCAACCGAGCAGAGGCATGCGATGGCGATTACCGTGGAAAGGGAATAATATTAGAAATCACGCATATTCCGTGCGGGATTGCACATTGGGAGGAAAGCATGAATCGCAGAACTGCAATTGCTCTCGGCGTGTCAGCGGCAGCGGTAACGCCTTTGTTCGCCCTGGCGGCGTCGGTAAAAACGAGGACATACGGCCCGAAGGAGGGCAAGGAGATTGCGCCCGGCATCAGAGTGGTGGAGGTAGGCACGGGAAACTCAGACATTCCTGCCTACAAAAGCATCTCAATCGTCGATGTCGTGTTTCAGCCCGGCACACATGCGCCGGCGATGGTGATGGACAACGACATGGTATGCACCATCACTGCGGGCGAATTCACGATCAAGAAGGCCGACAGGGAGTTCAAGCTCAAGGAAGGCGACATATACACTTGCGCCAAGGGCAAGACCGACGAGGCGACGAATACGAGCGCCGAGGTCGGCGTGCATCGCATCGCCATGTTGATACCCGCGTAGGGAGGCGGGAATCCGTTCGAGCAGCAGAAGCACAGCCTGACGGGCCGGTGGCGTTGCCTTGGCATTGCCGCCGACCACCATGGTGGCCGCTTGGGTCTGGCTCACGCCAGCGTACGCTCGACGATATCGCTTAAATCCGCCGACAGGTTTTCGGCATTGGCAATCGAAAGCAGCGCTTCCCTGGCCTTGGCCTGCCGGCCAGGTTCGAGCGAACGCCACGACCGGAGCGCCGTTGCCAACCTTGCCGCCACCTGCGGATTGCGTTTTTCGACCTCGAGCACGGTCTGCGTGAAGAATCGGTAGCCTTCGCCGTCGGCGCGGTGGAATCCGGTCTGGTTGGCACTGGAGAATGTGCCGATCAACGAGCGCACCCGGTTCGGATTGGCCATCGAGAAGGCCGGATGCGTGGTCAGGGCGCGAACCGTCTCCACCGCCTGCGGACCGGGTACGCTGGCCTGAATCTGGAACCATTTGTCCATCACAAGCGGGTCGGACGCATATGTCGCTTCGAAAGCCGCCAGTGCCTTGTTTGCCTCCGGCGAACCATGGTGGCGGTGCGCGAGCACGGTCAGTGCCGCCGCGCGGTCAGTCATATTGGTGGCCGACCGGAAGTGCTCCGCCGCAAGCCCGGCGCCATCTGACAGCAGCGAGAGATAATCGAGCATGACGTTGCGCAGCGCCCGCCGTCCGGCGGAAGCTGCGTCCGGGCTGAACGGGCCGGCGTCGGCAAGCCGCTCGTAGAGGCCGGCGAACGCGTCGCGGTTAGCCCTGGCGATTGCCAGCGCCAGCGCCTCGCGCGCAGCGAAGATGGCGTTGGGTTCGATGTTTTTGCCGATGTCGCGCGCTATGTCGGTCTCGCCCGGAAGCGAAAGCGCCAGCGCCCGGTAGGCCGGCTCCAGCGTCTCGTCGCTCGCGATCCTGCCGGCAAGCTCGGTCAGCCGCGCGGTGAAGCCAGGCTCGGCGCCGTCGAGAATCTGGCGGAAGGCCAAGATCAATGCATCCGTAAGCAGCGTGTTGAAGGTCTGCCAGCGCGAGAAGCTGTCGCTGTCGTGGCCGGCAAGGAAGAATTGGTCATCGGTCTTCTGCTCGACGGCAAGCGTTATCGGCGCCGAGAAGCCGCGGTTCAGCGAAACCGCCGGACGCTCGGCGACGCCTGAGAAGCGCACCACATGCCGGCGCTTGCGGATGTGGATGATGCCGTCCTCGACGCTGGCGCCGTCGACCGTGTCATAGGCGACCGGCTCGCCACCGGCGCCAATCAGACCGAAGGCGAGCGGTATGTGCATCAGTCGTTTGCGGCTTTCCGACGGGGTCGGCGGCACCGATTGCTCGATTTCCAGAGTGAATTCCCGCTCCGCCCGGTTATAGGTCGAGCTCACCGCCAGGTTAGGGGTGCCGGCCTGATGGTACCAGAGCGCGAATTGCGACAAGTCGCGGCCGGACACCTCCTCGAACACTGTCAGGAAATCCTCGATCGTCGCCGCCGTGCCGTCGTGCCGCTCGAAATAGAGGTCCATGCCGGCGCGAAAGCTATCAGGCCCGAGGATGGTACGGATCATGCGCACCACCTCCGAGCCTTTTTCGTAGACGGTCGCCGTGTAGAAATTATTGATCTCGCGATAGCGGCGCGGCCTGACCGGATGCGCCAGCGGCCCCTGGTCCTCGGGGAATTGATGCGCGCGCAGCGTGCGCACCTCGGCGATGCGCTTGACCGCACGCGAACGTTGGTCGGCCGAGAATTCGTGGTCGCGATAAACGGTCAGCCCTTCCTTCAGGCAAAGCTGGAACCAGTCGCGGCAAGTGATTCTGTTGCCTGTCCAATTGTGGAAATACTCATGCGCGATGATCGCCTCGATATTGGCGAAATCGGCGTCCGTCGCGGTCTCTCGGTCGGCCAGCACGTATTTGTCGTTGAAGACGTTGAGGCCCTTGTTCTCCATCGCGCCCATGTTGAAGTCGGACACGGCGACGATGTTGAAGACATCGAGGTCGTATTCGCGGCCGAATGCCTCCTCGTCCCATTGCATCGATCGCTTCAAGGCATCCATGGCGTAGCCGGCGAGCTTCTCCTTGCCGGGCTCGACATAGATGCCGAGCTCGACCGTGCGGCCGGACATGGTAACGAAACTGTCGGCGACCCGGCCGAGATTGCCGGCGACCAGCGCGAACAGATACGATGGCTTGGGGAAGGGATCGTGCCAAATGGCATAGTGCCAGCCATCGCCGAGATTGCCCTTGTCGACCGGGTTTCCGTTGGACAGAAGCAGCGGCGCCTCGTCGCGGCGGGCTTCGATCCGCACGGTGTAGACGGAAAGGATGTCGGGGCGGTCGAGGAAATAGGTGATGCGGCGGAAGCCCTCTGCTTCGCATTGCGTGCAATAGACGTTGCTTGAGCGGTAGAGGCCCATCAGCGCTTCATTGCCCGACGGCGCCAGCTCGGTCTCGATCGACAGCCGAAAGCGACGCGCCGCCGGGGGCCTGAGGATGGTCAGTCGGTCGGGCGTCACGGCAAAATCCGTCGGCTTGGCTTTCCTGCCGTCGATCTCGACGCGCCTGAGCGTCAGCCCGTCGCCATCCAGCACAAGCGGCGTAGAGGCCGCGACGCCATCCCGGCGCTCGACGGTCAAAATTGCCGTGACGATCGTCGCGCCTGGCGAAAGACGGAATTCAAGGTTCGTTTCCGGAATGAGATAGTCGCTGGGGCGATAGTCTTCGAGTTTGAAGACCTGGCCAGTGTCGGTGCGCATTCCTTGGTTCCTGTCTTTCCGGGCCTGTCCTGCCCGTCCAAAATTTTGAAGTCCGCGCTCTTTACACGAACCGGCGGCTCGACAAAACTGCGACAAGGTCTATTCAGACCTTCCTTTCCAGCATCGCGAGGCAGTCATGGCCGCCGTCTACGACGTCAGGCATATCGAGAGACCGGCAACGCCGGCGCGCACCTGGGCAACGACGAGGGAAGCGGCGGGAGCGTGACAGCAGGCCGCGACAACAGTGACAATACCGTAGGGCACAACACGCTCACCGGCATTATGCTGAAGATCGTCTCGGTGGCGGTCTTCGTCGGCATGTCGACCTGCATCAAGGCGGCGGGCACTGTGCCGGCGGGACAGATCGTCTTCTTCCGCTCCTTCTTCGCTATCTTTCCGATCATTGCCTTTCTGGCTTTGAAGGGAAATCTCGGCACGGCTTTCAGTACAAGCCGTCCGTTCAACCACATCGCGCGCGGCGTCGTCGGCGTCTGCGCCATGGGGCTCGGCTTCTTCGCGCTGACGCGGTTGCCGCTGCCAGAAGCAATCACGCTGAATTACGCCCAGCCACTGTTGGTGGTGGTGTTCAGCTCGATTTTCCTCGGCGAAGCCATTCGTGTCTATCGCTGGAGCGCGGTCGCCGTCGGCCTCGTCGGTGTGCTGATCATCTCCTGGCCGGAGCTGACGCTCCTGAGTTCCGGCGAGGCGCTCGATGACCAGGAGGTGCTCGGCGTCATCGCCGCATTGATAGCGGCGGCGATTTCGGCCGTCGCCATGCTGCTCGTGCGCAATCTCGTGCAAAGCGAGCGCACCGCCACGATCGTGCTTTGGTTTTCGGTCACCGCGAGCGTCATGGCGCTGCTGTCGCTGCCGTTTGGGTGGCAGGCGCTGACGCCGCGGCAGGCGGTCCTTCTTGTCGCCGCCGGCTTCTGCGGCGGCCTTGGCCAGATCCTGATGACCTCGGCTTACCGCCATGCCGAGGCATCGGTGGTGGCGCCGTTCGAATACACCTCGATGATCCTCGGCGTCTTGGTCGGCTATCTCGTCTTCGGCGATGTCGCCACGCTGAACACGCTGACCGGCGGTCTGATCGTCGTTGCCGCCGGCATCTTCATCATCTGGCGCGAGCGTCAACTCGGCCTGGAACGCACCCGCACGCGCAAGGCCGCCCCGCCGCAGGGGTGATCAGCACCGTTAGGCCCGCTCTTTCGCCAATCTTACCAGCGCCGTCCGCGTCTGCTCGTCGGCCGGAAAGAAGGACTCGATCGCCAGCTCCGACAGCGTCACGTCCAGCGGCGTGCCGAACACGGTGATGGTGCTGATGAACGACAGCACCTGATCCCCATGGGCAAGCCGCAGCGGATGCACGATGCCGCTCGGCTCGACCCGCGCCGGCCGCCCACTCTTCAGGCCGGAGGGATAACCGCGCAACTCACGCTCCAGTTCGATCAGCACCGGATCGCCTGACGCGTCGTTCTGGTGCTTCAGGCGTTCCAGCAGGTGCGCCCGCCACTCCGCGAGATTGACGATGCGCGGCGCGACACCTCCAGGGTGCAGGCTGAGCCGCAGCACGTTGACTGGCGGCTTGAGCAGCGAGGGCTCGGAAACGTCGGCCAGGAACGGCCCAATGGCAGTGTTTGCCGAAACGAGGTTCCAGTGCCGGTCCACCGCGAGCGCCGGGAACGGCTCGTGCCCTCGAAGCACCGTCTCGACCGCCGCCATGGCCGGTGCCAGCGAAATGTCGGTCAGCGGCCTTTCGCTGAAGCTCGGCGCAAAGCCCGCCGCCAGCAAGAGCTGGTTGCGCTGGCGAAGCGGGATCGAAAGCTGCTCGGCCAGGTGTAGCACCATGTCGCGCGAGGGCGCGGCCCGCCCGCTCTCGACGAAGCTCAGATGCCGCTGCGAGATATCGGCTTCCGTGGCGAGGTCGAGCTGGCTCATCCGGCGTCGCGTGCGCCATTCACGGATGAGGCTGCCGGCGGAGGTTTGAGGAGATATCATGAGGGCATGGTTAGGGCGACGGCAGGCGCATTTCAATTATCCGCGAGGTCATGGAGAGGTGAGCGCTCTTAGCTTCGCCTTCACCTCGAGAAAATCCCGCCAAGCCAGCTTCTTGTGCGCCGGCGTCCTCAATAGATAGGCCGGGTGCAGCGTCGGCATCGCCGGAATAACGACGCCGGACGCTGTCGTGTGGGCGCGCCAGTTGCCGCGCAGCCGCAAGATGCCTTCGCTTGTATTCAGAAGGGTTTTGGCCGAGGGCCCGCCGAGATTGACCAGCACCTTCGGCTTGACCAGTTCGATCTGCCTTTCAATGAACGGCCGGCAGATCTCGGTTTCGTGCGGCGTCGGCGTGCGGTTTCCCGGCGGCCGCCAGGGGATGACATTGGCGATGTAGACGGATGTCCGGTCTAGCCCGATCGCGGCCAACATGCGGTCGAGCAGCCGGCCGGAGCGGC
This sequence comes from Mesorhizobium sp. B264B1B, assembly GCF_020165765.1. Taxonomy (NCBI): domain Bacteria; kingdom Pseudomonadati; phylum Pseudomonadota; class Alphaproteobacteria; order Hyphomicrobiales; family Phyllobacteriaceae; genus Mesorhizobium; species Mesorhizobium sp. B264B1B. The sequence goes on from NZ_JAIUIS010000005.1 coordinate 370,625, forward strand.
CGACGAAGGGCAGGCCTTCTATATCCTCGTCACGGCCGGGCGCCTCGCCGACCAGCATCACCGATGCATCCGGGTTGCCGTCGGCAAAGACCAGGTTCTTGGCGGTGAACTTCAGGTTGCAGCCGTCAAAAGTCGACATGTGCTGGCGAAGCTCGTCCAGCGTCGAGGCAGCCGAGGCCAATTCACGCGCCAGCGCCGCCTGCGCCTCGTCGGGTACCGCCGAAATGGGCGGGCGCGCCGGCGGAGCGTTAGGCACGGCGCTCGCATTGAGACGCGGTTGGGCGGGCCGCTCCGGTGCTCTGCTATCGCTCGGCGCGGCAGCCGGCATCCGCTCCGCCGGCTTGGGCGCGGCTTCCGCGAAGCGGTTCACCGGCGCGTCCTCCAACGCCTCGTCGACGCCCGCGCTGGCATAGAAGGCGAGCAGCTCGGCGATATCAGGTCGGCTGTTTGGGGAAGCGGCAGTCATGGCGCCACCATCGTTCGACTGGTCGCATATTGCAAGTTGGTGATTGGGGACATTGGCACAACCGGGCAATGACGGCCTGTCTGTGGCAGCGTCATACGCTCACCGCAACCTAACCCGTCGGTATGCGCGGGTCCTGCACCAGATAAAAGGTCCAGCGCGGCGTATAGTCGGTGATCAGGAATTCGAACCTGGCGGTCTTTAGCGGGTCGACCTTGCCGTTCTTGAACAGCAGACGGTCATACGGTTCAAAATCGCGGTCGAAATCGGCAAAATTGCTCGACCAGATATTGTCAGGCGTCTTGTTGCGCTGGTCGAACGAAAGCCCGTCGCCGAAGACGCTCGGCTGATTCAGGACCTCCTGAAGCTCGAACTGGAATTCGATCCAGGCCTGGCCGCTGTTGTTGAGCACGTCCAAGCGCAAATACATGATGCCGTTGGCGAACTCGCCCGCCTTGCCGAACGCCTGGATCGGCTTGGTTGCACGGATGGTCAACGTCACCGGCGTCGCTGAATTCAGCTCTTCGGTGATGACGAGCGGATCGTCCTTGGTGCCGGTGCCGGAAGCGCCGGTGATTTCGAACCCGCCAAGCTCGTCGGAGAAGGAGTAGGCACCGGTGGCCCAGACCTTCACCTCGTCTGCAAAGGCATGGACCGGCGCCAGCAGGGGGAGGGCCGAAAGGAACGCCCGGCAGGCCCTGCCGGGCGTCGATGGGAAGCGCGTTGATGAGAAGCCGGCTGGCCCAGGAATGCGCATGGTGTGAAGTATGGCCGATAAGCAAGCCGTCGAACAATTAAAAACGTACGCGTTGCGGGCAGGCCGGCGCAAAACGGGTGTCCTTCGGCACGATGCGCGACTTTTTGGCCAAATCCGCGTTGTCACAGACGCGCCGGTTTCCTGTCGCGACTTGATGCGCTATGCAGCGCATGAGCCAGCAAGATACGCGCAATAGCGACAAGCCAGTGCGGAGGGGTTGATGAGCGATATCGAACGCGAAAGCATGGAATTCGACGTGGTGATCGTCGGTGCGGGCCCGGCCGGCCTCGCCGCCGCCATCCGCCTGAAGCAAGTCAATCCCGAGCTTTCCGTGGTCGTGCTGGAAAAGGGCGGTGAGGTTGGCGCCCACATCTTGTCAGGAGCCGTCGTCGATCCAATCGGCATCGACCGGTTGCTGCCGGGCTGGCGCGACGAACAAGACCATCCATTCAAAACGCCGGTCACGGCGGACCATTTCCTGGTGCTTGGCCCCGCCGGCTCTTTCCGCCTGCCCAACATGATGATGCCGCCTCTGATGAACAATCACGGCAACTACATCGTCTCGCTTGGCAATGTCTGCCGCTGGCTGGCGGCCAAGGCCGAGGCGCTCGGCGTGGAAATCTATCCGGGGTTCGCCGCGGCCGGCCTGCTCTATAACGAGGAAGGCGCCGTCACCGGTGTTGTCACCGGCGACATGGGCGTCGAAAAGGATGGCACACACGGCCCGGGTTTCGCGCCGGGCATGGCGCTGATGGGCAAATATGTGCTGATCGGAGAGGGCGCGCGCGGCTCGCTCGCCAAGCAGTTGATCGCCAGGTTCAGGCTTTCCGAGGGCCGCGAGCCGGGCAAATACGGCATCGGCCTCAAGGAACTGTGGCAGGTCAAGCCGGAGAAGCACAGGCCGGGTCTCGTCCAGCACTCCTTCGGCTGGCCGCTCGATCTCAAGACCGGCGGCGGCTCTTTCCTCTATCATCTGGACGACAATCAGGTGGCGGTGGGCTTCGTCGTCCACCTCAATTACAAGAACCCCTGGCTGTCGCCGTTCGAGGAGTTCCAGCGCTTCAAGACCCACCCGGCGATCAGCGGTACTTTCGAGGGCGCCAGGCGGTTGGGCTATGGCGCGCGCACGATTACCGAAGGCGGCTGGCAGTCGGTGCCGAAACTGTGCTTCCCGGGTGGCGCGTTGATGGGCTGCGCCGCCGGCCTCGTAAACGTCCCGCGCATCAAGGGCTCGCACAATGCCGTGTTGTCGGGAATGCTGGCGGCCGAGCATGTCGCCGAGGCAATCGCCGCCGGCCGCGCCAATGACGAGCTCTCCGCTTACGAAGCCGCGTGGCGGGCGACAGACATCGGCAAGGATCTGAAGAAGGTGCGCAACGTCAAGCCGCTGTGGTCGCGCTTCGGCACCATCGCCGGCGTCGCCATCGGCGGCCTGGACATGTGGCTGAACACTTTGTTCGGCTTCTCGCCCTTCGGCACGCTGAAGCATGGCAAGGCCGACTACGCCACGCTAGAGCCCGCCGCGAAGCACAAGAAAATAGACTATCCCAAGGCCGATGGCGTGCTGACCTTCGACCGCTTGTCCTCGGTGTTCCTGTCCAACACCAACCACGAGGAAAACGAGCCGGTGCATCTGCTGGTGGCGGACATGGAGCTGCAGAAGCGTTCCGAGCATGACGTCTTTGCCGGACCTTCGACGCGCTACTGCCCGGCAGGCGTCTACGAATGGGTCGACAAGGACGGCAATGCCGCTGCCGATCCGGCGGCCAAGGACGTGCGCTTTGTCATCAACGCGCAGAACTGCGTCCACTGCAAGACCTGCGACATCAAGGATCCGAACCAGAATATCGACTGGGTGCCGCCGCAGGGCGGCGAAGGCCCGGTCTATCAGAACATGTGAGCCGTGCCGGGCTAAGCCGACACGAAGAACATGCGAGCGGCGGCGGACTTGTCTGTCGCCGTCGACCGTCTGCCTCGATCAAGCCCGTTGAAGCCTCCCGCCGAGTGTGGTCTGCTCGGCTCCGACAAAGGAGGCGGACATGCGCCTGACCAGCCCCACGATGCTCGCCATGGCCTTCATGCTGCTTTGCGCATCAGCCGCATCGGCGGGCACAAAGCTCACCGTTCACACCCGCACCTATGATGTCGCTGGAAATACCGGAGCCGCCCTTGTCGAGGCGATGGACCGGCTGGGACCCAAGCACGGCTATATGACGCGCGCCATCGCAGAAACCGGTTACGCCGTGCACTGGGATCTCGATATTGTCCGGGAGGATGGAGCCTGCCATCTGCGGCAGGCCAACGGGACGCTCAACCTGACCTACACTTTCCCGCGGCTCTCGTCGGCAAGCCCAGTCCTGCGCAAGCGTTGGGACCGTTTCATGGTCGGCGTTCGCAAGCACGAGCAGACGCATGGCGGTATCGCGAGGCGGATGATGCGGGCCACCGAGACCGCGCTTGCCGGACTGCGGCGCCCGGACAACTGGTTCTGCACCGGCACGCATCTCGAGGCGCGGCGCCGGATCAAGGCCATCTATGTCGAATACGAAGCCAGGCAGAACGCTTTCGATGCGCGCGAGCATCGCGGCGGCGGGCCTGTCGAGCACCTCGTCGAAGCGTTGACCAAGCCTTGAGAATGCCGAAGCATCAACCGCGCGGATTGTTTTGAAGGTCGCTCGCCGCGAGCGCGCTCTCATGCTCGTCATGGGGCTGCCTGTCGTCGGGGCGAAGCGAGAACTCCACGAGTACGGGAAGATGGTCGGAGCCGGTATCTTCCAGTCGCGTTGACGACAGAATGGTCACGCCGCCCTTGCTGAACGCCTGGTCGATCGGGAGGCCTGCATAGCGGCGCAGGAAGTCGGGCAGCTTCCGGTGAATCCAGGTCGACCCAGCCGACGGCATGACCGTCAGTCCGCCGAGAGCGGCGACGCGCCGCACCGCGGCGCTCCATGGCACCGCGTTGCAATCGCCGGCCATGATGGCGGTTTGGCCGAGCGATGAAAGCTGCTCCGAGAGTTCACCGATCTGCCAATACTGCTCCCGGGGCCACGGCCAGCTGAGGTGGATGGCGGCGACGTCGGCGCTCCTGCCGCCGAAATCGATGGTCGCAATGGCCATTGCGCCCCGGCGCTCGCAATGTGGCGCGGTTCCGGCGACAAAGGGTCGCCGCGAGAGCAGCGCGACGCCGAATACGCCGTTGGGATAAGGACAGAGGATCCGGTATGGATAGGCGCTGGCGATGTAGCCAAGCTCCGTCGCCCACATCGCCGACACCTCATCCAGGGTGATGACGTCGGGATTGGTCCGGCCGATCAGTGACAGCACTTTCTTCGGCGTCGGGTTGTCGTAGCGCAAATTCATCTGCAGCAGGCTGTAGACTACCTGGTCGGTCTGGTCGGTGGATTTGGCGACCGCCTGAACCGGCCACGGCCGAGGCAAGGCGGCCGAAGCGGTCGCAAGAGCGGCCACGGCAAAAACCAGAGCCGCGGCCGCTTGCAGGCGAAACGATGTCGCCAGCAGCGGCAGCGCGCAAACCGCCATCAGCACGGCGAGGTGGATGCGGAAATGCGAAAAGGAATCGAGCGCCGGGTGCAAGGCGCCGAAGAAGCCGGCCACCAGCGCGACCGAGAGCGTCATCATCACGATGAATACCAGTGAAGCCGCCATGTCTCGACTGCGTTTCATCGGATCAGATCTGCATGAGTTGCCAGCGATGGTCCTCGCCCGGTTATCGGCAAAAATGCGGCTCAATCAAGATAGCGAATTGCGGGCAAGATGGCGAATCGCCGGCAAGACGGCGAATAGCTCTGGCGGCGCGCAGATCGGCTACTGGAAGGCCGTTTCCGAAAAACTTCTGAGCTTGCGCGAATGCAGCCGCTCCATCGGCATTTCCGAAAGCTTTTCCATCGCCCGGATGCCGATGGTCAGGTGCTGCGCCACCTGCCGCTTGTAGAACTCGGTCGCCATGCCGGGCAGCTTCAACTCGCCATGCAGCGGCTTGTCGGAGACACACAAGAGCGTGCCGTAAGGCACGCGGAAGCGGAAGCCATTGGCCGCGATCGTTGCCGATTCCATGTCAAGTGCGATCGCCCTCGACTGCGAAAGCCGCTGCACCGGTCCGCGCTGGTCGCGCAGTTCCCAGTTGCGGTTGTCAATGGTGGCGACAGTGCCGGTGCGCATGATGCGCTTGAGATCGTACCCCGACAGGCCGGTGACTTCGGCCACCGCTTCCTGCAATGCCACCTGGATTTCGGCCAGCGGCGGGATCGGCACCCAGACTGGCAGGTCGTCGTCCAGCACGTGATCCTCGCGCACATAGGCATGCGCCAGCACATAATCGCCCAGCGCCTGCGTATTGCGCAGGCCCGCGCAGTGGCCGAGCATCACCCAAGCATGAGGCCTTAGCACAGCGATATGATCGGTGATCGTCTTGGCGTTGGAGGGTCCGACACCGATATTGACCATGGTGATCCCGCCATGGTTCGGCTTCTTCAAGTGGTAGGCCGGCATCTGCGGCAGGCGCTGCGGCGCCACCCCTTCGCTCGGGGCGCTCTGCCCGGCTTTGGTGACCACGTTGCCCGGTTCGATAAATTCGGCATATCCGCCGCCGCCATTCTCCATCAGGTCACGGGCGCGCGCCACGAACTCGTCGATATAGAACTGATAGTTGGTGAACAGCACGAAATTCTGGAAATGCTGCGGCGTGGTCGCGGTATAGTGCGACAGGCGGTGGAGCGAATAGTCGATCCGCTGCGCGGTGAAGGGCGCCAGCGGCCTTGGTTCTCCGAACGCCACTTCGAACGTGCCGTTGGCGATCTGGTCGTCTGTACCGTCGAGATCTGGCACGTCGAACAGGTCTCGGATAGGCCGCTGGATACGCTCGGCCGCGGTTCCGTCTACATGGGTGCCTTCGAGAAAGGCGAAATGCAGCGGGATCGGCGTTGTCGATTCCGAGACCGTGACCGCGACCCCGTGGTTGCGCATGATCAGACGCAATTGCTCGACCAGATAGCTTTCGAACAGGCTCGGCTGGGTGATGGTGGTGGAAAAATGCCCCGGCGTCGGCATGTGGCCATAGGCTTGGCGCGAATCGATCTGGGTGAACGAGTTGGTCGTGACGCCGATCTCCGGGTAGAAGGCGCGGTAGCGCTTGCTGCTGTCGCCGCCGGCCGCAAGCGCCGCGAAGGAGTCGCGCAGGAACTTGGTGTTGCGGTCATAAAGGGATTGCAGCGCCGCGACGGCCTTTTCGGCGGTGTCGAAGCTTTGCCGGCCAAAAGGCTCGGGCATGACGACAGATTCGATGGCTTGGGGATAGATTCGCTTTTCCATGGCTCAATATAGAGATTTGGAAAGGCGGTTGGGAGGGGTGTCCCGATCGAAGGCGCAATTTATCCGCGCTGCAGGCTGACCAGCAGCACGAAACCGACGCCGGATTTCTTCAGTGCTGGCGCGTCGATCGTGGAACCGGCATCGGCACGCATCATCGGCACGGCCAGGACCGGCGCGGCAAGAAACGCCAGGATGAGCGCCGCCCGCGGCAGAAGCCGAACGGTTTTGAAGAGGTTGGCGGCGATGCGGTTCATGGTCTTTGCTTTTCTTTCGAGGTCTTGGTTTGGTCAGGTCTTTGGTTTCTGTCTCAGGGGCGAAGGGTGGTCGGGCAGGCGAGGCGGCAGGTTCTGGAACTGGCCTCGTCCCAGGAACGGGCCGGACGGCCCGCTTCGGCGACGAGGATGGCGAAGAACATTCCAAACAGGCTCACCAGCAAGGCAGACGATGGTGAAGCGGCGGGCGAGCATTGGTCGTGTCTCCTTCAATACGCAGGAGAATGCCCGGGCACGACTGAACCGGCTCTGATGCCGACGTTCATCTGCCGTTCAAATCGGTTGATGGATTTTGAGGCGGCGCTGGCCATAAGGAGCATGGCTGCCGGCACAGCATGCCAGGATCATGAAACGAAAACGGGGCCTGCCGGCCCCGTTTTCATGTCGCAAGGATGGGGTCGATCAGAGCTTGTGCCAGGTCTGGCTCTTGCAGATCAGCCCGCCGAGCACGCAACCGCTCATTTTCAGCGAGGTGCCCGATAGTGTCGCCTTGCCGGAGTAGGTCTTGTCGTTTGCCGGGTCGGTTATGCTGCCGGTGTATTTGTTGTCGCCGGACGCCTTGAGCGAACCGATGGTCTTGCCGGCATATTTGCCAGACTTCAGCGTGATGGAAAATGAACCCGAGCCCCCGATGGCCGCGGTATCGCCGGCCTGCGTCTTCCAGTTTCCCTCGATCGGATCGGCCCAGGCCAGACCGGTCAGGATCAAAGTGGCCGCCAGGGCCAGGCTTGCTTTTCGAAACATCTTTCCTCCCTTGGATACCGGCAGGAGGCTACGCCTCGCCGGTCTGCCGCTTACGCAAACGTAAGCTAATCCAGCTCCCTGCAAAACAAAAGCGGTGCCGCAGCGGAAGCTTTGGCAATTCAGATGCGCCGACGGAAGCAATGTCGGCAGGGAAATGAATGCATGCATGCGCGGCGTTTGTTTCGCGTGGTTAGCAGAGTGTTGATTCCGCTCGCGAAAATTTTCGTCAAATTTGGCGCTATCCGGCTGAATCGCTGGCTTTGTATCCTTAACGAATTTCCACGTTTACCTATTGTTTTAGCTTTGTTTTCCTCAAATTAAGCACGCCATTTAACGACGGATTCAAGCCTGAGCGGCATTCTCGAAAGCATCGAAAGAGCAGCCCGGGCAGACAAACGGAGGCAGCTCTCGGGAGCCAGACAGGGCCGGAAGAGAGGATTGAAAAATGGCACGTTTTGAAATGCTTGAAGCAGGCTTCGGCGCCATGGGGGCAACTGCCCAGGCCGACATTCTTTTCGAACTGGGGATGATGTATGCGACGGGCCGCGATTGCGAGACCGATGTCGTCGCCGCCCACAAATGGTTCAACATCGCCGCGATCAAGGGTTCGGCCCGCGCTGCGGAATTGCGTTCGGAACTGTCGGCTGCGATGTCGAAGGTCGAGATCGCCAAGGCGCTGCGCGAAGCCCGCGAATGGATGACGATGCACTGAATTTAGAGATAAGGCAGGGCGGCCTTCTGGTCCGCCAGGCAAGGACAAGGCCGCGGTAAGACGGCCACGTGACAAAACCAAGAACGCGGCACGCCCGACAGGGCCAGCGGCGCGGCGGCCATGATCCGGTTTCGGAAAGATCAGGGCCAGCAGGAAGACAGGGAAGGCGAGTTGGGTTCGAGTGCGGGGGCGCTTGAGAAACAGCTCGACAGGCAAAGCCGCGACCGGCCGGAACAAGGCCGGCGCGGCTTTTGCCTTTTTGCTCCAGAGATGCTCCGCAGGCCTAATCGAGCGCCGCCAATGCGCCTAGACAGGCCACACGAAGGATGAAATTGTCCGGCCTCTCTGGAAGAAGCGTGGCCGGGGCGGCCGCGCGTGAGTGGAGGAGTCATACCGCAATGAAAAAATTAAGTATTTTGAACGCGGCCATTTTCGGCCTGATGATGAGCGCGCCGGTCGCCTATGCCGACGACATCACCTTTTCGGTGGTCGGTCCGATGACCGGACAGCTCGCCACCATTGGCGATCAGTTCAAGCAGGGCGCGCAGGCTGCCGCCGACGCGATCAATGCTGCCGGCGGTGTCGACGGTCGCCAGATCAAGCTCGATATCGAGGATGACCAGTGCGACCCGAAGCAGGCGGTTTCGGTCGCCAACCGTATCGTCGCCAATGGCGTCAAGTTCATCGACGGCCACGCTTGCTCGGGTTCGAGCATTCCGGCTTCCGCCGTCTATGCCGAAGCCGGTGCCCTGATGATGAGCCCGGCCTCCTCGAACCCGGTGCTGACCGACGCCGCAGCGAAGGCCGGCTGGCCGACGATCATGCGCCTCTATACGCGTGACGATGCGCAGGGTGCCTTCATCGGCCCCTGGATCGCGAAGAAGTATGCCGGCAAGAACGTCGTCATCCTGCATGACAAGAGTGCCTACGGTCAGGGCGTTGCCGATGCGGTCAAGGCCACGATGAATGCCGGCGGCCTGAAGGAAGTGGACTATGAAGGCATCAATGCCGGCGAAAAGGACTATTCGGCGCTCGTCACCAAGCTCAAGGACCTCAAGGCCGACGTTGTCTATTTCGGCGGTTACCACCCGGAGGCTGGCCTGATCCTGCGCCAGTCGGCGGAACAGGGCATCAAGTTCCAGCTGATCATGCCGGATTCGATAGCCTCGCCGGAATTCTGGCAGGTTGCCGGCCCGGCCGGCGAAGGGACCATGTTCGTCTTCCCGTCGGATCCTCAGGCAAAGCCGGAAGCCAAGGCAGCCGTCGAGAAGATCAAAGCCGGCGGTTTCGTGCCGGAAGGCTTCACGCTATTCTCCTACGCCACGATCCAGGCCTTTGCGGAAGGCATCAAGCGTGCCGGCAGCGATGATCCGGCCAAGGTCGCCGAGGCGCTGAAGAACGGGCAGCCAATCAGCACGGTTGTCGGCAATGTCACCTTCGACGAGAAGGGCGACCTCAAGAACGCCAGCTACGACATCAACCAGTGGCACGACGGCAAGTATGCGCCGATCCAGCCGTAATCGCTGCCTATATCGATGAAATGGCCGGGCTCGTCCCGGCCATTTCATTTCTGCCTGTGTGTCTTGCCATGGACATATAACGGCGGTCGACATTCTACGGCGCCTCTCTCTGTCCGGCAGGACAGGGACGCTTGGCGTCCGGCAGCGAGGCTGTCAGCCTTGCATATCCTCGAACCGCACCAGCACAGTGCCGTCGGTAACCTGCGCGCCCTCGGTGGCGATCTCGGCGATCACGCCATCATGGGGCGCGGCGATGGTGTGCTCCATCTTCATCGCCTCGAGAATAAGCAGCGGTTGCCCCTTCATCACCGTATCGCCCTTTGTCGCCCGCACAAGCTTGACCAGTCCCGGCATCGGCGCGCGCAAACTGCCTGACGCCGCCGCCGCATCATCGCCTCTGGCCAACGGGTCCGGCACCGCGAACGTATAGCCGGCCGCGCCTTCGAATATCGTGATGTGGCCTGGCCAGCGGGCGAGGCGAGGAACGGCGCGAAGGTCATGCGAATTGGCGCTGTCATAGGGTGCATGGAGCGTCACCTGGGAACGCCGGTCTGGTCGTACCGAAACCCTTGCCAGAATATCGTCCTCGCCAAACTTCAGCCGGATCTGTCGTGCCATGCCATGGAAATGCGTGTAGCCGGCAAGTGACGACCATGGATCATCCGATGCCGGCAGCGCGCCCGCCCCGGAGGCCGCTATGGCCGCGGCCGCGACCGTTTCGCCGCTCGGCGGCGCAATCTCGGTCAGCGCCTGCTGGTGGCGGCCTATCAGGCCGGTATCGACGTCGCCCGCCGAAAAGTCCGGATCGGTCACCAGCGCGGCGAGGAAGGCGGTATTGACGATCGAACCGGCGACTTCGGTTCGCGCAAGCGCCGCGCCGAGTGCCTCCAGCGCAGCCGGCCTGTCCCCGCCATGCACCACCAGCTTGGCGATCATCGGATCATAATAGGGAGAAATGGCGTCGCCGGCCCGCACCCCGGTTTCGACACGCATGGCGGCCCCTTGGGGAACCATGTCGGGAAATTTCAGATGATGCAGCGTGCCGGTCGCAGGCAGAAACTCCCTTGCGGCATCCTCGGCATAGAGGCGCGCCTCGAAGGCGTGGCCGGCTAGCTTTATCTCGCCTTGCGTTTTCGGCAGCTTCTCGCCGGATGCGACCCGCAACTGCCATTCTACCAGATCAGTGCCGGTGACCATCTCGGTGACCGGGTGCTCGACCTGCAACCTCGTGTTCATCTCCATGAACCAGAAGCGGTCAGGCGTCAGGCCTTGCGAGGCATCGACGATGAATTCGATGGTGCCGGCACCGCAGTAGCTGATCGCCTTGGCGGCCTTCACCGCCGCCTCGGTCATCGCCTTGCGTAACGCCTCCGTCATGCCGGGGGCGGGGGCTTCCTCGATAACCTTCTGATGGCGTCGCTGCACCGAGCAGTCGCGTTCGAACAGATGGACGGCATTGCCGAAATTGTCGCCGAAAACCTGCACCTCGATGTGGCGCGGTTTGTCGATATATTTTTCCACCAGTACACGGTCGTCGCCAAAAGCGGATTTCGCCTCGCGTCGTGCGCTCGACAGCGCTTCGGAAAACTCGTCGGGGTGCTCGACCCGGCGCATGCCCTTGCCACCGCCGCCGGCCCGCGCCTTGATCAGCACGGGGTAGCCGATTTCGCGTGCCTTAGAGGCCAGGACCACGATCTCCTGTGCCTCGCCATGGTAGCCCGGCACGACGGGCACGCCGGCCTTTTCCATCAGCCGTTTGGCGGCATCCTTCAGCCCCATGGCGCGGATAGAGGCCGCCGACGGGCCGATGAAGGTGAGCCCCGCGGCCGCCACCTGGTCGACGAAATCAGGATTTTCCGACAGGAAGCCATAGCCGGGATGAACGGCTTGCGAGCCTGTCGCCAAGGCGGCCGCGACGATCTTGTCGCCGCGCAGATAGCTGTCGCTGACAGGCGAGGCACCGATATGTACCGCCTCGTCGGCCATCTCGACATGCAGGGATTTCGCATCGGCATCGGAATAGACGGCAACCGTGCGCACCCCCATCCTGCGCGCCGTGCGGATCACCCGGCATGCGATCTCGCCTCGGTTGGCGATCAGGATCTTTGTGAACATGAAACCTCCGTAGACTGCGTTCGCCTCGAGGAAGCAACGGCCTCACGGTATAGTTCGGCCATTTGTTCGTCGAAGCAGCAGAAGATGACGGTCTGCGGCGTCGTATTTCCGCTCAGGAAGCTATTTACGGCGCCGACTGCAATTGCTGCCGCCTCATCCCTCGGATAGCGGTAGATGCCCGTCGAGATCGCCGGAAAGGCGACCGAGCGGCATTCCTTCTCGGCGGCGATTTCGAGCGAACGCCGATAGCAGGAGGCGAGCAACTCCGCCTCGCCCTTGCCGCCGCCCTGCCAGACTGGACCGACCGTATGGATGACGTAGCGGGCCGGCAGCCGATAGCCCTTGGTCAACTTTGCATCGCCGGTCTTGCAGCCGTTGAGCGTGCGGCATTCGGCGAGGAGTTCCGGCCCCGCCGCCCGGTGAATGGCGCCGTCGACCCCGCCGCCGCCGAGCAGCGAGGAATTGGCCGCGTTGACAATGGCGTCGACATCCAACTTGGTGATGTCGCCGACGTTAATGCGGATCCTGTCCTGCACCTCGCCCATTTCACATCCTGAACACGCCGAAGCGCGTTTCCTCGATCTCCGCGTTGAGCGCGGCCGAGAGGCTGAGCGCCAGCACCTCGCGCGTCTTGGCCGGATCGATGATGCCGTCGTCCCATAGCCTTGCGGAGGAATAGAGCGGGTGGCCTTCATGCTCGTATTTCATCAGGATCGGCTTCCTGAACTTCGCTTCTTCCTCAGCGCTCCATTCGCCGCCCTTGCGCTCGATACCCTCGCGCTTGACCATGGCCAGCACCGTCGCCGCCTGCTCGCCGCCCATCACCGAAATGCGGGCGTTCGGCCACATCCACAGGAAGCGGGGCGAGTAGGCACGCCCGCACATGCCGTAATTGCCGGCGCCGAACGAGCCGCCGATGATCACGGTGACCTTGGGCACGCGGGCGGTGGCGACTGCCATCACCAGCTTGGCGCCGTCCTTGGCGATGCCGCCTGCCTCATATTTGCGCCCCACCATGAAGCCGGTAATGTTCTGCAGGAACACCAGTGGAATGTTGCGTTGGCAGCACAGTTCGATGAAATGCGCGCCCTTCAGCGCGCTTTCGGAAAACAGCACGCCATTGTTGGCGATGATGCCGACCGGCATGCCGTGGAGATGGGCAAAGCCGGTGACGAGCGTGGTGCCGTAATTCTGCTTGAACTCATCGAACTCCGAACCGTCGACGAGGCGCGCGATCACCTCGCGCACGTCATAGGGCTGGCGCAGATCCGTCGGCACGATGCCGTAGATCTCATCTGCCGGATGAAGCGGCGGAATCGGTTTCTGGACGGCAAGGCTTACGGTCTTGTTCCGATTGAGGTTCTTGATGATGCGCCGGCAGATCGCCAGCGCATGCTCGTCGTCGAGCGCGTAGTGGTCGGCGACGCCGGAGAGCCGTGTATGGACGTCGGCGCCGCCGAGATCCTCGGCGCTGACGTCCTCGCCGGTGGCGGCCTTCACCAGCGGGGGACCGCCGAGGAAGATGGTCGCCTGGTTGCGCACCATGATCGTCTCGTCCGACATTGCCGGCACATAGGCGCCGCCCGCCGTGCACGAACCCATGACGCAGGCGATCTGCGGGATGCCTGAGGCGGACATGTTGGCCTGGTTGTAGAATATGCGCCCGAAATGCTCGCGGTCGGGAAACACCTCGTCCTGGTTGGGCAGGTTGGCGCCGCCGCTGTCGACCAGGTAGACGCAAGGCAGATTGTTCTGCAGCGCGATCTCCTGCGCGCGCAGATGCTTCTTCACCGTCAGCGGGTAATAGGTGCCGCCCTTCACCGTGGCGTCATTGACGACGACCATCACTTCCGTGCCTTCGACGCGCCCGATACCGGCGATGATGCCGGCGGAGGGAATGTCCTCGCCATACATCGACCATGCGGCGAACTGGCCGATCTCGAGAAAGGGCGACCCGGTGTCGAGCAATTGCGCCAGCCGCTCGCGCGGCAGCAGCTTGCCGCGCGCGACGTGTCGCTCGCGCGCCTCTTCCGAGCCACCGCGCTCGACGCTCGCGGCCTTTTCGGCGATATCGCCGACCAGCGCCCGCATGCGTTCGGCATTGGTGTGGAAGGTATCGGAGGAAGGGGAGATCTGGGTCCGGAGGACGGCCATGCTATACCCCCTCCGCCATGATCTCGCGGCCGATCAGCCATCGCCGGATTTCGCTGGTGCCGGCACCGATTTCGTAGAGCTTGGCGTCGCGTAGCAGCCGGCCGGTCGGATAGTCGTTGATGTATCCGTTGCCACCCAGAAGCTGGAGTGCGTCAAGCGTCATCTGCGTTGCTTTTTCGGCGGCAAACAGAATGCAGCCTGCGGCGTCCTTGCGGGTGGTCTGGCCGCGGTCGCAGGCGGCGGCGACCGCGTAGACATAGGCGCGCGCGGCGTTCATCGTCGTGTACATGTCGGCGAGCTTGCCTTGCACCAACTGGAATTCCCCGATCGCCTGGCCGAACTGCTTGCGCTCATGCACATAGGGCACCGCGACGTCGAGGCAGGCGGCCATCAGGCCGATCGGGCCACCGGCCAGCACCGTGCGCTCATAGTCGAGACCAGACATCAGCACCTCGACGCCACACCCTTCCTCGTGCAGCACGTTGTCGAACGGCACCTCCACATTATCGAAAACCAGTTCGCCGGTGTTGGAGCCGCGCATGCCGAGCTTGTCGAGCTTTTGCGCGACCGAAAATCCGGCAAAGGCCTTTTCGACGATGAAGGCGGTGATACCGCGGGCATGGCGCTCCGGATCGGTCTTGGCATAGACCACCAGCGTCTCGGCGTCCGGGCCGTTGGTGATCCACATCTTGGTGCCGTTGAGCACGTACCGGTCGTTGCGCTTTTCGGCGCGCAGCCTGAGCGAGACGACGTCGGAGCCGGCGCCGGGCTCCGACATGGCCAGCGCGCCGACGCGCTCGCCCGAGCAAAGCGGCGGCAGGAATTTCTCCTTCTGCGCCGGCGTTGCCCAGCGGTTGATCTGGTTGACGCAGAGATTGGAGTGGGCGCCGTAGGACAGGCCGACCGAGGCCGAGGCCCTTGATATCTCCTCAACGGCGATCACGTGCGCGAGATAGCCCATGCCACTGCCGCCGAACTCCGGATCGGCGGTGATGCCGAGGAGGCCGAGATTGCCGAGTTCCGCCCACAGATGCGCCGGGAATTCGTTCGAGCGGTCGATTTCCGCCGCGATCGGCGCGATCCTGTCCTGGGCGAAGCGCCGCACCAGCTCGCGCAATGCCTCGACATCCTCGTCATGCCCGAAGCTGAGCGTGTTCGTGTACATCCGGTTCCTCCTGCCGCATGACCCCCGAAAATCGACTTGGATTTTCGGAAAAGATCATGCGCGAAACTAAAATCCCACGGCGTCGTTTGCGCGTCCAAACGGATGTGCGGCGCTGTAGGTGTCGATCGTCGCGCCGACGAGCCGCATCGTCATCGAAAGATATGTCGCTGTGACTTCTGCGATCGACAGCCGCTCGCCCGGCCGGAACCAGACGATGACACCGGTCATCATCTGGATCAGCGCCATGGCGGTGAGGCCGGTGTCTTCGACGACGAACACGCCTGCCTCGGCGCCGTCACGCAGAATGGCGCGCAGTTCCTTCTCATAGGCCGTGCGCATCCGCAGTATCTGGGTCAGTCTTTCGGGCGACAGGCTGCGCAGCTCCATGTTCGAAACATGCGTCGCATGGCGGCGGGCGATGTGGAAGGCGATGTGGTTCTCGACATAGGCCGAAAGCCGGCTTGCCGGATCGGCATCGGCGGGCCGTGCGGCGTTCCAGGCTGCGATCAGCTCTTCCATATGCTCGCGCATCAGCGTGAACAGCAAATCCTCCTTGGTCGGGAAATAGCGATAAAGCGCGGCTGCCTGCACGCCTACTTCGGATGCCAGCTGGCGCATCGACATCGCCTCATAGCCGAGCCGCGCGATCAGGTTGACCGCCGCCTCGCGGGCTGCCGCCTCGGTCTTCCCGCCATCGGATCCTGTCGTGCGCGCCAAAAGAGCCTCCCTTGTTGCGAATTAATAAAACGAACGTTCAATTAATTCAAGAGGTATGCCGAAGCCGCATCAGGCATCGATCCGGAAGCCGGTAACAGGATTGCTGGATACCGCATCCTCGACGTCAACCCCGGAAACGGACGCTCCCGGCGGTCCTTTCCAAAGCCGGCCGATCATGGTCGAGACGGCTTCGCCTGTGCCGGCAATCTCAGCGGTCACCGAGCCATCCGCTTCATTGCGCACCCAGCCCGCAAGCCCAAGGCTGGCGGCCTGGCTTCGGACCCAGATCCTGTAGCCGACGCCTTGCACCTTGCCGTGGGCCCGCACACGCACTGCCTTGCGATCGTCAGCCATTGCGTCTCTCCCGAGGCTCGTCTGCTGGAATCTGGCGCAGGCGACGGGGAATGCAACAGGCCGGTCGAACGAGGATGGAGGGGGCCCGAGTCGAACTCGAATTTAATTGACTCAGTCCACTAAATTTCTAACACTGTGGCTATCATCACCCAAGGGCTGAACGCAGATGCTGGACCAACGCAGTGCTTTGGTGGCCGATATCAGGCACTTCAACCGTTTCTACACCCGCACTGTCGGCCTTCTCGACGAGACCTTGACGCAGAGCCCGTTCACGCTCACCGAGGCGCGCGTCCTGTTCGAGCTTGGTCATCGGGATCGCCCGGCGGCGGCGGAAATCGCCGGCGAGCGAGGCTTCCTTTCGGAGACATTCGACATCGATGTCGGCCCGGCCGCCTCCGACATCGCCAGGCAACTGCGTCTCGACGCGGCCTATCTGACGCGGATCCTGCGAAAATTCGCCGGCGAAGGCCTGACCGAGACCCGGACCGATCCGGTCGACCGGCGAAGGCGTATCCTGTCGCTGACGGCAAGGGGGCGGGACGCCCTTGCCGGTCTGCAGGCCGCGGCGGACCGCGACACTTCCCGGCTTATCGAGAACCTGCCCGACCACCGCTTGGCCGAACTCGGCGACGCCTTGCGCAAGGCAGCGGAGCTGCTGGGCGATCCGGCGGCTGAAGGCCAGGCGGCGCCCCCCGTCGTGACGTTGCGTCCGCATCGCGTCGGCGACATTGGCTGGGTGGTTCAGCGTCAGGCCCAGCTCTATGCCGAGGAATATGGCTGGAGCATCGAGTTCGAAGCCTTGGTTGCCGAAATCGGAGCCGACTTCATCCGCAATTTCAAGCCAGGGCGCGATTTCTGCTGGATCGCCGAACGCGCCGGCCTCCCGCTTGGCGCGGTGTTTCTGGTTCACCAGGACGACGAGGTCGCGAAACTGCGGCTGCTGCATGTCGAGGCTGCGGCGCGCGGGTTGGGCATCGGCAAGCGCCTGGTTGCGGAATGCGTGAACCAGGCGCGCGCCTGCGGCTACATCAAGCTCGTTCTGTGGACGAATGACATTCTGGTCGCCGCCCGCGCGATTTATGAGCGCGCCGGGTTCAGACTGGTTTCACAGGAGCGCCATCACAGTTTCGGCAAGGAACTCACCGGCCAGAACTGGGAGCTCGATCTCTAACCGGCCGGCAAGTGTCGCCGCGATGGCAACGCTCGTTTAGTTTCCACGGGCGGCGGCCAGTGCGCCGGGCAGTTCCTCGGCAAAAATGTCAAGCTCGTGGTCCAGTCCGACGCTGACGCGGATGCAACGATCGAGCCCCGGCGCCATCGGCTTGCGGATGAAGACGTCGCGCGACAACAGGCCTTGCAGGATCTTCAGCGCGAAAGCGCCGTCGCGGCAGCAATCGATGGTGACGAAATTGGTCGCCGACGGCAGGGGCGTCAGCCCGTTCTGTTCGGCTATCTGCGCGATGCGCCGGCGCCCTGCCGCCACCCGCGCCACCACTGAATCCAGATAATCCTGGTCGGCGAGCGCCTCGACGCCCGCCACCTGCGCCATGCGGCTGACGCCGTAGTGGTTGCGGATCTTCTCGAAATCGCTGATCACCTGGGCCTCGGCGACCGCATAGCCGCAGCGTATGCCGGCAAGCCCGTAAGCTTTCGAAAAGGTGCGCATGCGGATGACGTTCGGCCGCGAGACGTCGATGGGCGGCAGTGCGGAGGCCGGCCCCAATTCTCCATAGGCTTCATCGAGCACGAGCATGGTGGTTTCCGGCAGCGCTTCGATGAAGCGCGTCAGCTCGGCCGCTTCCCACCAGCTCCCCATGGGGTTGTCCGGATTGGACAGATAGACCAGCGGCGCTTTCTCCCTGGCGGCCGCAGCCAGCAGCCCTTCCAAATCCTCGTGGTCGTTCGCATAGGGCACGGTGACAAGCCTTCCGCCGACACCGGCAATGTGGAAGTTGAAGGTGGGATAGGCGCCGAGCGAGGTGACCACCGCATCGCCAGGCGCAACATACATGCGCGCCACCAGACCAAGCAGGCCATCGATGCCTTCGCCGACCACGACGTTCTCGACCTTGAGATTATGATGCGCTGCCGCGGCCACCTTCAGGTCGTGATTGTCCGGATCGCAATACATCCACATGTCGCGCGCGATCTCGGCCATCCGGGCGATGACGCGCGGCGAGGGTCCGAAGCTGCTCTCATTGGCGCCGATGCGGGCGCGGAATGCACGCCCGCGCTCGCGCTCCTGCGCTTCGGGGCCGACAAACGGCACGGTCGACGGAAGCGCTGCAACGAGCGGCATAAGGGGAGGGCGCAGACGCATGGCAAAAGCTCGCGTGAGGGAAGGGGCTTCTTGCTAGCGCGGTCAGTAGGCGGGTGCAAGTTGCGCGCAATGAGCAATCGTTGCCGCCCGCCTGATCCAAACACCTGATGCATCCCAGAGCAATCATCGTCCGCTGCGGAATCGCGCAGTCGAAACTCCCAATGAAAAAACCCGGCGGTTGCCCGCCGGGTTTCTATATTCGAAGCGATAGCTGTTAGAACGAGCGCTGGAAGCGGAGCATGCCGCCGACGCTGTTCTTCTTATCGGCAGGCGTAAACGATGGGTTGACGAAGCCAGCATCGTCAAACCGGCCGGCATGGAGGTAGTCGACTTCGGCCGTGACGGTGAAGCCGGGAACGACGTCATAAGCAACGTTCGCCGCAACGCCGACGTTCTTCCAGTCGTCAGCAGACACCTGAAGGTTGAACGAGGTCTTCTCGTTGAACTTGTAGGTGCCGCCGCCCCAGACTGCCCAGTTGCCGCCCCACGCCTTGTAGAAGCCGCGACCATGGGCTTCGACAAAATTGCCGGCGTCGTCGTTGAGGTTGTCATCGGTGCCGTAGCCGCCCATGATGAACAGCGACAGTGCGTCGCTGACATTGACGTCCAAGCGAACCTTGCCGGCGACTTCCTCGTAATTGCTGTCATAAGCGACGACGCCGGTGATGGCGCCCCAACCCTGCGTATACTTCACGCCGCCGACGACATGCGGAACATAGCTGTCGATCGTGTCGGTGCCGGTGCCTTCTTCGAGCGAGACCACGGCCGAGAAGCCATTGCCCGCGTCGAAGTAGTACTGGACGACGTTGGTGTCGAAATCGCCGTAAGGAACCAGCGTATCCTGGATGACGTTGCCGGCGTAGCCGACGAACGTATCGAAGGCCGATTCGTCCTTACCAACCCGGAGACCACCGAGCTGGATCCAGGCGAAGTTCAGCGAGACGTCCCGGTTGTGGGCGGCGTTGATCGGCTCGTCGAAGGCATTGTCGTCGCCGAAGTTGAAGCGGGTCTCGGTGTAGGTCTTCAAGGTGCCGAGTTCGGTTTCCTGGCCGGTCCAGGTCTTCAGCGTGAAGCGCGTGTTCTTGTAGTAGGTGTTGTGGTCGTCGCCATCCTGGTGATCGGCAGCCTTCGCACCGTCGAACGAGCCGGTGTCGCCCACGCCGATGTCGTAACGGACATAGCCGCCGACGCGCAGGCAGGTCTCGGTGCCGGGGATGTAGAAGTAGCCAGCGCCGTAGACGTCGCAAATCTTGACGTATTCAGCGGGCTCCGGCTCGGCGACGACGACGGCGTCGGCGGCGCGCGCACCGGAAACTGCGATCAGGGCCGCAGCGGAGCCGAGAAGAAGGCTCTTGATGTTCATTTTCTGACCTCCAGTCAGAATCGAACGAAACAACCGTTTTGGTGGTGCGTGTTTTTGCAGCAAACAATTGGTATTGCTGCGTTTTTCCGGGAATCCCTGGGTTTTTTCACAAGGAAGGGGCATTCACCACAGACGTTTGCTGGCGAAGGCGTGCCCGGAACCGGATTTGAGATAACGCTCAATGAAGTCGCCTTGGCTTGATTCGAGAACGCCACATAGGTGACGATCTGCCATGGCAGGAACTTGGATGTGTGACTGGATTTTCCGTGATTGTGCTCGGCAAGCCGTCGCTTCAAGTCGGACGTGATGCCGACATAACGCTCACCGTCGGCAGTCTTGCTTTCCAGCAGGTATACATACCACACGACCGGCCCTCCTTTGCCAAGGCTTCGGAGGGCATCCTGCTTCGCGCTGAGGTCTGGTCTGGGCTTGTCCTGCGAAGCTCGAAGAGCGAAGCAGGATGGCGGAGAGGATGGGATTCGAACCCACGAGAAGCTTTTGACCTCTACTCCCTTAGCAGGGGAGCGCCTTCGACCACTCGGCCACCTCTCCGTTGCGCCGCTGGATAAAGAAAAGCGCCGGCACAATCAACAAGCCCCAGCCAATATCTCGGAAAAAGAAGCCATTATACGGAAAAATAAGAACGCACCGGCCTGCGGCCTTCCGCGATGCGGCGGTTCTGCGGCGATTCCCTGGCTGGCGGCTCAAGGCCTCGCCATGATTCCGTCAGCCGATCGCCGGATTCGCCCGTAAACAAGGGGCTGGGGCGGGCCGAAGGTTAATGAGAGCTTTCTGAGTGAGGCCAAATCGTGTCATTTGTGCAACAACGCTGGGGGATAGCAGCCGCACAGCCCTTTCGCCGGTACGATCGTGGTTGAACCCCGTCTGCTCATGGGTAATGTCGATTTCGAAGGAGCGGCGCGGTGCGCATCTTTTTCGGTAGTGGGGATGGGGCAGGGAACGCTGTCCTTCAGCAAAGAATACCCAGACCCGTTTTTTAACTTTTGACTGGAGGTCAGAAAATGAACATCAAGAGCCTTCTTCTCGGCTCCGCTGCGGCCCTGATCGCAGTTTCCGGTGCGCGCGCCGCCGACGCCGTCGTCGTCGCCGAGCCGGAGCCCGCTGAATACGTCAAGATTTGCGACGTCTACGGCGCTGGCTACTTCTACATCCCCGGCACCGAGACCTGCCTGCGCATCGGCGGCTACATCCGTTATGACATCGGCGGCGGCGACGTCGGCACGTTCAACGGTTCGAAGACTGCCGATCACCAGGACGGCTCGGTAAATGATGCCTGGCACAAAAATGCCCGCTTCACGCTGAAGACCTGGACCGGCCAGGAAACCGAGCTCGGCACCTTGAAGACCTACACCGAGACCCGCTTCAACTTCGGCAACGACAACGCAATCGAGCCGTTCAACACCGCCCATAACAAGGACGTCTCGCTGAACTTCGCCTGGATCCAGCTCGGTGGTCTCCGCGTTGGTAAGGACGAATCGGCCTTCGATACGTTCGTCGGCTACGCCGGCAACGTGATCCAGGATACGCTTGTTCCTTACGGCGATTTCGACACCAACGTCGTCCAGTACTACTTCGACGCTGGCAACGGCTTCTCGGCCGTGGTCTCGCTCGAAGAAGGCGCGGGCGTTGTCGGCACGATCGACAGCTACGTTCCGCATGTCGTCGGCGGTCTGAAGTGGACGCAGGGCTGGGGCGCCATCAGCGGTGTCGTCGCTTATGACAGCAACTACGAAGAAGTTGCCGGCAAGGTTCGCTTGGACGTGAACGTCAACGACGCACTGTCGCTGTGGGTCATGGGCGGTTACGGCACCGATGACAACCTCAACGACGACGCCGGCAATTTTGTCGACGCCCATGGTCGCGGTTTCTACAAGCAGTGGGGCGGCAACTGGGCTGTCTGGGGCGGCGGTACCTACAAGTTCAACGAGAAGACCTCGTTCAACGCGCAGGTGTCGTATGACGATTGGAAGAACCTGGGCATCGCGGCGAACATCGCCTACGACGTCGTCCCGGGCTTCACGGTCACGGCCGAAGTCGACTACCTCAATGCAGGCAGGTTCGACGACGCCGACTTCTCCAACTGGACCGGCGCCGACAAGAAGAGCAGCATCGGCGGTATCCTCCGCTTCCAGCGCTCGTTCTAAGGGCTGGTTCCATACAGGTGAAATCCAGCCCGGGCGCATCAACGCCCGGGCTGTTTTTGTTTCGTGACTGGATCAAGGCAAACAGAAGGAACAGGGGGTAACGGTAGCTGAATAGAGTCCGTGGGATGGTTTCGTGGGATCCGCTGATGGCGGATGAAATCACAACTGCGTGATTCAAATCTCTTGAAAGGACGCTCCCAAGCGGATAGGGCTGAATCTATCCCACTCGGGGGTGTGGCAAATGATGACGACCGAAGCGATTCAAGAGGGCGAGCCCTCCGATCATTTTTCGATGTTTTCTTCTCAGAACTCAAAGTTTAACTACACCTACAATAGGATACGAGAAGTAAAATCGCATAGGGTTGGAGATCTTTTTTCGGCATATCGAGATATATTGTGGGATGATGGGCGACATAAATACAATGTCAGCTCGTTCATCGGCGAGATAGACGAGATTCTGCTCGGGGAGCGTTTCAGCGCCTTTGACCAGAGTACCCTGGACAACCTTATCGGCACCTTGCGCCAGCGCGGCAACAGCAACGCAACCATCAATCGGAAGATGGCTGCCCTCAGCAAACTGCTGCGCAAGGCCTACAAGATGGGAGATATCCACAGCCTGCCCGAGTTCCGCCGCCAGAAGGAGCGGTCGGGACGGATTCGTTTCCTTGAAAGGGACGAGGAGGCCAGGCTGTTTGCTGCCATCAGGAGCCGCAGCGAGAATGCCTACCGGCTTTCCGTCTTCCTGGTCGACACTGGCTGCCGCCTTGGCGAGGCGCTCGGGCTGATCTGGAACGACATCCAGGAGCATCGCGTCTCCTTCTGGATCACCAAGTCCGGCCGAAGCCGCACCATTCCGATGACCGAGCGTGTCAAGGAAGTGATCAAGCTGCCTCCCGGCGAAGGCCGTCGGCCGAAAGGCCCGTTCACCACATTCAGCCAGGCTCAATACCGTGCCATCTGGAACGATGCGAAGGCCGAAGTCGGTCTGGCCGCCGACGACCAGGTGGTGCCGCACATTCTGCGCCATACCTGCGCCTCGCGTCTTGTTCAGGGCGGTATCGACATCAGGCGCGTGCAGATGTGGCTCGGCCACCAGACCCTGTCGATGACGATGCGCTATGCGCATCTGGCCACCAATGACCTCGACGGCTGCGTCACCGTGCTGGAAGTACCCCGGTCTGGCGGCGCCGACAGCGTGAAGGCAGCGCCCGAACCGTCCCCGCGCGCTGCCGCGCGCGGTGCGGCAGACCAGCCGGCAGCCGTGAAGACCACGGCTAAGGCAATGAAGAAGGCCTCAAAGTCCCGATAAGTTCACGCTTTGAAGACGCTGTGGACAACCAATTCCGTGGATCCCCCGATCTGCGGGTTATTTCAGGCATGCTATTCCGGCTTCGGAACCTACCTTGGTCGCCCTGCTGTCGTTTGCCTCGCCGGCAACGGTTTTTAAAGGCGAGTCGGCAGCCGCTCGGCTCTGTCGAGGAAAGCGGCGATGTCGCCCGGCAAGGTTCCGGTTTCGAGAAAAGGGGCGTGACCCTGGCCTTCGACGGTGATCGTCTGCATTGCCGGATGGCGCTCCCGCATCTGCCGCTGTGTGCCCACCGACAGCAAACTCGAATTGGCGCCGCGTATGGCGAGCATGGGAAGGGCCGAGAGGGCGTCGAATTGCGGCCACAGCGCCGGCAGCGGCTGCGTCAGGTCGAGATTTGCAACCGTGTCGACCAGCTTCGGGTCGAAATCCGGCAGCAGGCCCTGATCCGTTTCGCGGTAGAGCGCCAGCACCATGCGCTCCCAGTCCGCATCGGCGAGCGCTGAAAAATCCCGGCCGTGAACGCGGCGCTGGGCTGCCACTGCTTCGGCGAAGGTCTTCGGCTTCGGTTTGCGTTCGAGATACGACTGGATATGGGCAAGGCCGGCCGGCTCGATCACCGGTCCGATATCGTTCAGCACGATCGCTTTCAATATGGCCGGCCGCAGCGCACCCAGGACGTGAATGATCAGGCCGCCGCGCGAGGTGCCGACGAAGGCGGCTTCCTCGATTCCCAAGGCCGCCAGTCCGGCAAGAATGTCGCCGGCTTCGACGCCGACATTATAGCGGCTGACATCGGGATCATAATCGGACTGCCCGCGGCCGCGATAGTCAAAGGCGACGACCTTGCGTGGGCTCCCCGCTTTGCCGGCCAAATAGAGCGCGAGTTCGTGGAAGTCGCGTGCATTGCGGGTGAGCCCGGGCAGACAGACGACTGGCCAATGTCGCGAATTTGCGTCGCCATAGATCCGGGCATGGAGCTTCAGCCCATTGGGTCCCGCGTAGAAGAAATCGGAGAAACCTTCGCTCGCCATTGGAATGCTGCCCCTTGCTCTCGCCGGATGGTCCGTCTGCTACAGGCGAGGGAAGGGATGGTCAAATGGAGCAGTTACTTCTCCTCTTGCGGGCCGAAGGTGGCGAGGCCCTTCACTCAGCCAAGGCGAGTGGATCCGCGCGAGGCCAACTCCTCTCGCAAGGAAACGAAAGCCGTCAACTTCGCCCGTTCACAAGATCTCCCAAAATGTCATACTTGCCGGAAATGCGCATCTTGTACACCTCGTAGTTCTCCATCACGCGCTGCACATAACTCCTTGTTTCCGTGTAAGGAATCCGTTCGATCCAGTCGACGACGGCGTCGATGTCCTTGCCGCGCGGATCGCCGTATTTCGCCACCCATTGGGCAGCGCGGCTGGGGCCGGCATTGTAGCCGGCGAAGGTCAGCACATAGGAGCCGTTGAAGCGATCGAGCTGCTGGCCGAGGAAGGCTGAGCCCAGCGTCGCATTGTAGCCGGCATCGGTGGTCAGGCGTGCCTGAGAGAATTGCAGCCCGGCCTTCTTCGCCAGTTGCTTGGCGGTTGCCGGCATCAGCTGCAGCAGCCCGCGCGCGCCGGCGCTCGATATGGCGCCGATGTTGAATTCGCTTTCCTGGCGGGCGATGGCATAGGCCAGCGCCTTGCCCGAACCGGAAATATCGGCGCTGTCGGGGATGACCCCCAAAGGATGCGACAGCGCTCCGACGTCGATGCCACGCGCGCCGGCGATCTTGCCGATCTTGAGCGACATGAAGTGGTTGCCCTGCTTTTCCGCCAGCACGGCCAGCAGCGCCAGTTCGCCCGGGCTGGTCAACTGTCCTGCAAGGTCACGATAGAGCGTCTCGGCATAGCGGTCGTAGCCCGCCTCCTGCAATCGCTTGATGGCGGCGACGGCCTCGCGGCCCGCGAAACTCTGGCGATCGGCGGCGCTCGGCGTGGGATAGGCGATGTTCAGCGCCGGACGACCAATGCGCTCGGCGGCGAGCTGGCCGTAGAATGTCGTGCCGTAGGCCGCCGCGCGCGCAAAATAATCCTTTGCGTTACCCGGACCACCAACTTCGGCGGCGCGGCCGAGCCAGTAATAGGCGCGCGACAATGTCATCGGCCCCTGCGCAAGGTCGGCAATGCGCGCGAAATGGGTTGCCGAAAGCCTGGGATCGTTCAGGCCGCGCAGCGCGTACCAGCCGGCATGGAATTCGGCTTCGGCGGCGTTCGCGGTGCTTTCGGCCGCATGCATGGCGACGATCTTGTAGGCGGCCTTCATGTCACCCTTGTCGACCAGCTCGCGCGACAGTACCCGGCGCTCCACCCACCAGGCATCCGGGTCGACCAGCGCTTCGCGATCCGTCGGCGCCTTCATCACGATGGCGGCGGCGTCGGCAATATTGTCTTGCTTGCGCAGATATTCGGCTTGCGCGAAGAAATAGCCGGCCGAACGCTGTGAAGCCGGTACCGCCTTGAGCAGCTTGGGGGTGTTCTTGTCGCCCTTGTCGGCCGCCGCCCAGGCGGTGGCCAGTTGCTCCGCTTGCGCCGGGCCGGCGACGCGCTGCGCCGCGCCGACCCGGTCGGCGTAGAACATGCGCTCCATGCGGAATCGGTGATCGGCGGCCGGGATCAGCCCGCCGAACTCCTTGATCAGCGCTGTCTCGTCCTTGGCCTCCAGGATCGCGGTGCGCCAGAACGGCACCAGCACCGAACGCGCCGCCTCTGCCTTGCCCAGGGCCACATAGGCGCGGGCAAGAAGCATCACGCCTTCGAATGTCTGCGGCTGGCTGCCGTCGAACGCCTGCACAACGATGTCGGGGGCGGGGTTCTCGCGATAGAGTGCGCGTTCGCTGTTCTTGCGCAGCGCGGTTGTCCCCGGCCAGTTGGGCAACATCTTCGCTGCGGCCGCAATGTCGCCGCTCGGCACCTTGTCGCCGCCATAAAGCGCGATTGCCCAGGCAAGGATGTGCTGGTCGAGCGAACCGGCGGAAAGGGCATCGCGCGCGGCGCGGGCACCGGGAATGTCGCCCGCCGCCAGTGCGTCCAGACCGCTCTTCAACTGCACGATGCTGGCAGAGGGGGCCGTATCGCGTGGACCCGCATCTTGCGAGCTTTGCATGCCGGGCATCGGAATGGCCGATGTCAACTGCACGTCGACGCTGCCGCCGATCGCCATCTCGGGCATCAGCGCGACGACCGCGCCCAGGAGCGCGAAAAGATGAGGCCGCCTAGTCGGCATCGTTCAGCCTTTACACATCACCAGCAGGCGCGGAAGCTTCGCGACCTGGACCAGACCGTAAACTTAGGTCATGAAGGGCCAGTTAACAAAAGGTTATCGAGGCCGTTCGAATTGCGTTTGCTGGCAGCATGGCAATGCTTGCCGCGCAACCATGTCGAGACTATGGTGCGCCGCCTCGCTTTCGGTTAGAAGGCGCGACATTAAGACCAGAGACGAAAACACCCATGCCTATCGCCCAAAAGTGGCTACCGGTTTTGGGATAACGATATGCGTGAACAAGAAGTCCCAAGGAGTTGGACGAACATGCTGAGAGGCTCGCTGACCGCGCTCGTGACACCGTTCGAAAAGAGCGGGCGTTTCGACGAGAAAGCCTTTCGCGCCTTTGTCGACTGGCAACTTGCGGAGGGCACGACAGGCCTTGTTCCCGTTGGCACCACCGGCGAGTCGCCGACGCTGTCGCATGACGAGCATCGTCAGGTGGTCAAGGTCTGCATCGAGGCGGCCAGGGGCCGCGCCCCGGTCGTCGCCGGCGCTGGCTCCAACAACACCGCGGAAGCGATCGGCCTGGTCCAATATGCCGAACAGGCAGGCGCCGATGCTGCACTTGTCGTCACTCCCTACTACAACAAGCCGACGCAGCGCGGCCTCTATGAGCACTTCGCCGCCGTCGCCAGGGCAACCAAGCTGCCGATCATCATCTACAACATCCCGCCGCGCTCGGTCATCGACATGATGCCGGAGACGATGGGCCGGCTGGCGCACGACTTCAAGAATATCGTCGGCGTCAAGGACGCGACCGGCAAGGTCGAACGGGTTTCCGAGCAGCGTATGACCTGCGGCAAGGATTTCATCCAGCTTTCCGGCGAAGATGCATCCGCGCTCGGCTTCAACGCGCATGGCGGTGTCGGCTGTATCTCGGTGACGGCCAACGTCGCGCCGCGGCTTTGTGCCGAATTCCAGGAGGCGACGCTGTCCGGCGACAGCGCCAAGGCGCTGGAATTGCAGGATCGCTTGCTGCCGCTGCACAAGGCGATCTTTATCGAACCCGGCGTGTCCGGCGCCAAATATGCGCTTTCAAAGCTCGGCAAGGTCGAGAACGTGCTGCGCTCGCCGCTGGTCACGGTCGAACAATCGACGGCCGAAAAGATCGACGCGGCGATGAAGCACGCCGGCTTGATAAATTAGGGATGAGGCGCCACCTCTCCGCATTATGAATCAAGTCAGAAAAGCCGATCCCAACAACAAGACCGTTGCGGAAAACCGCAAGGCGCGGTTTTCCTATGAGGTGCTCGACACGATCGAGGCCGGCCTGGTGCTGACCGGCACCGAGGTCAAGTCGCTGCGCCAGGGCCAGGCCAACATCCAGGACAGCTATGCCTCGGTCGAGGGCGGCGAGATTTGGCTGATCAACTCCTATCTACCGGAATATCTGCAGGCCAACCGCTTCAACCACGAGCCGCGCCGGCGCCGCAAACTGCTGCTCAACAAGCGCGAGATGGCCAGGCTGTCGCAGAGCGTCGACCGCGAAGGCATGACCCTGGTGCCGCTGAAGATCTATTTCAACGACCAGGGCCGGGCCAAGCTGCTGCTCGCCGTCGGTCGCGGCAAGAAGCTGCATGACAAGCGCGAGACGGAAAAGCAGCGCGACTGGTCGCGTGAGAAGGGCAGGCTCTTGAAAGAGCGCGGGTGACCGCCACCAGGCGGTAGCCAAGCGGATAAGTGTTTGGCTTTCAGGGTTCTAGCCAAGGAGCCAGAATACCGGAGGGGACAGTCTTGAAGAACCGGATCATCCTCTGGGGATCGGTCAGCCTGGTTTTTGCAATCCTCATGATCGCTGGCGGCTTCTTCTATTTCCATGCGTTTTCTCCGGATCGCGGCAAATATCCTGTCAGGGGCATCGACGTTTCGCATCATCAGGGCCGGATCGACTGGCGGCGCGTTGCCGCCGCCGACGTCGCCTTTGCAGTCATCAAGGCGACCGAGGGCGGCGATCATGTCGACGATGCCTTTGCCACCAATCTGCGCGAGGCTCGTGCTGCCGGGCTCGCTGTCGGCGCCTATCACTTTTTCACCTTCTGCCGGCCGGGCGCCGACCAGGCGAAGAATTTCATCGCCGTGGTGCCGCACGACCAGCCTTTGCTGCCGCCGGTTGTCGACATCGAGTTCGGCGGCAATTGCCCGCAGCGTCCTTCGCCCGAACAACTCGACACCGAACTCCAGGCCTTCCTCGGTCCCGTTGAAGCCGCCTTTGGCAAGAAAGCCATCATCTATCTGACCGACGATGCAGCAACGGCCTATGCAGGACAGATCGCCGCCCGTCCGCTCTGGCTTCGCTCACTGCTGCTCGAGCCGGGTCGCGACGATTGGGTCTACTGGCAGTACCACAACAGGGGCCGCGTCGAGGGCATCGTCGGTGACGTCGACCTGAACGTCCTGCAAGGCGGTCAGGAGACGCTGGCCGCGTTGTTCGCGCCGGCGTTGTAAGGCAATTCCAGACCCTACGAATCCAGGAACGCCGCAATTTCCCTGAAAACGCTGACGAACATCGCTTCGGTCAGCACGCCGGTGTTGGTGTTGTAGCGCGAGCAGTGATAGCTGGAAAACAGCGTAATGCCATCGGCCTCCTGCCGCCCGCCATGCTTGAAGGGATAGGCGGCGACGCGCTGGCCCAGTGCCCGCACGGTCGACTGGTGCGCGATCGAACCAAGTGTCAGCACGGCCCGCAAATTGGGAAACCGTGCGATCGTCGGCACAAGGAAAGTCCGGCAGGTGGCGATCTCGGCGCCCACAGGCTTGTTCTCGGGAGGCACGCAGCGGACGGCGTTGGTGATTGCCGTTCCAACGAGCTCCAACCCATCGTCAGGCCGTGCCTTGAACTCGCCGCGCGCCAAGCCGTGCGCGATCAACGTGCCGTAGAGCAGGTCGCCGGCATAGTCGCCCGTGAAAGGCCGGCCCGTGCGGTTCGCTCCGCGCAGGCCGGGCGCAAGCCCGACGATCAGCAGCCGGACCGAATCGTCGCCTTCGGGCGGCAGGAAGGTCGGAACCGGCGCGTTGAACCACGATGGCTCGCGTTGCCGCCACTCGGCAATGAAACCGTGCAGCCGCGGACAGAGCGGGCAATCGCGATCGGGTTCCGGGGAGGCGGCCAGATGTGCGGCCAACGCAGCCGCCCTCAGTACTCGTCCTCTTCCGTCTCGGCCGGTTCGGGTCGGCGCACCGGCCTTTCGGAGGGATCGCGGCCCACCTCGTTCTTCAACGTCATCAGGTCGATGAAATGGTCGGCCTGGCGACGCAGATCGTCAGAGATCATCGGCGGCTGCGAGGCCATGGTCGAGACGATCGACACCTTGCGCCCGCGCCGCTGCAGCGCCTCGACCAGCGTGCGGAAATCGCCGTCCCCGGAGAAGATGACATAGTGGTCGACGACATCGGCCAGTTCCAGCGCATCGACGGTCAATTCGATGTCCATGTTGCCCTTGATCTTGCGGCGGCCGGTCGAGTCGGTGAATTCCTTGGCCGGCTTGGTGACGACCTTGAAGCCGTTATAGTCGAGCCAGTCGATCAGCGGCCGGATCGAGGAATATTCCTGATCCTCGACCAGGGCGGTGTAATAGTAGGCGCGCAGCAGGTAGCCGCGTTTCTGGAAGCTCGACAGGAGCTTGCGATAATCGATGTCGAAACCGAGCGCGCGCGACGTGGCGTAGAGATTGGCGCCGTCGATGAACAGGGCGATCTTTTCACGGGGGTCGAACATGGAAAAATTCCTTTTCGAAATAAGCGGCCGTCAAAACGAAATGCGACTATCAGTAGGGTTCGCAATAAACCGGCTGACCTTACGCTTTTCGAAATAACGCCAGTTTTGTGGCAATCCAAGGGTTCGTTGCCGCACTGCAAGCAATTGTGATCGCCGGCTTGGTACCGGCGCACCGGAGCTCGACCGAAACCGGCTTCGGGGGAAATCCGACAAAACAATGACAGATCGTCCGTTCTCCGGCCCCGGCATTCCATAATGCTTGTATTTCGGCGGCGTTCGGGTTATTGACCGCGCCTGTTTTCCATTAAATCCAGGCATGAAAGGGGCAATCCATGGCCCGCGTAACCGTTGAAGATTGCATCGACAAGGTCGACAACCGCTTCGAGCTGGTGCTTCTGGCCGGCCACCGTGCTCGTCAGATCAGCCAGGGCGCGCAGATCACCGTCCCGCGCGACAATGACAAGAACCCGGTCATCGCACTGCGCGAGATCGCCGACGAGACGTTGTCGCCGGACGACCTCAAGGAAGACCTGATCCATTCGCTGCAGAAGCATGTCGAGGTCGACGAGCCCGAAGCCGATGGCGAGGCGATCGCCGATCAGACCGGCGCCGCCGTCACGGCCGCCGATACCGACGATGCCGAGGACAACATCGCCTTCGATCGCATGACCGAGGAAGACCTGTTGGCCGGCATCGAAGGCCTGGTGCCGCCGGAAAAGAGCGACGACTACTAAGACTGCTTTGCGGAGGCGCCTGGAACAATCTTCCGGCACTTCCGTCCCGGCAGTTTCGTGGCTATCTATGACATGCGCCGTGCAGCAGTGCGGCGCATGATTCATTTCATCGCCGAGAGATTCCGCCCATGATGCGTCAGTATGAGCTTGTCGAGCGCGTCCAGCGCTACAAGCCTGACGTCAACGAGGCGTTGCTCAACAAGGCCTATGTCTATGCCATGCAGAAGCATGGCCACCAGAAGCGCGCTTCCGGCGACCCCTATTTCTCGCATCCGCTCGAAGTCGCCGCCATCCTCACCGAAATGCACATGGACGAGGCGACGATCGCCGTCGCCCTGCTGCATGACACGATCGAGGACACCACGGCGACCAGGGCCGAGATCGACGAACTGTTCGGGCCCGAAATGGGCAAGCTGGTCGAGGGCCTGACCAAGCTGAAGAAGCTCGACCTCGTCTCCAAGAAGGCCGAGCAGGCCGAGAACCTGCGCAAGCTTCTGCTGGCGATCTCGGAAGACGTGCGCGTGCTTCTGGTCAAGCTCGCGGACCGCTTGCACAATATGCGCACCCTCGACCATGTGCCGGAAGCCAAGCGCCTGCGCATCGCCGAGGAGACGATGGATATCTATGCGCCGCTGGCCGGGCGCATGGGCATGCAGGGCATGCGCGAGGAGCTGGAGGAGATCGCCTTCCGCTACATCAATCCGGAAGCCTATCGCGCCGTCACCGCCAGGCTCGCCGAGATTTTCGAGCGCAACAAGGGCGTGCTGTCCGAGATCGAGAAAGCGCTGTCGGCTCTGTTCGAGAAGCATGCGATCAATGCAGGCGTCAAAAGCCGGCAGAAGAAGCCGTGGTCGGTGTTCCGCAAGATGGAGGCCAAGGCGCTCTCCTTCGAGCAATTGTCCGACATTTTCGGCTTTCGCGTCGTCGTCGACAATGTCGAGGACTGCTATCGCGCGCTTGGCGCCATCCACACCGCCTGGTCGATGGTGCCCGGCCGTTTCAAGGACTACATCTCAACACCGAAGCAGAACGATTACCGCTCGATCCACACCACCATCGTCGGGCCGTCGCGCCAGCGCGTCGAGCTTCAGATCCGCACCCGCGAGATGAACAAGATCGCCGAATATGGCGTCGCCGCCCATTCGATCTACAAGGATACCGGCGGCAAGGCGAACGGCACGGCCCATTCGATCTCGAAGGAAACCAATGCCTATGCCTGGCTGAGGCGCACGATCGAACAGCTCGCCGAGGGCGACAATCCCGAGGATTTCCTCGAGAACACCAAGCTGGAACTGTTCCAGGACCAGGTGTTCTGCTTCACCCCCAAGGGCATGCTGATCGCGCTGCCGAAAGGTGCCACGCCGATCGACTTCGCCTATGCGGTTCACACCGATGTCGGCGACACCTGCGTCGGCGCCAAGGTCAACGGCCGCATCATGCCGCTGATGACGGAGCTGAAGAATGGCGACGAGGTGGAGATCATCCGCTCCAAGGCGCAGGTGCCGCCGGCCGCGTGGGAATCCGTCGTCGTCACCGGCAAGGCGCGCGCCGCCATTCGCCGCGCCACCAAGAACGCCATCCGCAAGCAGTATTCGGGTCTCGGCGCGCGCATTCTCGAACGGGCTTTCGAGCGGGCCGGCAAGAATTTCACCAAGGAAAGCCTGAAGCCCGTCCTGCACCGGCTGGCGCGCAAGGACATCGAGGACGTGCTGGCGTCCGTCGGCCGCGGCGAATTGGCGTCCACCGACGTCATGAAAGCCGTCTTCCCAGATTACAAGGACGAGCGCGTCACGCCGGCGGCGCCCAAGCAGCGCGAGGAAGGCTGGTCGAAGATCCGCAACGCCGCCGGCATGCTGTTCCAGATCCCGGGCCGTGCCGCGCGCAAGGACAAGGACCAGCCGCGCGACGGCGCGGTGCCGATCCGTGGCGTGCGCGGCGACCTGCCGGTGCGTTTCGCGCCGGAAGGGGCGGTGCCTGGCGACCGCATCGTCGGAATCGTACAGCCGGGCACCGGCATCACCATCTATCCGATCCAGTCGCCGGCGCTGCAGGCTTTCGACGACCAGCCCGAGCGCTGGATTGACGTGCGCTGGGACATCGACGAGCGCACCAAGGAACGCTTTCCCGCTCGTGTTTCCGTCACCGCCATCAATGCACCGGGATCGCTCGCCGACATCGCTCAGGTCGTTGCCTCGAACGATGCCAACATCCATACGCTGTCAATGGTGCGCACCGCGCCCGATTTCACCGAAATGCTGATCGATCTCGAAGTCTGGGATCTGAAGCATCTCAACCGGCTGCTGTCGCAGCTCAAGGACAATTCGAGCGTCAGCGATGCACGGCGTGTCAATGGCTAACTCGGCTGATCTACACGGGGATAGACGGATGAATACGGACGAAGTGCTGGATATTTTTCGCCAGGCTGGTGCTGTCCTGGAGGGGCATTTCATCCTGACGTCGGGTCTGCGCAGCCCTGTCTTCCTGCAGAAGGCGCGCGTGTTCATGCATGCCGATAAGACCGAGCGGCTGTGCAAGGCGCTGGCCGAAAAGATCCGCGCCGCCGTGCCGGGTAAAATCGACTATGTCGTCGGCCCGGCCATCGGCGGGCTGATCCCGGCCTACGAGACTTCGCGCCATCTTGGCGTGCCGGCGATCTGGGTCGAGCGGGAAGGGGGCGAGTTCCGGCTGCGCCGCTTCGAGATCGCGCTCGGCGCGCGTGTCGTCATTGTCGAGGACATCGTCACCACTGGATTGTCTATCCGCGAGACCATCGACTGCCTGCGCGAACTTGGCGCCGAGGTCACGGCGGCGGCCTGCATCATCGACCGCTCGGCGGGCAAGACCGATGTCGGCGTGCCGCTGATCGCCCTCGCCGAGTACGAGGTGCCGGCCTATCCGGCCGATCGGCTGCCGCCGGAACTCGCCGCCATACCGGCGATCAAGCCGGGCAGTCGCAATATCTGAGAGGGGCGGGATGATCATCAGTATCGATCATTTCGTGCTGACGGTGGCCTCACTCGAGGCGACCTGCGCCTTTTACCAGCGCGTTCTGGGCTTTAAGCGCATCGATACGCCGGGCCTGCCGACAGCCCTGGCTTTCGGCAACCAAAAGATCAATGTCCACGAGGTCGGCCGCACCTTCGAGCCGAAGGCGAAGTCGCCGACGCCCGGAGCCGGTGATTTCTGCCTGATCACCGATCGGCCGCTCGGCGAACTCCTCGCCAGTCTCGAAGCCGATCGTGTGGCGGTGGAACTTGGACCAGTAGAGCGGATCGGCGCACGCGGCCGCATGATGTCTGTCTATTTCCGCGATCCCGACGACAATCTGATCGAGGTCAGTGAATATCTGGAATAGCCGCCGTTAAATCCGCGCGAGATCGAGCAGCATTGCGCAGCGCCGGCTCACCGGCATGCCGTGCGCGGCTTCCTGTCTCAGCCACCCGGCGAGCCGCGCATCGATCTGCGCATCCTCCAGGACGCGGAATCCGAACTTTCGGTAGAACGGCACGTTCCAAGCAACATCGCGAAATGTCGTCAGCGTGATCGTTGCAAGGCCGCGCCGCCTGGACTCCTCGATGACGGTCTCCAGCAGGGCTCGGCCGATGCCCGAGCCTTGCCACTCAAAACGAACGTCGAATTCCAGGATATGCAATGCATCGTCCTCAACGCTGGCGCTCAAGAAGGCGATGGCGCGGTCGCGCTTGTCCGTGGCGACCCAGCATGTGCCCTCCGTGGTCAGCGCGCGGTGCCGCTCGACGCTCATGTTGCCGTCTTCGGCGATCCAGGCGAGGTCCGGTATGGAACGAAACGCCAGCCCGGCGGATTGCTCGATATCGGGCAACTCTTTCGCCTCGTCGTCGCGCGCTGGTCGAATGGTGGCCATGCCGGCCGTCCTTCTTTTCCTCAGTTTCGCCTCAATGGCGATCTTGTTACCCCCTGCGGCAGACCATCGCGGCAGCGTTTCGTTGTTCCGAAGGCAGCCTGTCGCTATATCAAAGTCGTTGTTGCCTTTCTGCGCCCCGGAAGCGCAAGATAAGTTGCTGTGACCTGGCTTGGGTGGCAGGACGGCGGGTATTGGTAGATCAGGAATTGGAATAGAGTGCTTTTTCGACGCCGCGAGCCTGATGGCCTCTTGGAGCGGGTGCGTACCTATCTATGGCCGCGCCGGTCGTTTTCGCGCTCGCTGCAGTACTTCTCCAAGCGCATCCTGCGGCTGAAGGCCACGCCGCATGCGGTGGCGGCCGGCGTCGCCGCTGGCGTCTTTGCTTCGTTCTTTCCGGTGGGTTTCCATTTCGCCATTGCCGCGGTGCTGTGCTGGCTCATAGCCGGCAATCTGGTGGCGGCCGCACTTGGCGCCGTATTCTTCGGCAATCCACTGACGTTCCCGCTGCTGTGGGGCGCCTCCTGGGAGACCGGCAAGCTGATCCTGCACAGCCGCCTGCCGGCGCACGGCCCGCCAGCACATCTGGGCGAGATGCTGCACAACCTTTCCTTCGCGCAATTGTGGGCCCCGGTGCTGAAGCCGATGCTGATCGGTGCGATACCGCTTGGACTGGCCTTTGGGGTTCTGTTCTACGCCATCACGCGCTGGGGCATGAACGCCTTTCGCGAGCAGCGGCGCAAACGGCTGGCAGAGCGCGCGGCCCGCCATGAGCAATCGTCTCACCCAAACGCAAGCATCGGTTCCACCGCGCGATGATCATCGGCATCGGCAGCGATCTGATCGATATCAGACGCATTGAAAAGTCCTTGGAGCGCCATGGCCAGCGCTTTATCCAGAGAATCTACACCGAGGTCGAGCAAGCCCGCTCCGAAAACCGTCGGGCGCGGGCGGCCTCCTACGCCAAGCGCTTCGCAGCCAAGGAGGCCTGCGCCAAGGCACTGGGCACCGGCCTGGCGCAGGGCGTGTTCTGGCGCGACATGGGTGTCGTCAATCTTCCGAGCGGCGCGCCCACCATGGCACTGACCGGTGGCGCCGAGGCGCGGCTGAACGCGATTCTGCCAAAGGGCCATCGGGCGATGATCCATCTCACCATCACGGATGATTTTCCGCTTGCTCAAGCCTTTGTGATCATCGAAGCGTTGCCCGTCGAACAAGCGCCACATTGATTGCATCTGACCACCGGCATGACGTTGCCCAGCGCGCGCCGAGACTCTATACCATCCAACGCACAATCGAGGACGACATGAGCGTGGCTGAAAAACCCCAGAAGAAATCCGGCGGGCTTGGCGAAACCGTCAGCGTCATCGTCCAGGCGCTCTTGCTTGCCTTGGTCATTCGCACGCTCTTGTTCCAACCCTTTTCCATCCCGTCGGGTTCGATGCGGCCGACGCTGCTCGAGGGCGACTATCTCTTCGTCACCAAATGGTCCTACGGCTATTCCCGTTATTCGCTGCCCTTCGGCCCGGACATCTTCTCGGGCCGCATCTGGGGCTCCGAGCCGAAGCGCGGCGATGTGGCTGTGTTCAAGTTCCCGCCAGACCCGTCCGTCGACTATATCAAACGTGTGGTGGGCCTGCCTGGCGACAAGATCCAGGTGAAGGACGGCCAGCTGTTCATCAACGGCGTCGGCGTGCCGCGCGTGAAGACCGGACAGATCGACAATCCCGACATCACCGAAAAGGATTATCCGATCGACGTCTATCGCGAGACGCTGCCCAACGGCGTCAGCTACGACACGCTGGATCTGTCGCCGAACTCGATCGGCGACAACACGCGCGAGTTCGATGTTCCGCCCGGTCACTATTTCATGATGGGCGACAACAGGGACAACTCCGCCGACAGCCGATTCTCCGTCGGCTACGTTCCGGCCGAAAACCTGGTTGGCCGCGCCAACCTTGTTTTCTTCTCGATCGCCGGCAAGGCGAGCCCGCTCGAAATTTGGAAATGGCCGTCGCTTATGCGTGCTTCGCGCCTCTTCCACTTCGTTAATTAGGGTCATGGCGGCGACAAGACGGCTGACCGCCGACGCGCTCGCCGAAGCGCTGGTGGAACGCACGGGCCATGCCTTTGCCGACCGCCGGCGCCTGCAGCGTGCCTTGACCCATGCCAGCGCCCGCGGCGCCAATGCCGGCACCGACTATGAGCGCTTTGAGTTCCTGGGCGACCGGGTTCTCGGCCTGGTGGTGGCCGATATGCTGCTGGCCGCGTTTCCCGATGCGGCGGAAGGCGAATTGTCGCTGCGTTTCAACGCGCTGGTCAATGCCGAGGCGCTGTCGGAGATCGCCGAACATATTGGTCTGCCGGAGCTGATCCGCGCCGGATCCGACGTTCAAGGGCTCGAGGGACGCAAGCGCGTCAATCTGCGCGCCGACGCACTGGAATCGCTGATCGCCGTGCTCTACCTCGACGGAGGGCTGGAAGCGGCGCGCGCTTTCATCCACAAATATTGGCAGCCGCGCTCGCAGGCGTCGGGCGCCGGCCGACGCGACGCCAAGACCGAGTTGCAGGAATGGGCGCATCAGGCGGCAAGCGCCGTGCCCGTCTACCGCATCGATAGCCGCGAGGGGCCGGATCACGATCCGCTGTTCACCGTCAGTGTCATGGTTGGTGGGTTCCAGCCGGCTGTCGGCAGCGGCCGCTCCAAACGCGAGGCCGAGCAGGCCGCCGCCGCCGCCCTTCTGATTCGTGAAGGTGTCTGGATCGATCAGGGAGACGCGGCATGACAGCCACGGAAGACACGGTTCCGGCCGCGCCTGCGGCCGTTACGCATTCCGGCTTCGTAGCGCTGATCGGTGCGCCCAATGCCGGCAAGTCGACGCTGGTCAACCAGCTTGTCGGCGCCAAGGTGTCAATCGTCACCCACAAGGTGCAGACGACGCGTGCCATCGTCAGAGGCATCGCCACGCACGACAACGCGCAGATCGTCTTCGTCGATACGCCGGGCATCTTCAAGCCAAAGCGGCGTCTCGACACGGCAATGGTGACGACAGCCTGGGGCGGCGCCAAGGATGCCGATATCGTGCTGCTCCTGATCGATGCCGAGCGTGGCATTAGAGGTGATGCCGACGCCATTCTCGAACGCCTGAAGGATGTGCGCCAGCCGATGGCGCTGATCCTCAACAAGGTCGACCGCGTCAAGCCGGAGGCGTTGTTGGCTCTGGCGGCAGCAGCGAACGAAAGAGTGCCGTTCAAGCGCACCTTCATGGTTTCGGCGCTGACCGGCTCCGGCTGCAAGGACCTTCTCGATTACCTTGCCGAGGCGCTCCCGGTGGGGCCCTGGTATTATCCGGAAGACCAGATCTCCGATCTGCCGATGCGCCAGCTCGCCGCCGAGATCACTCGCGAGAAGCTCTATCTCAGGCTGCATCAGGAACTGCCCTATTCCTCGCACATCGAAACCGAGAAATGGGAAGAGAAGAAGGACGGCTCGGTGCGCATCGAGCAGGTCATCTATGTCGAACGCGACAGCCAGAAGAAGATCGTGCTCGGCCACAAGGGCGAGACCATCCGTGCCATCGGCCAGGCGGCGCGTATGGAAATCGCCGGCATCCTCGAGCAAAAGGTGCATCTGTTCCTGTTCGTCAAGGTGCGCGAGAACTGGGGCGACGATCCCGAACGCTACCGTGAGATGGGGCTCGAGTTTCCGCACTAGGATGGATGGATAGCAAGTCGAATATCGACGCAGCTTTGGTCAGCCGGTTGATCGCGGCGCAGTTTCCTCGCTGGAGGGATCTTGCGGTTCGGCCGATTGAACCTGGCGGATGGGACAACAGAAGCTTTCGTCTCGGCGACGAGATGACCGTTCGGTTGCCCAGTGCCGCCGCCTATTCCCTGCAAGTGGAGAAGGAACATCGCTGGCTGCCGAGCCTGGCGCCGCTGTTGCCGCTGCCCATCCCTATACCGCTGGCGATGGGAGCCCCGGCCGAAGGCTATCCGTGGCATTGGTCCGTCTACAGGTGGATCGAAGGTGAGACTGCAAAGCGCGAGCGTATCGCCAACCTGTCGGAATTCGCGGCGGACCTGGCCGGCTTTCTGATTGCGCTGAAGCGGATCGACCCGGCTGGCGGACCGGGGCCGGGCCAACACAATTTCTTTCGCGGCGGGCCGCTGAACGTCTATGACGGGGAGACGAGACAAGCGATCGCGGCGCTCGACACCCGTATCGACGCCGGCGCGGCAAGCGCCGTCTGGGAAACGGCTCTTGCCGCCCCTTGGCAAGGCCCACCCGTCTGGTTCCACGGCGATGTCAGTTGGGGCAATCTTCTGGTTGAACACGGCAGGCTAAGCGCGGTGATCGACTTCGGCACCTCCGGCATCGGCGATCCCTCATGCGATCTGGCGATTGCCTGGACGTTGTTCGAGGGGCAAAGCCGTGAAGTGTTCCGCGCTGGCCTCGGCGTCGACGACGCGACCTGGGCGCGCGGCCGCGGCTGGGCACTATGGAAGGCGCTGATCACCGCCGCCGGCGAGATAGACGTCAACTCGGCCGAGATCGAACAATCCTGGCGCGTCATCGACGCGGTGCTGGCCGACCACAAGCGCCGGTAATAATGACCCAAACCGTTGGCTGGCGGCTATCGACCAGGGACGCCGAGGCTCCGCTTGGGTCGACTTCTCAGTTGGCCAGCGCGGATTCTTGCAGATGAGCCCGTTGACGTCGGGTTGATCTTCCCATCATGGCCCATGGTCCGTCGCGGCGTGCCCGTGACCCGCTGAAAAGACTCCTTCGAGGGGATCGGCTTCGGTTTCACGTGGCTGGGGAATGGCTAGGTAGAAACGACCATGGAAGTGGGTTTATTTACGCGAAGTTTCTCAAACAATTGGTGTTCGTAGAATATCATCATAAAATTGGAACATACAGGGAATTATTACGGAAATATGACAATGTTCCACTTGTGCGGTGCCGTGGTTTGAAGTGAATTCGCCAGTGCTATTTCTGCAACACAGATTTAATCTACGTCATCAATCCCGAATATTTGTGGAATTGTCATTGAAGGCGGAAGATTGATGGGTATGTTCGCCGCGAAAAGGGGACGCGGTGCGGGCCTTTTTCGTTGTGGTGAGGCGGGAAAATATATCCGCCAACCAAAATCCGAAGCCATTTTTAACTTTGACTGGAGAGGTCAGAAAATGAACATCAAGAGCCTTCTTCTCGGCTCAGCCGCGGCACTGATCGCGGTCTCCGGCGCTCGCGCCGCCGACGCTGTCGTCGTCGCCGAGCCGGAACCCGCTGAATACGTCAGGATCTGCGACGTCTACGGCGCCGGCTACTTCTATATCCCCGGCACCGAGACCTGCCTGCGCATCGGCGGCTATCTCCGCTATGACATAGGCGTCGGGGACAGCGGCACGCTGGATGGCGTCAACAACGTTGCCGATCACATGGACGGCGATAGCCACGACACCTACTACAAGAACATGCGCTTCGCGCTGAAGACCTGGACCGGCCAGGAAACCGAGCTCGGTACGTTGAAGACCTACACCGAGACTCGCTTTCAATTTGGCAACAGCAGCGGCGACTATGAGACCGGCGGCACTGGCTGGCAGGCCGGCAACAAGGCGACGACCCTCAACTTCGCCTGGATTCAGCTCGGCGGCCTGCGCGTCGGTAAGGATGAAACGGCATACGATTCGTTTATCGGCTATGCCGGCAACGTCATCCAGGACACGATCATCCCGTACGGTATCAAGGATACCAACGTCGTGCAGTACTATTTCGACGGTGGCAGCGGCTTCTCGGCCGTGGTCTCGCTCGAAGAAGGTACCGGCGTCAACACGATCGACAGCTATGTTCCGCATGTCGTCGGCGGCTTGAAGTACAAGGGCGACTGGGGTGCGGTCACCGGCGTCGTCGCCTATGACAGCAACTACGAGGAAGTGGCCGGCAAGGTTCGCTTGGACGTCAATGTCGGCAAAGAATTGACGCTGTTCGTCATGGGCGGCTACGGCACCAACGACAACATCAACGACTTCGGCACGGGCCGCACCCAATACAAGCCGTGGGGCGGAAACTGGGCGATCTGGGGTGGCGGCACCTACAAGTTCAACGACAAGACCTCGTTCAACGCCCAGATCTCCTATGACGACTGGAAGAACCTCGGCGTCGCTGCCAACGTCGCATACACGATTGTGCCCGGTTACACGATCACGGCTGAAGTCGATTACCTCAATGCAGGAAAATTCGACGACGCCGACTTCAACAACTGGACCAAGGCCGACAAGAAGAGCAGCGTCGGCGGCATCCTCCGCTTCCAGCGCTCGTTCTAACGGATCGACTGACCCCACCAGACCGCCCGCAGCTATGCTGCGGGCGGCTTTTTATGCACCCTTGCGAGAGCCAGCCCAGGCACCAAGCCCGTACCTTGATTTCGCCACCCGATCGGTGAAATGCTCCAGGCATGGAATGGCGCGACGAGGGAATCATTCTCGGCACCCGCAAGCATGGCGAAACCAGCGCCATCCTCGAGGTGATGACGCGTGCGCATGGCCGCCATCTCGGCCTCGTGCGTGGCGGGCGCTCGCGCAAGCAGCAGCCTGTTCTCCAGCCCGGCAACCGTGTCGACCTGCTTTGGCGGGCGCGCCTTGATGAGCACCTAGGCACGTTCCAGGCCGAAGCGATCGAGATGAATGCGGCCAGGTTGATGGAGAGTGCGGTCGCCGTGTATGGCCTGCAGACCATGGCCGCGCATCTGCGCCTGCTGCCCGAGCGCGACGCCCATGGCGGCCTCTACGAGGCGCTGTCGGTGATGATCGTGCATCTCGATGACGTCGATGCGGCCGGCGAACTGGTGGCCCGTTTCGAGCTCCTGATCCTCGACGAACTGGGTTTCGGTCTCGATCTCAGCCAGTGCGCCGCGACCGGCACGCGGCAGGATCTTGCCTATGTCTCGCCGAAATCGGGCCGAGCGGTGTCGCGGGAAGCCGGCGCGCCCTGGCGCGACAAGATGCTGGCGCTGCCGGCCTTCCTGCGTGGCTCCGGCCTGCGCGCCGATCCGGCGGCGATCCAGGATGCCTTCCGGCTCACCGGCTTCTTCTTCACCCGTCACGTCTACGAGCCGCGCGGCATCGAGCAGCCGGACGCGCGCTCCGGCTTCCTCGCCGCGCTGCGGAAGCACCACACGACAAAAGGCCTGTCGGGAGAAACCGCCGCGAGAGAAATCATCACATGAGCGAAGTGGAACTTTATCCAGGCCGGGTCTCGCCGCTCGGCCTCGGCACCATTCCGCATGCCGACATGCTTGCCTACACCGGCCTGGAACTTTTGCAGCGCATCATCGATGGCAAATATCCGGCGCCGCCGATTTCCTTCCAGCTCAGCTTCCCGTGCCGTGTTTCGGGGTGTGCCGAACGAGCGCCACCTGAACCCGTTGGGGGGCGTGCATGGCGGCTGGGCGGCGACACTGCTCGATTCGGCGCTTGCCTGCGCCGTGCAGACGCTGCTCGCAAAAGGCGAGGCCTATACGACGGCGGAATTCAAGGTGAACCTGACGCGGCCGATCACGCCCAGGACCGGAGAGGTGGTCTGTGAGGGCAAGGTTATTCACAAGGGTCGCACGCTGGCGGTATCCGAGGCGACGTTGAAGGATGCCGGCGGCAAGTTGCTGGCTTTCGGCACCGAGACATGCTCGATCTTCCCGGCCGCCAATCTGGCGGCACGATAAGGATCGTCCAAACACGCACTGGACGACCGGTGAGAACAGCAGGCGCCTATCCGGCTTTTTGCCGTTCCACGAAATCGTCCAGGATCGCGCGCTGGCCTTTGAGTATCTTGAGACCGGCCTCCAACTCTGAAAACCAACCGGCCCGGTCAACTTCGGGAAATGCCTTCATGGATCCCGACCTTGGCGGCCACTCCATGGTGAACATGTTGCTTCTGATGGCATCGGTGTCGACATCGGCCTCGACGCTCCACGCACTCACGATCTTGCCGCCAGGCTGCCGATAACTGCCGACAGGCTGGAAGTCGCCGTTGATGGCGACGCCGAGTTCTTCTTCCGCCTCACGTCGGGCGGCTTTCAACTCGTCCTCGCCTTCGTCGACGAGCCCTTTGGGGATAGACCATGCCCCCTCGTCTTTTCTTGCCCAGAACGGTCCACCCGGATGGACGAGCAGGAACTGGAGGGCCCCGGCGTTTCGCCGGTAGATCAGCAGTCCTGCGCTTCGTTGCGGCATACGTATTCCCATGACGTCGCTTGGAGAACCCTTTGCGGCCAAGGTATCATAGGCCATCGGCTGCGGGTTTGGCAGGCAATGTTCCGGAAACCGGCCATTCGCAAGCGATGCCGAGGGCCAATGGGCGCAAGCCGCTGGCTTTCGACGCCGAAACATGCTCGATCTTTCCAGCCGCCGATCCGACGGCCGTTGGCTGGTCGTTTGCAGGCCACATTTGATTGTCAGTAGCAACTGGTCTGGTTTGGGGGAGCCGCCATGTTTGAAAGCCTGATCGGCCTTGTCGCCATCATCGCGCTGTTCGTCATCATTTCGCGCCAGCAGAGCCGCATCGGACTGATCGAGCGTGAGCTAGGCGCACTGCGGAGCCTCGTCCTTTCCGGCGCCGTGCCGCCTCTCGCCAAGCAGTCCGAACCGGCGGCGACCGAGGGCCAGCCGGCCGAAGCCGTTGTTGCTGCGGCCGTGGTCG
This sequence comes from Mesorhizobium sp. B264B1B, assembly GCF_020165765.1. Classification (NCBI taxonomy): domain Bacteria; kingdom Pseudomonadati; phylum Pseudomonadota; class Alphaproteobacteria; order Hyphomicrobiales; family Phyllobacteriaceae; genus Mesorhizobium; species Mesorhizobium sp. B264B1B. The sequence goes on from NZ_JAIUIS010000005.1 coordinate 414,404, forward strand.
TTTCGCCAACGGCCAGCGAGGCAGCCACCGGGCAGGCGCTGCCGGCTCTGGAAACCGACGCCGCGACGGACGAGGTCAAGCCGGGACCATGGACACCAGGCGAGGCGGCGCCCAAGGCAGCAGAATCCGAGCCTGTCGCAGCGGTGAAAGCGCCCGGCAAACCCGATATCGAAACGGCGCTCGGCACCCGCTGGGCGGTCTGGGTCGGCGGTTTGGCACTGGCGCTGGGCGGCCTGTTTCTCATCCGCTACACGATCGAAGCCGGAATTTTCGGCCCCGGTGTGCGGCTGACCATGGCCGGGCTGCTCGGCCTTGTGCTGATTGCAGCCGGCGAATTCATTCGCCGCACCGGCTTCAGGGTGCCCGTGCAAGGCGCCGCAGGCGCCTACATCCCGGCGATCCTGACTGCGGCGGGCGCCTTCATCCTGTTCGGCGCCGTCTATGCCGCACATGGCATCTACGGATTTATCGGGCCGGCGCTCGCCTTCACGCTGCTCGGCGCCATCGGCATAGCGACGATTGCCGCCGCCCTTGTCCACGGCCAGGCGCTGGCTGGTATCGGCCTCGTCGGCGCCATGGTGACGCCGATGCTGATTGCCTCTCAGGCGCCCAATCCCTGGGCCCTGTTCGGCTATCTGGCGATCGTGCTTGCCGCCAGCGGCGTCATTGCCCGCATGCGCGATTGGAAGTTGCTGATGACGGCGGCCTTTGTCGGTACCGGCATCTGGACGATCCTCTATATGACCGATGCGCCGGGCGCGAATTTATCCGTGATCCTGTTCGTGAACACCGTCACGCTGGCCGTGCTCGCCTTCGTCTGGCTCGGCCGCCGCAGCGACGAAGGCGGATCAGCCACGGCTTTCGACTGGCCGTCCGTCGCGCCGGGCCTGTTTGTTGCCCTCTCGGCGCTGGGCCTTTCGGTCGATCCGGCCTTCGTCGCTGCCGGCGATGCCTTGCCGGGAGCCGTCGTGCTCGCCGCGATGGTGGCCGTCGCGCTCTACCGCCCCCCGGCGCTGCCACTGCTCTATGCGGCGGGACTGGTGACGGTGCTGATCTATCTCGGGATCATCCCGCCGACTTCGATCGCTTCTGATTTTTCAGGCGACGTCTTGGGCATCGATGCCGTGCCCCTGGCGACATCGAACGCACTGACCTTGCGCATCGGTGTTGCGCTTGGCCTTGTCTTCATCGGCGCCGGTTTCTGGGCCGCCCGCAAATTTGCCGCTGCGACCCACTTCCGCGCTGCGTCATGGGCGGCGTGGGGCGTCATCGTGCCGTTGGTCGTCCTGCTGGCACTCTGGTTCACGTTCGGCAATCTCGACCGCGATCTTGCCTACGCGGCCGTGGCGGCGCTGCTGGTCGTGGTTTTCGCTGCCGGCGGCGAGTGGATCGCGCGCGGCGAGCAACCGCCGTTGCAGGGCAGGGCGGCCGTATTCTTCGCGCTCGGCGGAGCCGCGCTCGCAGGCCTGCTGATGCTGCATATGGCCTTCAGTTCCGGCTGGACAACCATCCTGCTTGGTGCGGCCGCAATCGTGCCGGCGCTGGCCACGCGCTGGCGTTCCTATCCGGTGCTCGGCTGGATTTCGGTCGGCGCGGTCGCGGCGGTGCTTGGACGTGTCATCTTCGATCCGACCGTCGTTGGCCCCGAGTTCCTGTCGACGACCCCGGTTTTCAACTGGCTGCTGCCGGGCTATGGCGTGCCGGCGCTCGCCTTCGCTTTCGCCGCCTGGCAACTGGCCCGCACCACCGACGGCCGGCCGCGCCTGGCCATGGAAGCTTCGGCGGCGCTGTTTGCACTGCTGACGCTTGCCATGCTGGTGCGCCACGCCATGCATGGCGGTGTCCTCAACAGCGATGCGCCCACACTTGCCGAACAGGCCATCTACACGCTGATCGCGATCGGCGCCGGCGCCATACTCGTGGCCATCGACAGGCGCTCGCCAAGTTCCGTGCTGCGCTACGGGTCCATGGCGGCGGGCGTGATCTCGGTCGCCTTCATCGTCGTGCAGCATTTCCTGGTGCTGAACCCGCTTTTCACCGACGAGTCGACCGGGCAGATCCCGGTCTTCAACCTGTTGTTCCTCGCCTATCTGCTGCCGGCGGTCGCGGCCGGAGGGCTTGCGCTCTATGCCCGCAACAAGCGGCCGAAATGGTATGCCGCCATGCTGGCGCTGGTGGCGGCCCTGCTTGCCTTCGCCTATGCCACGTTGTCGGTGCGGCGCCTGTTCAAGGGTGAGTTCATCGGCTTGTGGAGCGGCCTTGGCCAGTTGGAAACCTACACCTATTCGGCACTCTGGCTGATCATCGGCGTGGCGCTGCTGACCGCCGGCGTCTGGCTGAAATCGCAGGTGCTGCGCATCGCCTCGGCCGCATTGATTGCGGTCGCCGTACTGAAGGTGTTCCTCTTCGACATGTCGGAGCTGGAGGGTGTGCTTCGCGCGCTGTCCTTCATCGGCCTTGGCGCCGTGCTGATTGGCATCGGCCTGTTTTACCAGCGGCTTTTGACCAGGGTGGCGAAGGGGCGTGAGGGTTAGGATTGTTTGAATATTCAAAATGGAATATATGAATATTCACGGAGATATTCATATGCCGCTCTATATCCGCGACGATGAGGTAGATGCGCTGGCGACGAAATTGCAGCGCGAGACGAATGCGCCGAGCAAAACGGAAGCCGTGCGAACCGCGCTTTTGCACGAACTTGAACGAAGCCGCGCCCGCAAACCGCTGCGGGAGAGGATTGCCGTTCTTCAAGCGCAAGCAGCGGCGTTGGGGCCGTCCGACACCACCTTCGATATGAAGGCATTCATGGACGAGATGTGGGAAGACTGATGTTTGTCGACGCATCGGTTGTCGTTGCAATTCTCGCCAAGGAATCGGGTTGGGAGGAATTGCTGAAGCGGATCGCCGACGTCGACGGTCAGCTGTACATTTCAGCGCTTGTTCGGCTCGAAGCTACGCTTGCCCTCGGGCGAGTGAATGCCGGTGCCAAAAAGCCGACTCCCGGAATGCTGTCTGCGGCGCGCAATCTGGTCGATGCGTTCATTGTTGAGATCGACGCTCGCAATGTAACCATCAACGAGGATATCGGTGGGCGCGCCATTGATGCCAGCATCCGGTACAGCAAAGCGGTCGGTCATCCGGCCGACCTTAATTTTGGTGATTGCTTTTCCTACGCCTGCGCCAAGGCTCTTGATGTTCCGTTGCTCTTTAAAGGCAATGACTTTCTCAAGACCGATTTGGCGTAGTTGGCCTCCTGTTGATTGCGGGAATAAACCCGCCGCTCCCATCGTTACATCATTGCTTGGGTGACCGGGGCGGTGGACCGCTTCGCACTGGCTGCTTGCGTCGCGCCGCGAAGGCGCGTTCAATCTGATGAATAGGGCAATTCCGAAAACCAGCGGTCATGGACGAAAAGAAGGCAGCAATCCTCGGCGAAATACCGCGCCTGCGCCGCTACGCACGCTCGTTGTTGCGCGACCGCGATGCCGCCGACGATCTCGTCCAGGACTGTCTCGAACGGGCCCTCATGCGGCTCGACAACTGGCAGACGGGAGAAAGCCCCAGGAGGTGGCTGTTTACGATCATGCATCATTTGTTCATTGACCAGATGCGCAAAGTGAACCGGCGCGGCGAAGCCGCGATGCTGTCGCTGGAAGCGGGCGAGGCGGTTGCACAGCCGGCCGAGCAGGTGGAAAGCATCGCCTCGCGCGAGATCGTTGACGCATTGCAGGCGATCAGCCCCGACCGCCGTGCAGCGCTCGTTATGGTCGCGATCGAAGGCTTTTCCTATGCCGAGGCCGCCAACATCCTGGGCGTGCCGGCCGGAACGCTGATGTCGCGCATCGCGCGCGGGCGCGAGGAGTTGCGCGGGCTGCTGGACGACACGGCACGCCGCCGTTCGATAAGGATCGTCTAGAAATGATCCGCCGCGATTTCTCCGAACGCGACATCCACATGGCACTCGACGGCGAGTTGCCGGCCGATGAGCGCGCCGCCTATGACGCATGGCTCGACGCCACTCCCGAGATGAAGGCGAAAAGCGCCCGTTTCATCGCCGACAGGACGGCATTGCGAGATGCCTTCGCTGGCGTGATCGACGAGCCGGTGCCGGTGCGGTTGCGCAAGGTGGTGCTTGGCGAGACGCCAGCCAGGACGCCAATGCCACGCTCGCGCTGGTGGCTTGCTGCCGCCGCTGCCGGTCTACTGACCGCGGGCGGGTTTGGCGGCTACTTTGCCGGCAGCGACGGTATTGGCCGGGAAGATCAGGCCGAGGATCAGTTGGCCGAGCAGGCGATCGCCGCGCATGTCATCTATGCCGCCGAGAAGCGGCATGCGGTGGAAGTGCCGGCAAGCGACAGGGACCATCTGCTGACCTGGCTGTCCAACCGGGTCGGATTGAAGCTGGTTGCGCCGGACTTGACCGGCAGCGGGTTCCAACTGGTCGGCGGCAGGTTGCTGCCGGCTGGCGAGAGCAAGGCGGCAATGCTGCTCTATGAAGACGACAAGGGCGAGCGCATATCGCTCTTTGTAACGGCCGAATCGGTGGAGAACGCCAGGGGGACCTACGCTTCGGCGCAAGCCGGCCCACAGGCGGTCTACTGGCTGGACAAGGGCTATGGCTGCGCTGTCGTCGGCTCAGTGCCGCGCGAGCAATTGGCCATCGTGGCCAAGAGCGCCTACAGCCAGCTTCTGGCCGGCCTGGCGAGTTGAACAGCATCGTTTTTTTGGCGGCGCCGCCTACTCGAAAACGGTGACCTGGTTCAAAGCCTTTGTCCTCCCGGGCTGGCGCCGAATCTGTCACAATTCGGCCCTAATCGAGGTGCGATAGCGCTGGATGGGCGCTGCCGTTCTGGGCTGGTGTCTGGACGTTTCGAATAGGGCCTTCATCACAACCCAATCGAGGTTTTCCAAGCCCGCATGCCTGCCGAGATCCGCACGGCCCGCGCGACTGACGTCGATGATCTCGCCGCCATCGAGAAAGCTGTTTTCTCCAGCGACCGCATTTCCCGTCGCTCCTTCCGACAGTTCATCGAGCGCGAGACCGCCGAGACGCTGGTCGCCGAAAGAGATGGCCGCGTCGCCGGTTATGCGATTGTGCTGTTTCGCAAGGGCAGCGGCGTGGCGCGCCTTTATTCGATCGCCACCAGTCCCTTTTTTGGCGCCCTCGGCATCGGCCGCCGGTTGCTAGTGGCGGCGGAGGAGGCGGCCTTCGAACACGACCGCATGATGCTGCGCCTAGAAGTGCGGGAGGATAATGCCCGCGCCATCAGCATCTACGAGCGGGCCGGCTACCGCAAGATCGGTCGCGAACCCGATTACTACGAGGACGGCGCCACGGCGCTGCGCTACGAGAAGACCTTGCGCGGCGAACTTCCGGCCGCCACCAGCGTGCCATTCTACCAGCAGACCTGCGAATTCACTTGCGGTCCCTGCTGCCTGATGATGGCCATGGGCAATTTCGATCACGACTTCGTACCGGACCCGGTCAGGGAAATTCGTCTTTGGCGCGAAGCGACGACCGTCTTCATGATGTCGGGCCCGGGTGGCTGCGAGCCGTTCGGCCTTGCGGTCGCCGGCTATGAGAGCGGCCTTGCGGCCGAGATTTACGTGTCTTTCTACGGCGCGTTGTTCCTCCAGTCGGTGCGCAGCGCGGACAAGCGCCGGGTGATGGAACTGGCCCAGGTCGACTTTCGCCGACGCGCGGAACTTTACGGCATCCCGGTGAATTACCGTTCATTCACCATCGACGACATTCGCGCCGCGATCGCGAAAGGAAAATTGGTGCTGGTGCTGATCAGCGGCTTCCTGATGTTCGGCAAGAAGGTGCCGCACTGGGTGTTGGCCATCGGCGACGACGGCGACCATATCCTGATCCACGATCCCTGGGTTGAGGACGAGAGGCAGGAGACCATCCTTGATGCCGCCAACATTCCCGTGCCTTACGGCATCTTTATGAACATGGCGCAGTTCGGCCGCGACGGACTGCGCGCCGCCATCACTCTGGGGAAGCGCTGATAACAATGACCTGGGTTATCTTAACTGGCCGGCAGAGCGATCTCGACCAGGTGGCGACACCGCACAAGATTATCACGAACCGCGACTATCTCGCGCATCCGGCGCTGTTTCGCGGCCAGCGTCCCAAAGTCATCAACCTGTCGAACAATTACGGCTACCAGAGCCGCGGCTATTATGCCTCGCTGCTGGCGGGTTCGCGCGGCCACAAGGTCATCCCGACCGTCGAAACCATGATCGATCTGTCGGAGCGCAAGCTTTACGAACATGCGCTGCCCGAACTGGAGCTGGCGCTCAACAAGTGCCGCAAGGATCTTGGCGGCGCTTTTCCGGCGAAGGTCTGCATCTTCTTCGGCATTGGCCCGTCCAAGGTGTGGGACCGATTCGCCAAGCTCCTGTTCGACTGGTTCCGCGCGCCGGCGCTCGAGGTCCACATCAAGGATAGTGCCGAATGGGCCTCGATCCGCAAGATCGGCTTTCATCCCTTGGCGCGCATGACCGAGGAGGAAGAGAGCTTCTTCCTGCAATGCCTGGACACCTATACCAATCGCGAATGGCGCGACACCAAGGGCCGCACGCCGGCGCGCTACACTTTCGCCACGCTGGTCGATCCGCATGAGGAATTGCCGCCCTCGGAAATCTCCTCGCTGCGCTACTGGGCCAGGATCGCCGAAAAGATGGGCGTCGAAATCGAGCCGATCACCAAGAGGGACCTCGCCAAGCTCGCCAATTACGACGCGCTGTTCATCCGCGAGACCACCTCGATCTCCAACCATACCTATCGTTTCGCGCGCCGCGCCCAGCAGGAAGGCATGCCGGTCATCGACGACCCGCTGTCGATGATCCGCTGCACCAACAAGGTCTATCTCAACGAGCTGATGGCCTACAACAAGGTGCCGGTTCCGCCGACCGTGATGATAGCCGGCACTTCCGACCTTGAACTCGCGGCGCAGACGCTGGGTTTTCCGCTGGTGCTGAAGATCCCGGATTCCTCCTTCTCGCGCGGCGTCAAGAAATGCGCCAATTTCGAGGAATTGAAGACACTCGCCACCGAATGGCTGGAGGATTCCGATCTTCTGATCGCGCAGAAATTCATCCCGACCGAATATGACTGGCGTGTCGGCGTGCTCGGCGGCCAACCGCTGTTTGCCGTACATTACCTAATGGCCAAGAAGCACTGGCAGATCGTCAACCACAAGGCCAGCGGCAAGCCCGACCAGGGCGGCATCAAGACCTTCACGCTGAAGGAGACGCCGCCCCATGTCGTCGAGACGGCAGTCAAGGCGGCGCGCTGCATCGGCGACGGCCTCTACGGCGTCGACCTCAAGGAGACCAAGGACGGCGTCTTCGTCATCGAGGTCAACGACAATCCCAACCTCGATCATGGCTGGGAGGACTCCGGCGAGAAGGACGAGGTCTGGGTACGGCTGACGCAATGGTTCCTGGAACGTTTGGAGCGGCCGGGCCGATAATCATCCAATCGGGGGCAGAGATGCTGTTTTTGGTGACCGAGGATTTTCGCGGCTGCGACCGCAAGGAGATCTACCGCCGCTTCCGCGATTACGGTCGCCTGAAGCCCAACGAGCTTCTGGTGCACCATAGCTGGATCGCGGCGGACATGAGCCGCTGTTTCCTGCTGGTGGAGACCGACGACGTCACGCTGCTGCAGCGCTGGGTGATCGAGTGGGCGGATCTGGTGGAGTTCGAGATCGTGCCGGTGGCGGCGAACAAGGACATGGTCGAGGCATTGAGCGGGCACCTCTGACCATCGCCGCTTGCTGGCTCAGCGGAGCGCCGGCGAGCCCACCGCGCGCTGGCATTCATCGACCAGCCAGGCGCGGAACGCCGCCACGACGTCTCTTCTTGCGCTCCGCTGCGGAATTGTCAGACAATAGGGCTGACGCAGCGCAATCGCCTTGGCGACAGGCCGGAACAGCCGGCCGTCCTCCACGGCTTCGGCGCAATAGATCCCTTGCGCCAGCGCCACACCCAGTCCCGAAATGGCGAGGTCGAGCGCCGCGCGCGAGGAGTTTGCCGACAGGCCGCGCTGAATGCCGCGCCCAGGCGCGATGCCGGCCGCCTCGAACCAGCTGCGCCATGAGGGAAAGGATGCGCCGGTCGGTCCCCAGTCGGTGTGGATCAGGGGCAGCCCGGCGAGCGGACCGCCATCCGCCTCCAGCACACTGGCGAGCTTTGGCGCGCAGACGGGATAGACCGCGTCCTGGACAATGTCCTCGATCGGGTGCTCACGATAGTGCGGACCGTAGGAGAGCCTGAGGTCGATCAGGTCGCGGTCGAACGACACCGGGTCGTCATCGCCCCTGAGAGATATGTCGACGGCACCGTGGATGGCGATGAAGCCGGCAAGGCGCTCGGAAAGCCAGCCCATGGCCATGGACGGAGGGACCGAGACAACGAGCCGCGGGCGGAACGCATCGCCTGCAAGCTGGCGCGAGACGCTGCCGATTTCCTGGAAGGCCATGGTCAATCGAGGCAGCATCTCGACGCCAGCCTCGCTCAGGACGACACGCCGGTTGGCGCGGTGGAAGAGCTTGCGGCCAACTTGCTCCTCGACGATGCGGATGAGCTGGCTGACTGCGGCGGCCGAGACCGATAGCTCTTCCGCCGCCGCGGCGAAGCTGCCGGTGCGCGCAGCCGCCTCGAAGGCCTGAAGACCTCGCAACGATGGCAGTGCAACCATGGCGGTGACCAAAAAGATAAGCTCAGCTTATCTATATTGCAGAAATCCTCGTTGTTAGAAAGGTTTCTTGCTGGGGTATGCTGACCGAATGAATTCAATCAGCCGGAATGCCCCTATGGATCATCGTGACGTGATCGCCTCGCTGACGAATGAGGAGCGCAGCCGGCTAACCGGCAAGTCGGATGGGCCCGGCCTTGTTCAGCTCGCTTTCCACCTCGGCGCGATCCTGCTCCTCGGATCGTTGATCGCCGCCAAGGTGCCGTTCTGGCCGCTGCTGATGCTGCCGCAAGGCATACTGATCGTGTTCCTGTTCACGCTGCTGCATGAGACGGTGCATCGCACGGCTTTCGAAAGGCAATGGCTGAACGACGCAGTCGCGCGTGTCTGCAGCCTGGCGATCGCGCTGCCGGCCGACTGGTTCCGCTATTTCCATTTCGCCCATCACCGTTTCACACAGGATCCCGAACGCGATCCGGAACTGGCTTTCCCGAAGCCGGAAACCTGGCGGCAGTACCTGGTCCACGTTTCCGGACTTCCAGTGTGGTTGGGGCATTTGAAGACGCTCTACGCCAATGCTGTGGGACGTTGCCAGGACAGCTACGTGCCCCCCAAGGGGCGTCCGAAGGTACGCGCCGAGGCGCGCGCGATGATTGCCTTCTACGCCGTCGTGCTGATGCTCGCGCTGTGGTTCAAGGCGAAGGTGCTGCTCCATGTCTGGATCTTTCCCGCGCTGCTCGGCCAGCCGTTCCTGCGGCTCTATCTGGTGGCCGAGCATGGCCGCTGCCCCTTCGTCGCAAACATGCTGGAGAATACCAGGACGACGCTGACCAACTGGGCTGTGCGCAAGCTTGCCTGGAACATGCCCTTCCATGCCGAGCATCACGCCTATCCGGGCGTGCCCTTCCACCGGTTGCCGGAGTTTCATGCGCTGATCGAGCGGCATCTGAAGGTTGTCGAGCCGGGTTATATCGGCTTCCATGAAAAATACATCGAGACGCTGCGCTGATTTATGGCGTCAGCCGGTCTGGCTGCGCACCGCGCTCGATTTCAACAGGTGCTGAATCTCCGCCGCCTTTGACGGCACGCCGATCAGATAGCCTTGCGCCTCCACGCAGCCGTTTCGGCGCAGCATGTCGAGCTGTGCTTCGGTTTCTACGCCTTCGGCGGTGACGGTGATGCCCAGTTCGGCGCCCAGTCCGATGATGGTGCGCACGATCGCTGCGGTGTCGAGATTGCCGATGTCGGAGATGAAGGAACGATCGATCTTGATCTTGTCGACGGGAAAGCGCCTGAGATAGCCGAGTGAGGAATAGCCGGTGCCAAAGTCGTCGAGCGCGATGCGGATGCCGAGTTCACGCAACTGTCGCAGCGTCTTCAGGACGGCTTTGCTCTCGTCCATCAGCACGGTTTCGGTGATCTCCAGTTCCAGTCGTCCGGCCGGCACGCCTGAAAAGGCCAGGGCGGAGATGACGCTGCGAGCAAAGCCGCCGCTTTTGAGCTGCACGGCGGAGACATTGACCGCAATGCGCAGGCCAGGTGGCCAGGCTGCCGCCGTCGCACAGGCCTTTCTCAGCGCCCATTCGCCAAGCGGCACGATCAGCCCGGTTTCCTCGGCGACCGGAATGAATTCGTCCGGCGCCACAGTGCCGCGCGACGGCGAATGCCAGCGCATCAGGGCCTCGGCGCCGACAATCTCGCCCGAAGCTATGGCCATGATCGGTTGGAAATCGAGATCGAATTCCCGGCTCGGCAGCGCCGTATCGAGATCGGCTTCGAGCGCCCGGCGCGCGCGCACCGTGGCATCCATGCCGGGCTCGAAGAAACGGTACAGGTTGCGCCCTTCGCTTTTTGCCCGGTAGAGCGCCATGTCGGCGTTTGTCAGCAATGTATCGGCGTCCCTGCCATCGCCGGGAGAAAGCGCGATGCCAACGCTGACGCCAACATGCATGTCCCGGCTCTTGTCATGAAATGGTTTGGCGATGGCCTCGACAATGCGTTTCGCCAGTTTTTCCGCGCTGGCCAGGCCCTCGACGTTGAACTGGACGATCACGAACTCGTCGCCGCCAAAACGGGCGACGATATCTGCGTCGTTGTCCACGCAGCGCAGCAGTCTTGCGGCCACGCCTTTCAGCAGCCGGTCGCCAGCCGGATGTCCCAGCGTATCGTTGACGACCTTGAAGCGGTCGAGGTCGAGCGAGAAGATTGCCAGCGGTCCCGCGGCCGCATCCTCCAGTGCCCGGTCGAGCCGGTCGCGAAACACCGAGCGATTGGGCAACCCGGTCAGCACGTCGTGATGCGCAAGATGGGTCATGCGCTCCTCGGCAAGCCTGCTCTCGGTCACGTCGTCGAAAGTGGCGACCCAGCCGCCGCCGCTCATCGGCCGGCGGGCAACCATCAGCGTTCGTCCGTCGGCGAGCCGGCGGGGGGTCGACCGCGTCTGGCCGGCCAGCACGCGAGCCTCGGTCCTCGAAACTTCGTCCTCGACATCTATGGGCGCATAGACGCCAAGCCGCACCAGCCGTTCGAGGAGTTCGCGGTGAGTCATGCCGAGCGGCAGATCCGCCTCGGTCACACCATAAAGCTCCAGGATGCGCTGATTGCGTACGATCAGCCTGCCGCCGGCGTCATACATCAGCAGGCCCTGCGACATGTTCGCGAGCGCCGCGTCGAAGCGGCGATGCTGTTCCTTGAGATCCTGTTCGGCGCGCCGCTGCTCGGTGATGTCTTCGTAGATCGAAACCCAGCCGCCCGATGCCAATGGCCGGTGCGAGATGCTGATGATGCGTCCATCAGAGAGCGCCTCCTCATAGGTCGAGGGTTTCGCTCCATCGATATAGGGCTTGCGGATGGCGTAAAGTTCTTCGGCGCTTTGCGAGGCGATGCCGACATCGACGCTGTGCCGCAGGATGTCGATGAAATGGATGCCCGGCTGCGCCACGTTGGCGTCGAGGCAGAAGATGTTGATATAGTTGCCGTTGCAGATGATCATGCGCTCGTCGGCGTCGAACATGCAAAGACCATGCGACATGTTCTCGACGGCGGCCGAAAAGCGTTCGTTTTGTTCGCGCAGTTCGTCTTCCATATCACGACGATCCACGCCTTCGGCCCCCTGTTCAGGGACGGTCGAACCATCCTTGTCGTCAACGACGGGCATGAGCGTGCCTGCGGCTCGTGATCGAACACCGCACTGTCGGCTGTTCCGGTTAATTTAGCGTTTTCTACCCTACCGCCGTAGCAACCTTGCGCCGCGACTTCTCGATCGCGGAAAAACGCTTCAGGAAGGCATTCTGTGCCCAGGTTACCGAGCGCGGCGTGAAATCGAAGCGCTCGGCACTGAAGCCGCGTGGACGACCGAAGAACTCGGTCGCCTCCGCGGTCGAAAAGCCGGCGAGCAGCGTTGCCTCGAAATAGGCGGCGATCTGGTCCGCGCGCTTGATCTCCTTGCGCAGGCCGGCGCCTGGTTCCGGCGGTAGCGAGAAGCGCAGATGGATGGCGCGCTGCAAGCGCAGTTCACAGTCCTTATAACTGCCGCCCATCACCGATTTGAACGGCGAGATCATGTCGCCGATTACATATTCGGGCGCATCGTGCAGCAATGCCATAAGCCGGGCGTCCGCCGGCGCATCGGGCATCAGGTCGCAAAACAGCGCTTCCACCAGCAACGAATGCTGGGCGACCGAGAAGGCGTGCTCGCCGCGGGTTTGGCCGTTCCAGCGCGCGACGCGGGCGAGCCCGTGGGCGATGTCCGAAATCTCGATATCGAGGGGTGAGGGGTCGAGCAAGTCGAGCCGGCGGCCGGACAGCATGCGCTGCCAGGCGCGTGGCGGCGCACCGATGCGGTCGGCCGCCATCAGGCCTCCTCCGTGCCGGCGGCTTCCTGGGGAAAGCTGAATTTGGCGAAAGGTGGAATGGCCACCGTAACCGGCACGTCTCCGGCCAGGATCGGCTGGCCGGCGTCGAGCGCTGTCTTGACCCTGTCGATACGGGCGATGCCGAGGCCGATCGTGCCGGCATTCGAGCCGAGAGTGCCCACCGATCGCCCGTCGACGGTCAATTCGGCGCCGGCCTCAGGCAAGGCCCGTTCGGCCCTGACGATCAGCACCCGCCGCCTTGCCGTGCCACGATGCTGCATGCGCGAGACGACCTCCTGGCCGACATAGCAGCCTTTCCTGAAGCCGACGCCACCGGTCTCGTCGAGCAGCACGTCATGCGGGAAGGCGTCGCCGAGCTGGTAGTCGGTGCCGCTCTCGGCAATGCCATGCGCGATGCGCAAGGCCTGCCATGCGGCACCGTCGTCAGTCTCTTGAGCGCTGCCATAGGAGCGGGTGACGCTTTCATCGCGAAAGCGCCGGTCGGCCAGCACGGTTGAATCCTTTTGTGAGGGAGCTGACTCATTTCCCCAGGCAATGGAGACAAGCGTCTGTTCGGATTTGGCAATCTCGACCTTGGCGCGCAACTTGTACAGCATCAGCCGGCGTACGAAATCGTCAGCGATGTCGGCGCGGCATTCGAGGCGGAACGCGTTTTCGCCGGCCCGTGAGATCAGGAAGTCAAACAGGATCTTGCCTTGCGGTGTCAAAAGCGCGCCCGGTTTTGCCTCGCCGGCGCCGAGCGCGTCGAGGTCGGTGGTCAGGATGTTCTGCAGGAAGTGTTCGGCATCAGGGCCGGAGATGGAGATGAGCGCGCGGTCTTTCAGCAGGGCAAAGGGCATGGGGCGAATAAAAGCCTGATCTTGCAAAACGGTTGGCCATTACGTAAGCCGCTGACACTCCCCCCGCAAGAGATCGATCAGCATGGCCAACACCTACGACCTCATCCTGACAGGCGGCATGGTGGTCAACCATGACGGCGAGGGGCAACGCGATGTCGGCGTGAAGAATGGGCGCATCGCCGCCATCGGCGATCTGCGCCAGGCCTCGGCCGGCGAGACGATCGACTGCCGGGGCCTGCATATCCTTCCGGGCGTCGTCGACAGCCAGGTGCATTTCCGCGAGCCGGGACTGGAGCACAAGGAGGATCTGGAGACTGGATCTCGGGCGGCGGTGCTCGGTGGCGTCACCGCCGTGTTCGAAATGCCCAACACCAATCCATTGACCACCAGCGAAGAAACGCTTGCCGACAAGGTCCGACGCGGCACCGGCCGTATGCACTGCGACTTCGCCTTCTGGGTCGGCGGCACCCGCGACAACGCCAACGATGTCGCCGAGCTCGAGCGCCTGCCGGGCGCGGCCGGGATAAAGGTTTTCATGGGCTCGTCCACCGGCGACCTGCTGGTCGAGGACGATGAAGGCGTCGCCTCGATCCTCAGGAACACCCGCCGCCGCGCCGCTTTCCATTCGGAAGACGAGTTCCGGCTGCGCGAACGCCTTGGCGAGCGCATCGAGGGCGATCCTTCATCGCATCCGGTCTGGCGCGACGAGATCGCCGCCTTGCGCTGCACCGAGCGGCTGGTGCGCGTCGCGCGGGCCGCCCGTGCCCGCATCCACGTCCTGCACATCTCCACGGCCGAGGAGATATTGTTCCTCGAACAGCACAAGGATGTCGCCACCTGCGAGGCGACACCGCACCATTTGACACTGTCGGCGGACGACTACAAACGGCTCGGCACGCTGATCCAGATGAACCCGCCCGTCCGTGCCCCGCGCCATCGCGACGGCGTCTGGCACGGCATCGCGCAAGGCATTGTCGACGTACTCGGTTCCGACCATGCCCCGCACACATTGGCCGAAAAAGCAAAAGTCTATCCGGCATCGCCCTCGGGCATGACCGGGGTGCAGACGCTGGTGCCGATCATGCTCGACCACGTCAACGCCGGCAGGCTGACCTTGCAGCGCTTCGTCGATCTTTCAAGCCACGGCCCGCAGCGCATCTTTGGCATGGCCAGGAAAGGCCGTATCGCCGCCGGCTATGACGCCGATTTCACAATTGTCGACATGAAGCGGCGAGAGACCATCACCAATGCACAAGCCGGCTCAAAGGCCGGCTGGACGCCTTATGACGGCAAGGAAGTCACCGGCTGGCCGGTCGGCACTGTCATTCGAGGCCAGCGCATCATGTGGGAGGGCGAGATCGTGACGCCGGGCCAGGGCAGGGCAGTGGAGTTCTCCGAAGCGCCCTCCGCGTAGCTATTTCACATCATTGGATTTCTTAGGCACGATCCACTAAATTGAGTGGTTATGCGCACAGATATCACGCCAATGATTGTTCCCGCTGAGTTTCCGGAGCTCCAGGCACTCGTCTGGAGCCGCGATGCAACGCGCCCACTTCCTGCCGAGGAAGCTTTCGCCATCTACGAGCGCAACTGGCGGTTTGTCGATCAAGAGCGCCTTACAACATCTGAAAGGCTGCTTATCCAGAACTTGGCGGAAAAATTCGGCCAGGGCATTCTTTTGACCACTGGCTGAAGTTTCGTTTCCTTCCTGATTTCTCCGCAACTGGAATATTAACGGGCCCGATGCAGCCATTCGACGAGGCGATCCGCACGAATAGGCACTCGCGTGTCCGAGTTTCAGTCGCCGGCGACGAAAAACGTCCATTGCCCAGCGGGCGTGATGCCGACGCGGTAGAAGATGTAGGCGCCGAACTGCTTCATGTCGTCGAAGTCACTCGCGGTGACGATCTTGAACAGCTCGACCCGTTGCCTGGCGTCGAGCTTGTCCAGGGGTAGAGCGAAGAAATACGGCCAGACATAGAGCTCTTGTGGCGTGCCGGCATCGACATGGACATAGCCGGCATTGAGCACCTCCTCCAGTATGGCAAGAATCTCCTGGCCATCCTGGTCGCCGGAGAGCCCCTTGAGGAAGGTAATGGCGTCGCCATCTATGTCGGTCAGTGACAATTGGGTCATGCCGTCGCCCGTGCCGATCAAAGGCCTCAGTCTTTCGACGTCGCCGCTCTCGCAGGCTTCGATGATCAGGTCATGCATGCGCCGCACCGGTTCAGGCAGCTTGCCGAGGTCGTAGACGACCTCCGGCGTGGGCGCGTCGGGATCGACGCGCGGCCTGTTGGTGGCACCGTCGCCGTTCGGCGGGGTGACCGGCTCGGCCTTGTCCGGGGCGGTTGGCTGGCTGGTCGAAGATGGCGTTCCGACCGGATCGGGTATCGGCACGGTGCTTCCCGGCGACGACACGTCGTCGTCTACCATCGGTTGGACCGGCGAAGGGAGTTCTTCGCGCTTGATCTCGCTCAGCGCATAAGCGGGACTGCTTGTCAGACACGCAACCAAGGGAATCGCGGCACTGCACGCGGCGAAACAGATGCAAAGGACCAAGCCGCGCGGCTCGCCTGACATCGAAAAATTCACTGCCCGTTTCTCCCTGCTTCCGGGCATGATGCCCGAGCGGCATTTGCCGTCAAAGAACCGGACGTCGGTTCAGTGCCGCAGCCGTTCGGGTTCGAAGGCGCCAGCAATGACCTTTTCACGCATGCGGTCGAGCAGGGCAAGGGCCGATGTCTCGCCGTTGGCGCGCAGCATTTCGCCGAACGCGGTTTCAAGCGCCGCTTCGGCGATGATCTCGGGTTCTATGCCTGCCGAAAGACCTTCGGCCCAGGCCTCGCTGTGGCTCTCCACCGCGGTCAGGCGCTTTTCTTCCCTGACCAGCGCGTCGATGTCGTTGACACCATGTTCCATAAGCGATGTCCACCCTTGCAAGCAGCGATCCGTCGATGGATCAGGCTTGATCTGTTCCGTTTACACGCAGCCGCAAATAAGTCTTTGTAAATACGACATTTTTTTGATCGTTCTTTACAGGAGGCCGGTTGCGCTTGCGAAGCTGCATTCAATCCTGGTCAAACTTAGCCGATTAGGCGTGCCTGCGGGGTGAAAACCTTCAGTTTGAGTTAATTCCACATCCGCGCGCTAACGTTTCATTAACGCTGTTGCATAAGCGCAACAAAAGGATTGCACCATGACAGTTCTCGACACAAGCTGGATATGCCCGCAGTCGCCGCCAATGGACCGGATATCTGTTGATGAAGGCCGGATGCGCTCTTGCGAGGGCACTTTGGGCGATATGCGCTAGTTGCCGTAGCGCGAGGCGATGTCGCGCGACAGGGTCTCGCCTTCCTTCATGTAGCGGCCGATGGCTTCGGTCGCCGACGCGGTGCATTGCGTGTAGGTGCCGCCGAATGAGCGGTAGCCGCGATTGAAGCTGGCGATGAAGCGGGCGCGCCGTTGCGGATCCGGGTTCTCCGATTCGAGCAGCTTCTGCATCTCGCCGCGCCACTGGTCGCCCTTTTCGCCGCACAGATTGCGCAGGAAATGCAGCGACCCCAGAACCTCCGCCAGCCGCATCAGCCCCGGTTCGAAGGGTGCCTCGGCGCTGAACGCCGGTCGTGCCGCCACAGGGCTGACGGCAAGGCATGTCGCGAGAAGGAGAGGAAGGCAACGCATAAGTCAATCTGGCCAAACAATTTGCCGCCTGCAAGGCGATTGTGCCGGGCGAATTCCGGATTTCAGGGTCGCTCAGGGGTTTGCGACGGCCGTCCAAGCAGTTCCTCGGCGATCGCGAGCACCGAACCGGCAAGCGGCAGATCAGCCATTTCGGCCAGCGTGTAGAAGGCGGCGGTCTCGGCGTCGTCGCTGGCCACGGCCTCGCCGCCGGCATGGGCCGCACCGAATACCGTCAGCAGGTAATCGACCGGATGCCCGTCGAGCGTGCCGTCGATGAGGATTTCGCGCAGCCGTCGGTAGTTCTCGGCCTGCAATTGCGTCTCCTCCAGCAATTCGCGCCGTGCCGCCTGTTCCAGCGTCTCACCGGCTTCGACCTTGCCGCCCGGGAATGCATAGAACCCTTGCGAGGGTTGTCGCGCCCGCTTGACCAGAAGCACGGCGTCGCCGCGCACAACGGCGACCGAGACCGCGGGAATGACTTTTCGCACTTCGTCCATGGATATCCGATCGCCCTGATTTACGGCAGCCTGTTGTGGACCGGCCGACGCCGGACAGCTTTAACGGTTGCAGTGCTGCTGTTCCATCGCCACTTTCGAAACCGGACATCAGGACCAATAGACATGTGCGGACGTTTTGCCTTGACCGCGACACCGGACCAGACAGCCGCTTTCCTCGGGCTGGCGGAGGTGGAGCAGTTTCCTACGCGCTACAATATAGCGCCGACGCAGCCGGTGCTGATGGCGATCTCAGGCCCGCCGCGGGCGCCGGGTTCCAACCTGCCGGACCGCCGGCCGATGCTGGTGCGCTGGGGCCTGATCCCCGCCTGGGTAAAGGATGTCGGCGAATTTCCGCTGCTGTTCAACGCACGCTCCGAAGGCGTGATCGAAAAGGCCTCGTTCAAAGCCGCCATGCGCCATCGCCGGGCGCTCGTGCCGGCATCAGGTTTTTACGAATGGCGCCAGGCGCGGCCCGGAGAGGCGGGCGGCAGGAAGGGGCAGCCTTACTGGATCAGGCCGCGGCATGGCGAGTTGGTCGCCTTTGCCGGGCTGGTTGAAACCTATGCGGAACCGGGCGGCTCGGAGTTGGACACCGGCGCCATTCTGACGGTCGAGGCCAATGCCGACATCGCGCATATCCATGACCGCATGCCCGTGGTGATCGCACCTGAAGACTTCACCCGCTGGCTCGATTGCCGCGGACTTGAGCCGCGCGACGTCGCCGACCTGTTGCGGCCGGCGCAACGCGACTTCTTCGAAGCGATTCCGGTCTCCGACCTCGTCAACAAGGTCGCCAACACCGGGCCGGAGATTCAGGAGAAGGGGGAGATCGGGCCCGAGCCCGAGAAGGTCAAGCGCCGGAAACCCGGCGCGGACGACAGTCAGATGACGCTGTTTTAGCAGGAACTCTGTTCGAGGTGCGGTTTGGCGCCTCGTTCCGACCCTTGGGCCGATCGCGCACTGCTTCAGGCAGCGCGGGGCGATACGATTTTCTGCACCGGCTTTTTCTTCTTCGCGGTGTGGAGCAGGGCGGCGACGATCGCGGCCGGGCCGATTGCGCGATAATGGTTTGCCAGCGCTGGTTGCTTGGCGCGGTTGGCTTCCTGCTTGCTTCGAGGCATGTGTCTCTTCCCAGATAACGTTTCCGTGTCTGCGTTTGGCGGCCGAATCCGACCAAATCGTGACGCAGGTTGATCTAGCCGGCGTATGTTTCATGACTGTGCCGACATGTTTAATAAAATGTTTCAGTGGCTGATTCCGTGTGATCGGGCGACGCATTTGCCGGTTCTGGCGTCGTTTTTCTCGGGATAAGCGACTTGACGGCAACACTGGCCAAGGCGATAAAGCCGCCTATGAAAACGTCTTTCGCCATTTGTGGCATTTGCATTATTGGCTAGCTTCGCGCTGGTCCGGACGTTTTCGCCTCATCTTCCCCTAGATTGGACAAACGCCCCGGCCAGCAGGCTGGAGTCCGTTTTGCGCCTCGGCGCGGAACTGGCTTCATCCAGGCAAAAGTTCTGAACCGGAAAGGCATGGAATGTCTGACGCATCGAAGGGCCTGCGCCTCTACAACACGCTGACGCGCGCGAAGCAGGATTTCGTCCCGATCGACGCGCTGAACGTGCGCATGTATGTCTGCGGTCCGACCGTCTACGACTTCGCCCATATCGGCAATGCCAGGCCGGTGATCGTCTTCGACGTGCTGTTCCGGCTGCTGCGCCATCTCTATGGCGAGATGCATGTCACCTATGTGCGCAACATCACGGATGTCGACGATAAGATCAACGCACGCGCGCTGCGCGATTTCGGCGGCGAGATATCAGCCGGCGGACTGTCGCTCAACGAGGCGATAAGGCGGGTGACGGAGAAGACCGCGGGCCAATTTCACAAGGACGTCGCGACGCTCGGCTGCCTGGAGCCAACAGTCGAGCCGCGCGCCACCGAGTTCGTCGAGCCCCGCGCCGACGGCAAGGCAGACATGATCACCTTGATTCAAAGCCTGATCAAACGCGGCCATGCCTATGTTGCCGCAGGCGAAGTGCTGTTCGACACCGCTTCGATGCCCGACTACGGCCAGTTGTCGAAGCGAAATCTCGACGAGCAGCAGGCGGGTGCTCGCGTTGCAGTCGAGGCGCACAAAAAGAATCCTGGCGACTTCGTGTTGTGGAAGTTGTCGTCCCCGGAGGAGCCGGGCTGGCAGAGCCCATGGGGCAGGGGCCGGCCGGGCTGGCACATCGAATGCTCGGCCATGTCCGCCGCCTATCTGGGCGAGGTCTTCGATATTCATGGCGGCGGTCTCGACCTGATCTTCCCGCACCACGAGAACGAGATCGCCCAGTCACGCTGCGCGCACGGCACCGATGTGATGGCCAACATCTGGATGCACAACGGCTTCCTGCAGGTCGAAGGGCAGAAGATGTCGAAGAGCCTCGGCAATTTTTACTCGATCAACGAGCTGCTGGAGACCGAAACGTTCGGCGGCCGCAAATGGCCCGGCGAGGTGCTCAGGCTGGCTATGCTGATGACCCATTATCGCGAACCGATCGACTTTTCCGTGCGCAAGCTCGAGGAAGCGGAGAACACGCTGCGCAAGTGGAAACGCGCGGCCGATCTGGCGCCGGCGGTCGGGCAATTGCCGGACGAGGTCGTGCAGGCGTTGTCGGATGATCTCGCCACCTACGCCGCCTTCCAGGTTTTGACCCAGTTGGCCGGCGAGGCGGTCGACTTCAGCGGCGATGGCGAAAACGCCGCAGCGGCCTCGCTGAAGGGTGCGCTTGCCTTCCTGGGTTTCGATGTCGGGGCGGCCAAGGTCGACGAAGCCGCGCTCGCCAAGGCGATCGCCAGGCGCCTGGAATTGATCGCCGCCAAGAACTGGGCCGAAGCCGACCGCATCCGCGACGAGTTGTTGGCGAAAGGCGTGCAACTGAAGGACGGCAAGGACCCGGTCACCGGCGAACGTGTGACGACGTGGGAGGTGAAGCGGTGAGGGCGACTGTTCTTGTGGCGGGAATGGAGAGGTTGGCGCGAAGCACCCCCCTCTGTCCTGCCGGACATCTCCCCCTCAAGGGGGGAGATTGGATATCACCGAGGCTTTCGCCAATCGCTGACGTTGGAGGTTGGGTACCGTCAGCGAAACTGCCGATCTCCCCCCTTGAGGGGGAGATGTCCGGCAGGACAGAGGGGGGCGCCTCGCCGTGATCCATTATCGTGTGTCTCCTGTCAATCGAGCCAATGCGCGCAAGATGCGCAAGGCTATGACCGACGCCGAACTGAAGCTTTGGAATGAGATACGCGCACACCGACTCATGGGGCTGGCGTTTCGACGTCAAATGCCAATAGCGGGCTACATCGTCGATTTTGCTTGCCCTAACAGGAAGCTGATCGTTGAGCTGGATGGTTCTCAGCACGCCTCTCATGAGGTCTCGGCGTCTGACGCCGCGCGAACAGCCAAGCTCACAGCGCTCGGCTGGACCGCCCTGCGCTTCTGGAATGATGACGTGATCCGGGATATCGACAATGTCTGTCAGCACATCGTGATTGCGGCCGGCCTGGCTGGCGCGGAAATGCCGGAACCAGCAACGGAGGAGTTCGTTCCATGATCGACCATCTCGGCATCGACGTTGCTGACTTTGACGCTTCGAAGGCTTTCTATGACAAGGCGATGGCGCCGCTTGGGGCCTCGCTGCTCCATATGGTGCCGCTGGAATACACCGGCGGCGCCAAGGTCGGTGGCTACGGCCGCGATCGGCCGGTGTTCTGGCTCCAGGAAGGCAAGGAGGGCCAAAAGGCCCGCCAGCACGTTGCCTTCACCGCGCGCAGCCGCGCCGAGGTTGATGCTTTCCATGCTGCCGCTCTCGCCGCCGGCGGCAAGGACAATGGCGGGCCGGGCCTGCGCCCGCACTATCATGCGGACTACTATGGCGCCTTCGTCTTCGATCCCGACGGCAACAATGTCGAGGCCGTCTGCCATGATGCGGAGTGACCTGCCATGAGCCTCGACAACCGGCCGATCTACACCGGCGGCTGCCAGTGCGGCGCCGTGCGCTTTCGCGTCGAGGGCGCACTCGGCGATGCCTCGGTCTGCCATTGCCGCATGTGCCAGAAGGCGAGCGGCAATTTCTACCTTCCGCTGGTCTCGGTGCGCGGCGCCAAGGTGGACTGGACGCGCGGCGAGCCCAAGCGCTTCCGCTCGTCGAACGCTGCCTGGCGTGGGTTCTGCGCCGAATGCGGAACGCCGCTGACTTTCGAGGCGCCGGACGGCATGGCGCTGGCGATTGCCGCCTTCGACGCTCCGGCTGATATCGCGCCGACCATCCAATGGGGCACCGAGGCAAAGCTGCCTTACGTCGATTCCATTCCAGAATTGCCGGGCGAGGATACGATGGCGGATATGGGTTCGGCCCCCTATCTGGCAGAGCTTGTCTCCTACCAGCATCCCGACCACGACACCGAGCAATGGCCGCCGGAGAAAACATCATGAGCGAGACCATTCGAACCGGCGGCTGCCAGTGCGGCGCCGTGCGCTTCCGCATCAAAGGCAAGCTTGGACGCCCGTCCATCTGCCACTGTCGCATGTGCCAGAAACAGTTCGGTTCCTTTTTCGGCGCCCTGGTGACAGCGCCGAAGGACGGCGTCGAATGGACCCGTGAGGAGCCGAGCTATTTCCAGTCCTCGGTCAACATCGATCGCGGTTTCTGCGCCCGCTGCGGCACGCCGCTGACCTACCGCCAGCCCGGCGGCTTCGAGATCGCCATCGGCGCCTTCGACGATCGCTCCGACCTGGCGCCGCAGATCCAGGTCAATTACGCCGGGCGGCTGCCTTGGGTGGAGACGATCTTCGACCAGCCCGTCCACCAGGATCCAGACTATTACGCTAGGCAGGAGGAGATCATCTCCTTCCAGCATCCCGACCATGAAACGACGGACTGGCCGTCCAAAGGTTTGCAACTATGAGCTCTGAACTGCGCACGCTTTATCCCGAGATCGAAGCTTTCGAGAGCGGTATGCTCGACGTCGGCGACGGCCACCAGGTCTATTGGGAACGCTCCGGCACCAAAGGCGCCAAGCCGGCGGTATTCCTGCATGGCGGGCCGGGCGGCACCATCTCGCCAAAGCATCGGCGGCTGTTCGATCCCGATCTCTACGACGTCATCCTGTTCGACCAGCGCGGTTGCGGCAAGTCGACGCCGAATGCCTCGCTGGAGGCCAACACCACGTGGCACCTGGTCGCCGATATCGAGCGCTTGCGCGAAATGGCCGGCTTCGACAAATGGCTGGTCTTCGGCGGTTCCTGGGGTTCGACGCTGGCGCTCGCCTACGCCGAGACGCACCCGCAACGCGTCAGTGAGCTCGTCGTACGGGGCATCTATACGCTGACCCGCCCCGAACTCGAATGGTACTATCAGTTCGGCGTCTCCGAGATGTTTCCCGACAAGTGGGAGCGCTTCCTGGCGCCGATCCCCGAGGCCGAGCGCGGCGACCTGATGGCCGCCTATCGCAAGCGGCTGGTGGGGTCCGACAGAAACGCGCAGATCGAGGCGGCCCGCGCCTGGAGCCTGTGGGAAGGCGAGACGATCACGCTTTTGCCCGAGCCGGAGACCAGCGGACCGTTTGGTGAGGACGACTACGCCGTCGCCTTCGCCCGCATAGAGAACCACTACTTCGTCCATGCCGGTTGGCTGGAGGAGGGACAGTTGCTGCGCGATGCCTGGAAGTTGAAGGACATTCCCGGCACCATCGTCCACGGCCGCTACGACATGCCGTGCCCGGCACGCTACGCCTGGGCGCTGCACAAGGCCTGGCCGAAGGCGGATTTTCACCTGATCGAGGGTGCCGGCCATGCCTATTCCGAGCCGGGTATCTTGGACCGGCTGATCCGGGCTACGGATGGGTTTGTGGGGAAAAACTGATGTCGGCGCTCACCCCCCTCTGGCCTGCCGGCCATCTCCCCCTCAAGGGGGGAGATTGGCCATCACCCGGGGTTTCGCAAATTTTCAGCGCCGCAGGTGATGGCGGGACATTCGAACTGCCGATCTCCCCCCTTGAGGGGGAGATGTCCGGTAGGACAGAGGGGGGCGTTCAAGCGCCCACAGGACGATGAAAAAGCAACGCCTCTACCTCTTCGACACAACACTTCGCGATGGCCAGCAGACGCCCGGTATCGACTTCTCGGTCGAGGACAAGATCGCCATCGCCAAGCTGCTCGACGAATTCGGCCTCGACTATGTCGAGGGCGGTTACCCCGGCGCCAACCCGACCGACACGGCCTTCTTTAGGGAGAAGCGCACCGCGCAGGCAAAGTTCGTCGCCTTCGGCATGACCAAGCGGGCGGGGGTGTCGGCTTCCAACGATCCTGGGCTTGCCGCACTCGTCCAGTCGCGGTCGGACGCCATCTGCTTTGTCGCCAAGAGCTGGGACTATCATGTCCGTGTGGCGCTCGGCTGCACCAATGAGGAGAATCTGGAGTCCATCAAGGCCTCGGTGGAAGCCGCCATTGCCGCGGGGAAGGAGGCGATGGTCGATTGCGAGCATTTCTTCGACGGGTTCAAGGCCAATTCGGATTATGCGCTGGCGTGCGCCAAGACCGCTTATGATGCCGGCGCGCGCTGGGTGGTGCTGTGCGACACCAATGGCGGCACGCAGCCCTCGGAACTACGCGCAACCGTCGAAAGGGTCGTCGCCGCGGGCATTCCCGGCGACCATCTCGGCATCCATGCCCATGACGACACCGGCCAGGCGGTGGCGAATTCGCTGGCCGCGGTCGAAGCGGGCGTGCGCCAGATCCAGGGCACGCTGAACGGCATTGGCGAACGCTGCGGCAACGCCAATCTGATCTCCATCGTGCCGACGCTGGCGTTGAAGCCGGCCTTCGCCGACCGTTTCGAGACGGGGATTTCCGCCGAGGCGCTTACCGGCATTTCGCGCTTGTCGCGCGCCTTCGACGAACTCTTGAACCGCGCTCCGGAGGCGCAGGCGCCCTATGTCGGCACTTCCGCCTTCGCCACCAAGGCCGGCATCCACGCTTCGGCGCTCGCCAAGGAACCTGCGACCTACGAGCATGTGCCGCCGGAAGCGGTTGGCAACCGCCGCCGCGTCATGGTTTCCGACCAGGGCGGCAAGGCCAATTTCCTGGCCGAGCTGAAGCGGCGCGGCATCGATGTGCCGAAGGACGATCACCGGCTCGACGCATTGATATCGGTGGTCAAGGAGCGTGAGGCCTCCGGCTATGCCTATGAGGGCGCCGACGCCTCCTTCGAACTCCTGGCACGCAAGATGCTGCACGGCTTGCCCGAGTTCTTCCACGTCACCTCGTTCCGTTGCATGATCGAACGCCGCTTCGATGCCAATGGCCAGTTGAAGACGGTGTCGGAAGCGGTGGTCAAGGTGCTGGTCGAGGGCGAGGAGAAGATGTCGGTGGCCGAGGGGCACGGCCCCGTCAATGCGCTCGACATCGCACTGCGCAAGGATCTCGGCAAATACCAGGGCGAAATCGTCGATCTGGAACTCGCCGACTTCAAGGTGCGTATCCTCAATGGCGGCACCGAGGCGATCACTCGCGTTCTGATCGAATCGCATGATGCGACAGGTGCCCGCTGGTGGACGGTCGGCGTTTCCGAAAACATCATCGACGCCTCGTTCCAGGCGCTGATGGATTCCATCATCTACAAGCTGATGAAGAACCGGGACATGGCGGGTCTGGTGGCGGCGGAGTAAGTTTGAACCATCAGCGAAAGTCCATTGATCCATCAGAACTTTGCGATGGTCTTGCCAAGGTTACTGGGCCATAGCGTTGGGCCATGGCCGCTGAAGCAATTACCCAGGACGCAGTTTCAAAAGCCCGCCGCGGCTTCCTGCTGGCGCTGGGTGCCTATTTCTTGTGGGGTTTGCTGCCTTTCTACATGAAAGCGGTTGCGCACCTGCCGCTTGCCGAGGTGATTGCCCACCGCATCGTCTGGTCGGTGCCGATCGCCGCCGCGGTTCTGGTCTGGGCCGGCCGCACGGCGGATTTCAAGGCGGCAATCCGTTCGCCCCGCACGATCGCCATGGCGGCGCTGACGGCGGCGCTGATCTCGGTCAATTGGGGCGTCTACGTCTGGGCGATCGCCGTCGACCGCACCGTAGAAACCGCCCTTGGCTATTACATCAATCCCCTGGTCAGCGTCGTGGTCGGCGCCCTGCTGCTGGGCGAGCGGCTCGATCGGCTGCAGATCGCGGCCGTGGTGCTTGCGGCGATCGCGGTCGCCGTGCTGACGATCGAGGCTGGCAAGTTGCCATGGGTATCGCTGGCGCTGGCCTTTTCCTTCGCCGCCTACGGTTTTTTCCGCAAGACGCTGCCGATCGGCCCCAGCCAGGGTTTTCTGCTCGAAGTGCTTCTGTTGTCGGTGCCGGCCTTGGGTTATATCGCCTGGCTGATCGCCACCGGACAGGACCATTTCGTTTCCGGCAACGGCGTCGATGCGGCGTTGCTGGCCGGTTGCGGGCCGGTGACCGCGGTGCCGCTGCTGCTGTTCGCATTCGGCGCCAGGCTTTTGCGTCTCTCCACCATTGGCATCATGCAATATATTGCGCCGACCATTGTGTTCCTGATCGCCGTGCTGATCTTCAAAGAGCCGTTCGACACCACCCAGGCTGTCGCCTTTGCCCTGATCTGGGCGGCGCTGGCCATGTATTCCTGGTCGATGCTGGCGACGGCGCGCCGGGCTACATCTGCCCGAGCCGCCTGACGAAGAGATAGGTCGCTCCGGCGATCAGCATCGAAACCGCAGTCACCACCCAGAAGCCTATCGGCGTGTTGACCAGCGGCAAGCCGCCGACATTCATGCCGAACAGGCCCGAGATGATCGTCATTGGCAACAGCACTGCGGTCATCACCGACAGCACGTAGAGCAGCCGGTTCGACTGCGTCGTCAGCTTGGCCATCAGCTCGTCCTGCAACAGCCTGGCGCGCGCCTGCAACTGCTCGCCATCATAGTGCAGCGTCTGCGCGCGGTGCGAAAGCCGTGCTGCCATGTCGTTGATCGAATCGGACAGGTCGTTGCGGTGCGAATGGTCGAGATGGCGAAACAGATTGGTCAGGGTCGCCATCTGCCGGTGGATCACCACCAGGTGCCGGCGCGCATCGACGAGCGCCTGCCGCTCATTGTGCCATGCGTCGCAGACGATGCGGTCCTCGATGCCGTCGAGACTGTCGCCAAGTGCAGCGAGTTCCACCGCCATGCCGTCGAACGACTGGCCCACGACCGCCTCGATCAGCTCGGCCGGCGAGCGAAACTTGCGCGAGCCGTTCTCGATCGCCTTGCGGATATTGTCGACCGACTGCAAGGGCTGCTTGCGGGCGCCGACCAGCATGGTGTCGTTGAGGGCGAAACGGAAATGGCCGAGCCCGCCGGCTTCCGCCGAATAGTCGTGACGCAGGTCCGGCAGGTCGCCGTAGAGCCAGTCATCCTCGAGGTCGATGTGGCAGCCATGGCTGGCGGACAGGAAGGCCTCGCGCACTGGCGCCGGCAGGGCCTGTTCGGCGGCGATCTCGTGGCGTGCGCGCATGTCGGAAAGCTGGTAGCTGCGCCACGTCCAATGCGCGCCGGCGGCATCCTTGGTGCGCAGGCCGTCGGCGGTGAAATGATAGATGAAGAACAGCCCATGCTCGTCTGGCAGGTAGGGCGACAGGTCGGCGCCTTCCGGGGCGAGAGCAGTATCCATGGTGTAGTGCCGGATGCATATTTCGAGCATCGCACCGCTTGGCGGCGCGTGATTGCAACATCTAGCATGGGCGGCGGGGTTTCGTGTGACGGTTCCTTGACAGCCGATCACACTCTCTTGAGCGGCCGCGGCAGTGCGGCGGCGCCTTTCGCCGCCACCGCATTGCGACTGCCACACTTAGCGCTTCGGACCGAAACCGGGATAAGGGTTCAGCGGCACGATTGCGGCAATGTCCATCATGCCGGCCTTGACCAGCGGCAAGCTGCCGAGATGACTGCGCACGTCGGCATCGCTGGCCGCCTCGAACATCATGCCGCTCCCGGGAATGTCGCCACGGTTCCAGACCTGGCGAACCGCGCCCTGGGCATAGAGCGTGCGCCGCTGCTCGGCCTCGCCGGGCAGCAGCGGCGCGAAATCGGCATCGGTAAACTTTTCGGTGTTGCGGGTGAGAAGGGCAAAGAACTGCATGTCGGTCTCCTGTTTGTCAGCGGTTGATGACAGCAGGTATCGCGCTGGGTGGTCAGACTGTCAAAGACCGATTAGGCTAAAGTTGAGACCTTTGGGGACTGGATGCCGCGAAGCAAAAAATGTTCGACTTGCGCCAGATCAGATATTTCGTCGCAGTCGCGGAAACCGGCAATGTCGGTCGCGCCGCCGAACTGCTGCATATTTCGCAGTCGCCGCTGAGCCGGCAGATCATGCAGCTTGAACAGCAGCTTGGCGTGATCCTGTTCGAACGGGTAAAACAGCGCGTCCATCTCAATGCCGAAGGCCGCGCCTTTCTCGCCGAGGCCCGCGCGCTGCTGTCGAACGCGCGCCGGCTGGAGGAACTTGGTCGAAACCTTGCCAGCGGGTCTGTCGGGCGTCTTGCCATCGGTTATGTCGAAGGCGCCGTGCATTCCGGGCTTGTCGCCGCGATGCTGCGCCAATTCCGCCGCGACCGGCCGGATTTTCATCTCCAGTTGAGAAGCCTGCGCTCGGCGGCGCAGATCGAGGAACTGCGGCAGCGGTCGTTGGATCTGGGCCTGGTCTATTCGCCGCCCGCCGCAGACGATCCCGATATCGCCAGCACGCCGCTGCGCCACGAGCCGCTGGTGCTGGCGATGCCCGAAGACGATCCGCTCGCCGAAGTGGCCGATATCCAGCCGCACTATCTCGACGGCCGCGTCTGGATCACCGTCGTGCGCCAGCCCGACGACACCAATCGCGGCCAGTTCCTGGCCGCCTGCGCCAAGGCGGGTTTCCTGCCCGATATCGCCTATGAGACGGCGGACCCGTTGACCTCGCTCGGCCTTGTCAGCGCCGGGCTCGGCCTTGCCACCGTGCAGGCGAGCCTGCGCACCGCATCGCCGGCCGGGATCCTGTTTCGGGACCTGCCATGGTTCGAGCGCAAGGTCTCGATCCATCTCGCCTGGCGGCGCCAGGATCGGCGGGCGGTAATCGATGATCTGCGGCTGGCCGGCAGTAGGGCAGTAGGGCAGTAGGGCAGTAGGGCAGTAGGGCAGTAGGGCAGTAGGGCAGTAGGTTCTGTCTTCAGCTACTGCCTTACATCTTGTCTATCACCGACTGCACGCCCTCCGTCGGCGCATCGACCGAGGAGCCTGCCACCATGATGGCGGCGACGATTGCCTCGGGGTCATTGACGACCAGCGGCTTGACCCGCTGTGCGGTGTGAATGAAGCCTTCGGTTGCCATATGGTCGATAAGCGCCAGCATCGGATCCCAGAATCCGCCGACATTGCCGAAGACGATCGGCTTTCGGTGATGGCCAAGTTGCGCCCAGGTCATGACCTCGACGATCTCCTCGACTGTGCCGATGCCGCCCGGCAGCGCCACAAAGGCGTCGGATTTCTCGAACATCTTATGTTTGCGCTCGTGCATGTTTTCGGTGATCACGAGCTCGTCGAGCCGGTCTAGCGCGGTTTCGGTTGCTTCCCTGTTGATCAGGAAGCGGGGAATGATGCCGGTGACCTTGCCGCCGGCCTTGAGCGCGCCTTCAGCGACGGCGCCCATGATACCTTTGGTGCCGCCGCCATAGATCAGCCTGAGGCCGGAGCGCGCAAGCGATCGCCCGAGCAGGTGACCAGCCTTGACATAGGTTTCATCACGGCCCGGAGACGAGCCGCAATACACGCAGACGGATCGAATCGTATTCATGCCGATGATTGGTGATTGGGTCTGAAAGCGCGGTCAAGCCCTAAGGGCCGAGAAGTCCGGGCTTTTTCTTGTCGGTGATGGTAAAACAGGCTAGACCGGCGTTAGGTGGCTAAGGGGCAGGGAAGTAGATGGCGATCAATCCGTTGAAGGCGTTTCTGTTCGCGGCGGGTGGGACCGTTGCGGTCGCGGGAACCGCCTATGTGTCGGGCGCGCTCGACCCATATTTCAATCGCACGCCGCCGGCGGACGTCGCGGCGCAGGCTCCGCCTGTGGCGCCGAAGCCGGCCAATCCGGGCACGGAAGCGCGGCTGCCGCAGGCTGCGGCACCGTCCGCTCCCACCTCTGAGGCAACCGCGCCTGCCGTCGCGGGTCCGATCGCCCCGACCTTCGACGTGGTGCGCGTTGAAGGCGATGGTTCGATCGTCGTCGCCGGCAATGCCGCGCCCAATTCAAAGGTCGAGATCCTCAACGGTTCGACCGTGATCGGCTCGACGGTCGCCGGTCCGGATGGCGCCTTCGTCATCGTGCTCGATGATCCGCTGAAGCCTGGTGACTATACGATTGCCTTGCGCTCCACCGCCGGCGATGTCGCGACCGCTTCCGCCCAGACGGCCGTCGTCTCCATTCCCGCCAATGCGAGCGGCCAGGTGCTGGCCATGGTCGAGGAACCGGGCAAGCCGGCCGAACTGCTGACCGTGCCCCAGCCGCAGACAACACCGGAAGCGCCTGCAGCCGCGGCTCCGGCGCCAGGCGCGTCCGCCGCCATCGAAGCAACGCCTGCGACTGCGGCGCCGACAACGCCGCCCGCGCCATCCGTGGCCGAACCCAAGATCGTTGTCGAAGCGGTCGAGATTGACGGCAGCAAGATCTTTGTCGCCGGCCTCGCCGACCCGGGCCGCAAGGTGCGCGCCTATGCCAACGACATCCTGCTTGGCGAAGCGCAGACATCGCCGAATGGCCATTTCCTGGTTGAGGCGAGGCGCGACGTACCGGTCGGCAGTTACACCATCCGTGTCGATGGCCTCGATGCCGACGGGGTGAAGGTGGTGGCCCGCGCCGCCGTACCGTTCGAGCGCGAACCGGGCGAGGCGGTCGCCGCCGTGGCGCCTGCTGGATCCAAGGCGGCCGATGCAAAGTCTGCCGAACCGTCGGCTGCCGCTGAAGCGCCCGCCAACCCGGCGGAACCGGCTCCGGCCGATGCAGTGGCCACGCCGCCTTCCGATGTGGCCGAGACTGTTTCACCTAAGCTCGAACATGCCAATGGCGCCGTGATCATCCGCCGCCACGATACGCTGTGGCGGATTTCGCGGCGCGTTTACGGTTATGGCATGCGCTACTCGACAATCTATCTCGCCAACCAGGACCAGATCCGCAATCCCGACCGCATCTGGCCGGGACAGGTGTTCAAGGTCCCGCCACGGTCTAAGGAAGGCGAGGCCGCCGACCTCAAGGCGATGGGTGACCAGATGACGACGCATTCGGCGAAGACGGAGTAGGCAAGCGTCAGCGGGGCGGCTGCAAGCCGTTCCGAAGCCGATCCTTCGCAGCCCTCCGCCTGCAATCTCCCCATCCGGCCAGCTTGCCTCGTCACTGTTCATCGTCTATCGCCGATGAACGATGACCGAATCCCTGCCTGAACCGGACCGCGCGACGAGCGCGCCAACCTCTTGCACCACCGACAGCCACTCCATCGCGGCCCGCTTCGCCGCGCTCTCGCACCCTGCGCGCATCGAGATCCTGAAACGCCTGTCCGCCAGCGGTTTCTGCTGCTGTCGGGACGTTGTCGACCATCTCGATCTCGCCCAGTCGACCGTCTCGCAGCATCTGAAGATCCTGGTCGAGGCGGGGCTGGTGCGCTTCGCGCCTGACCGCCAGCGCTCGCGCTACGAGGTGGACCAAGCCGCGCTTGCCGGCGTGTCGGCTTGGCTGAGCGCGCTCGTCGTTTCCTGCTCGACCAGCCGCTGACCCTCTCACCCAAAAGGCAAGAAAAGTGGCCGAAAAAACCGTCTCCGCCGATTCCCCGACCTTCAAGACGCTGCTTAACCTCTGGCCCTATATGTGGCCGGCGGATCGTGCCGATCTGCGCGCGCGCGTCACCTGGGCGACAATTCTGCTGGTGGTTGCCAAGCTGACATTGGTCGCGGGACCCTATTTCTTCAAATGGGCGACCGACGCCTTGGCCGGTGACGGCAGATCGACGCCGCCGCTGCCCGCCTTCCTGCTCGCCCCGGTCATGTTGGTTGTCGCCTACAATGTCGTGCGGCTCGTGCAACTCGGCTTCAACCAGTTGCGCGACGCGCTGTTTGCCCGCGTCGGCCAGTACGCTGTGCGCCAGCTTGCCTTCCGCACCTTCGTCCACATGCACCAGTTGTCCCTGCGCTTCCATCTCGAACGACGCACCGGCGGCCTGTCGCGCATCATCGAGCGCGGCACCAAGGGCATCGAGACGATCGTGCGCTTCATCATGCTCAACACGGCGCCGACCATCCTCGAATTCGCGCTGACCACGGGCATCTTCGCCTACACCTATGGCTGGAAATACGTAGCCGTGGTGGCGGTCACCGTCTGGCTCTATGTCTGGTTCACGGTTCGCGCCAGCGACTGGCGCATTTCGATCCGCCGCGACATGAACGACAGCGACACCGACGCCAACACCAAGGCGATCGACTCTCTGCTCAATTTCGAGACGGTCAAATATTTCAACAACGAGGCCATGGAGGCCGAGCGCTTCGACCGCTCCATGGCGCGCTACGAGATGTCGGCGACCAGGATCTGGACGTCGCTCGGCTGGCTGAATTTCGGCCAGGGCGTCATCTACGGGCTGGGCACGGTCATTGTCATGTGCATGTCCGCGCTCGAAGTGCAGCGCGGTACGCAGTCTGTCGGTGATTTCGTCTTCATCAACGCCATGCTGATGCAACTCTCGGTGCCGCTCAATTTCATCGGCTTCATCTACCGCGAGATTCGCCAGGGCCTCACCGATATCGAGCAGATGTTCGACCTGCTCGACGTGCCGCAGGAGATCGTCGACAAGCCCAGTGCCAGGCCGCTCGCGATCGAAGCCGGCAAGGTCGAATTCCGCGACGTGCATTTCTCCTATGATCCGAACCGCAAGATCCTGAAAGGCATCAGCTTCGAGGTGCCGGCCGGCAAGACGGTCGCCATCGTCGGTCCTTCGGGCGCGGGCAAGTCGACCATCTCGCGGCTGCTGTTCCGCTTCTACGACATCCAGTCGGGCCAGGTGCTGATCGACGGCCAGGATGTCAGGGAAGTGACGCAGGAGAGCCTGCGCGCGGCGATCGGCATGGTGCCTCAGGACACCGTGCTGTTCAACGACACCATCGCCTACAACATCCGCTACGGCCGCATCGGCGCCAGCGAGGAGGAGGTGCGCAAGGCGGCCGAACTCGCCCAGATCGGCCCCTTCATCGAACGGCTGCCCGAGGGTTACCGCTCGATGGTCGGCGAGCGTGGTCTGAAGCTTTCCGGCGGCGAGAAGCAGCGCGTGGCGATTGCCCGCACCATCCTCAAGGCGCCGCCGATCCTGATGCTCGACGAGGCGACCTCGGCGCTGGACAGCCATACCGAACAGGAGATCCAGGCCGCGCTCGACCTGGTCAGCCGGGGCCGCACCACCATCGTCATCGCCCACCGGCTGTCGACGGTGATCACGGCCGACGAAATCATCGTGCTCAAGGACGGCCAGATCGCCGAACGCGGTACACATGCCGATCTGATGCGCAAGCACGGGCTTTACGCCTCGATGTGGGACCGCCAGCGCGAGGCGACCGAAGCCGAGGAGCGTCTGCGCATCGCCCGCGAAAGCGACGAACTGGGTGTGGTGGTGCGCAGGCGCACGTCGGAGCTGTCGTAGCGGCGTTGGCTATCTCCGTCGCTTTCGCCAATCAGCGTGTGACCGAAAGGTAAGACGGCCATCCCGCGCCAGGCGAGGAAACAGCGACGCCCAGCACCTGACC
Organism: Mesorhizobium sp. B264B1B; assembly: GCF_020165765.1. NCBI lineage: Bacteria > Pseudomonadati > Pseudomonadota > Alphaproteobacteria > Hyphomicrobiales > Phyllobacteriaceae > Mesorhizobium > Mesorhizobium sp. B264B1B. Next base: position 447,839 of record NZ_JAIUIS010000005.1, read on the forward strand.
AGTGCGGGCGTCGCTTGTCATGTGGTCGAAGCCGCGCCACTCGGCTGCGGTGATGAACAGCGTCCTGCCGTCGACACCGCCCAGCATGCAGGCGAAGCAGCCGCGATCGGCGGTCACGGTCTGCATCACTTCACCGCCTTCGCGTACCTGCGCACAGCGCTTGTTGGGAACATCCGCGTACCAGACCGCCCCTTCGGCATCGAGGCAGATGCCATCGGGATAGCCGTCGACATCGGCCCACACCCGCCGATTAGCCAGAGTGCCGTCGGCGGCTATGTCGAAGGCGGTCAGCCGGTTGGAGTGGGACTCGGCAATGATCAGCGTCCTGTTGTCCGGGGTCACAGCCATGCCATTGGCAAACGCGATATTCCCAGCCACTTGCATGGCCGTCCCGTCCGGCGTGATCAGCACGATCGTGCCCGGGCCGAAATGCTGGCCGGGTGCCGGCGCCGGGCCGCCGCCATTGACATAGATATTGCCGCGCCCATCGACGACGATCTCGTTCCAGGGGCTTTTCGAAAGGTCGCGCAGATCGGCATGGGTGACGAGCCTGCCATCCACCTCCTGCCTTAGCAGCAGGCCTTCGCGGCCTGAAATCACGAGCAACCTGCCATCCGGCAGCCAGTCGATGGAGTAGGGCAGGACCGCTGGCACGGTGAGCATCACCCTGCTCTTGCCCTCGTCGCTCACGGCGACGATCTCTCCGGTACCCCAGTTGCAGAGCCACAGGCGTCCCTCATGCCAACGCGGCGATTCCCCGAAAGCGAGGCCCATGGTGATAATCTTGGCGTTCTCGGCAACGGATGACATTGCTGGCTCCTTGGCTGCGTGACCCACGTCACCGTTCCGAAGGCGTCGCGGGGCACTGTCCTGCCAAGGACGGGCGAGCGTATGGCTTGCCGACATTGCGGCCGACAATTCTGAAAGGCTAATACGCGATGGTGATCCCGCCAAATCTGCACATACCTGGATCTCTTTCAAATCTAAAAGCAGGTGATATTGTCACCTCGGGAACAACCAGCCGCGGTTGCTTTGCGGTCTATGAAAGCATTTTCGATGTTCGGATTTTTCTTTCGCAAGTCCAAAAAAACGTCTGAAAAACTCGCGCCGAATGCTGCCAGGTGGCCACAGGTCAGGCTGCCGCTGCCGGTTTTTGTGCGCCGTTCAACAGTAGACAAGGCAATCGATAGCCCCTCGGAACTCGTCTTCGCCGTTGAGATTTTCATCCATACCATGACTTATGAAGGGCTCTACCGATATCCGGAGATCAGCCCGAGGGCGATGCAGGTTTCCCACGCAAACTCGTACTCGGCTGAGGTGAAGAATGGCGGGCACAGTCAATTCATCTACAATGGCGCAGAGGAAACCAACGCCATGATTACGAACGCCCGAGTTGGACTCGCTGCTAGCGGTGCGAGCGGCCAATTGGCGACTTTGGAAAAGATGTCCTCCTGGATTGCCGAGCATCCCGATGAGGCGGCCGAACAAACGGGCTTCGAGGGTGGTTGCGACGATTTTCTGGATGCGCTTGACGGTGAGTTCTACCACGCAGATGAGGCTGCACCGATGCAGGGTTTCTTGGCGCGCTGGATCGTCTCGTGGCCTGATCTACAGATTGTCGAAGATGACGACTACAGCGATGTTATACACGGTCTGGTGATGGCCAACCCGCAACGCGAAGCCAGGCTTCTTCACCGTTCGATTAGCAAGCTGGTGCGCCAGATGATCGGCTGGCGCGACGTTGGGGCCGGTCTCGCCTGCGCCAAGGTGTCTCCGCCTGAGGTCAGATTGGGCTTTGGCATGGCAAGAATGCTGGATGTCGGGGGTGAGATGCAGATGGTTTTCCAACTGCGTACCAGTGCGAAGGAGCCTCGGCTATGCGTTGCAACTGAGACGCACGCCGATATCTACGAATACATCGCGGCGGAAGACCCACCGGTCATACGCCCGGGTGAGAATTCTTTGGGAGCCATCGCTCCGCGAGTAGGCAACCGACTTGGCCACGCTGAAGGCTCGGAAATCAAAATGGTTGTCGAATTGGCTGAGCAGTATCATGCCCCGGCTGCTGTCGACCTTCTACTGCGCAAAGCCGGATTCGACCCGACGGACGCCATCGTTTCAGCGAACTCAATCGTGCAAACGGCGGAAGGCGTGGTCGTGAACTGGGTGGTGTTGGCGTCTGACCGGGCCTTCCTCTTGCTGTCTTCCTGGAATGGTAGTGTGCTCTTGCGTGGCAAAGATAACGAAAAGCTTGCCGACGCTACAATCCCGGAACTCGCCGAGCACTTTGATCGTTCCGCTGCTGCGGGCTAGCTCGTCCACCCTCCTTCCCCATTGTCGCGTTGCGGGCAGAGGGTGTTTCGGTTATTGAGGCCGAACCTGAAACAGGGACTGCCCCATCCCATGAGCCTTGTCGATACGGTCAAGAACGCGTTCGTACCGATCCATCGCGAGGGCTATCCGTTCATCGCCGCCTTCGGCGCGGGCACGCTTTTCCTCGGCTATTTCTCCTCGATCCTGTTTTGGATCGGGCTCATCCTCACCGCCTGGTGCGCCTATTTCTTCCGCGATCCCGAGCGGGTGACGCCGGTCGATGACAGTCTGGTGGTGAGCCCCGCCGATGGCGTCATCTCGGCGGTCGGCCCGGCCGTGCCGCCGCGCGAGCTTGGCCTCGGCAATGCCGAAATGACCCGCATATCGGTGTTCATGAACGTCTTTTCCTGCCACGTGAACCGCGCCCCGGTGCGCGGCAAGATTTCCCGTATCGAGCATCGGCCGGGGAAATTCCTCAATGCCGAACTCGACAAGGCAAGCACCGAGAACGAGCGCAACGGGCTGGTCATCGACAGCCCCAACGGCACCGTCGCGGCAGTGCAGATCGCTGGCCTCGTGGCGCGGCGCATCGTCTGCTGGGCCGAGACCGGCGGCTCGATCGCCATCGGCGAGCGTTTCGGCCTGATCCGCTTCGGCTCGCGCGTCGACGTCTTCCTGCCGGAGGCGGCGACACCACGCGTGGCCGTCGGCCAGACGGCGGTCGCCGGCGAAACGGTGCTGGCGGAATTCGGCGGTATCGCCGCCACGCCTCTCGTGCGGATCTCCTGACCGGTGGGCGCGCCGTTCAAGAAATTCGAGGCGCATGCCAGCGGCGGCCCGCGCATCCGCGAAATCCCGATGCGCATGGTGCTGCCCAATCTGGTTACGGTGCTCGCCATCTGTGCCGGCTTGTCCGGCATCCGCTTCGCTTTCGAGAACCGCTTCGAGCCCGCGGTGGTCATGGTGCTGCTCGCCGCGTTCCTCGACGGCATAGACGGCCGGTTGGCGCGAATGCTGAAGGCAACGTCGAAATTCGGCGCGCAGATGGATTCGCTGGCCGACATCGTCAATTTCGGCGTCGCGCCCGCGCTGGTGCTTTACGCTTTCCTGCTCGACCGCGCGGGATCGCCGGGTTGGATTGCCGCCCTTTTGTTCACCATCGCCTGCGGCATGCGGCTCGCCCGCTTCAATGTTCTTGACGAGGAAAAGGCCGAGCGGCCGGCATGGCAGACCGAATATTTCGTTGGGGTACCGGCGCCGGCGGGCGCCGTGCTGGTGATGCTGCCGCTTTATCTGTATTTCCTGCGGCTTGGGCTGGAGCCCGGCCGCCCGGCCGCCTTCATCGCCACCGGCTTCACCATACTGGTCGCCTTCCTGCTGGTCAGCCGTTTGCCGGTCTATTCGGGAAAGAGCGTCAAGGTGCCGGGTGACAAGGTATTGCCGGTCATCCTGGGGGTCGTGCTCTACATCCTGCTCTTGATGACCTATCCCTGGTACACGCTGACGGCCTCCGTCGCCGGTTATCTCCTCTTCCTGCCGTTCAGCGTGCGTGCCTATTCGAAGCGCGCCAGGCTGGAAGGCGAGCAGGTGCCGCCTTCGGATATAGGATAACGCTGTTATCCCTCTTTGAAGGCGACAGAGGGTGCATTGAACGCCAACGCTTTGCGCCCGGGCCTGCGATTTAGGCGAGACGACCCTTCAGGCCGTTTCGCCTACGCCGCCGCACTCAGCCCCAGACGATCGATGGCCAGTCTGCGGGCCGACACGTAGTCGGTCTTGCCCGAGCCCAGCGCCGGGATCTCTTCCACCTTGACGATGTCGTTGGGCACCATCAGTTCGGCCGCCCCGGCCTTCTTGCCGAATTGGCGCAGTTCCTCGGCACTCGCATCGTCGGCGGTGGTCACCAGCACGATGCGCTCGCCGCGCCGTTTGTCGGGCACCGCCACGGCGGCATGGCGCTCTTCCGGCCACAGCGACTCCACCAGCATCTCGACCGCACCCAGCGACACCATCTCGCCGGCGATCTTGGCGAAACGCTTGGCCCGGCCGCGAATGGTGATGAAGCCCTCGCGGTCGACCGAGACGATGTCGCCGGTGTCGTGCCAGCCCTCGAGCCGCTGCAATTCGCCCGGTCGGTCGGCGGTCATGTAGCCCATCATCATATTCGGACCGTCGAGCCACAGACGGCCGGCGCCATCGATGCCGTCGACGGGTTCGAGCTTCATGCGGATGGCCGGCAGCAGCCGCCCGACGGTGCCGTCGCGGCTATGGATGGCGGTGTTGACGGCAACCACGGGCGCGGCCTCGGTCAGCCCAAAGCCTTCGATGATCTCGGCCTGGAAACGCTCGCGATAGGTGCGGCGGGTTTCCGGCTTCACCGCTTCGGCGCCGGCGACGACGAAGCGCAGGCTGGAAAAATCGCCGTCCTTGGCGGTGCGCGCGTAATTGGCGAGGAAAGTGTCGGTGCCGAACATGACCGTCGGCTTCACCTTACGGGCGATCTCGGGGATGATCTTGTAGTGGAGAGGCGAAGGGTAGAGGAACAGCTTTACGCCTGTAACCAGCGGCAGGATGGTGCCGCCCGTCAGCCCGAAGGAGTGGAACACAGGCAATACGTTGAGCAGGATATCGGCCGGCGAGATGGTGATACGGGCTTCCGCCTGCATGGCGTTGGCGTAAAGGTTCTTGTGCGACAGCACCACCGCCTTCGGCGTGCCTTCCGAACCGGAGGTGAACAGGATGACCGCGGGTTTGGCTGCGTCCTGGCGCTGCAGCGGCCAGCGCCACAGCAAGGCGGCGGTAAGCTTTTCCAGCGCCGTCACGCTTGCGCGTGTATCCTCCAGCCAGAGAAATTTCGCGCCGCCCTTTTCGACCGCCGTCACGATATCGCCGAGGTCGGCCTTCTCGATGAAGGCGCGGGAGGAGACGACCGTGCGGATCACCGCCGTGCGGATGGCGGCGGTGACGCTGGCCGGACCCGCGGTGTAGTTGATCATCGCGGCCACCCGACCGGCCGAGAGCAGCCCGACCAGGGACAGCACCACGCCATTGGCGTTGGGCAGGAGCAGGCCGACCGCTTCGCCGGGCGCCGTCACCGCCTCGAAATGCCTGCCCAGCACGCGCGCGCCGATGAACAGTTTTCGATAGCTGAGCGCGCCCGAGACGACGTCCTCGATGATCGGATGCGATGCGCCGACCCTGGTTGCGGCGTCACGCATGGCCAGGAACAGGCCGCGATCGAGATCGGCGGCTGCGAAGCGCGCCTCGGCGAAGCGGTCGAACAGCGCGTTGGTGTTCGAGGCCTGCTCGGGAATGCGCGCCACCAGCTCGGCAATGGTCATTGGTTCCAATGCGCTGATCGACAGGCGCGGGAACCAGCGCCGGGGCACGATGCTGGCCGGCGTCAACGAGACCGGAAGGTCGCGGGCGCCGCCGACGAAGATCGGCACGATGCGGGCATCGGCCTGCATGGCGATGCGCGTGACAGCGCGAAACAGCCGGAACGACTTGACGTCGGGCTCGACCGCGTCCGGCAGGTAGACGGCAAGCCGGCCCTTGCCCTTCAGCACGCGCACCAGCCTGCGGCTGACGAAGACGTGTTCGGCGTTGAAGGCGATGGTGCGGCCAAGCTCGCGCCACGGCTCTAGCCATGGTGCCCTGGCCGAGGCTCCGTCGAGGATGTGCAGCGTGTCGTCAGGCAGCAGCGACAGCATCAGCGCCGGTTCGAAGTGCGACTGATGTGAGATGACATAGATGACTGGCGCCGCCGCATCGCGCGCGATTGCCATGCGGCTGTCGCTGATCCGGTACGCGAGCTTGAACGGCACGTAGAGCAGCGCCTGGGCAAAGCGCAGGCCGAGGCGGAACTTTTCCACTACCCCGATCAGCAGCCAGGCCACGACCAGACCCGCAAGCAGCGCCAGTGTCAGGATCATGCCGCGTCTCTCCCAACGTTCCTTGCACCTCGGCTCTGCGGCCGCTTCGGCAAGAACCTAGACGATGTGCGGGCAAGGTCAATGCGCAAGGGCCTCTTGCCGCCTCTCACGAAGGGAAGGGCAAAAGCGGCATCCTTTACGCCGCCTTCAGTCTCCCGCTGATGAAGCGGAATTCCTGCGTTTTGCCGCCATAACCGTAGGCGGCGGCCGGCACTTCGTGGACGAAGGCGTAGCTTTCTTCGTGCACGGACCCGAGCAGGCGCCCGAAGGCGGCGAAGATCGCCTTGAGATAGGCTTCCAGCTCGAGCTTGGTGTTGGTGCCGTCGACCACCTTGATGTCGAGCCAGAACGTATTGGTCCCATGCTCGGCCAGCGACGTGCCGCCGGCGAACCAGTGCTGCGGATCAAGATAGGAGACGGCAACCGCCGTTATGGTCGGATCCTTGCGAAGGTGCGTGGCGGTGAGTTCGGTCGCCTCCTTGGCGATCCTGGCGGACAGCGTGGCGTCGGGCTTCCCGGTGACGCTGACGTTGATGATGGGCATTGTCCTTCTCCTTGGTTCTGGCGGCCTCTGTCAGCCGATGATGCAACCCTGTCACCAACCAGGAAACATGAAAATCGAATTGTTTTCAGAGAATACTTCGATAATATCGAATTATGAAAACGCTCGATCCCGACCTCTTGAGGACATTCCTCGCCTTCGCCGACGGCGGCTCGCTGGCGCAGGCGGCCTCTATCGTCGGCCGTTCACCGTCGGCTGTGACGGCGCAGATGCAGCGGCTGGAAGAGGCTGTCGGCGAACCGCTCCTGGCGCCGCAGGGCAGGGGCCGCAGCCTGACGCCGACCGGTGAGGAGCTTGTCGGCCATGCCCGGCGTATCCTTGCAGCGCATCGTGAAGCCTGGCTCGGCCTGAAGGGCGCAAGGGCCGACGGACGCATCGCGATCGGTACGACGCAGGATTTCGCCGACAGCGGCTTGCCCGATTTGCTGCGTGCCTTCGCCGAAAGCCATCCGCGCGTCAGGATCGAGCTGCGCGTCGGCCGCTCCGCCGAGCTGGCGCAAGCCCTTCAGGGCGGTAGCCTGGATCTGGCGATCGTTATGCGGCAGGCGGCGACGCCGGACGAAATCGGCCTGCTGCGCGAGCCGATGATGTGGCTGTGTTCGCAAAAAGGGCTGGCTGCGCGACAGGACGAATTGCCGCTTGCGCTGCTCGATCCGCATTGCGGCTTCCGCGAAGCGGCGATCTCGGCGCTCGATTCGGCCGGCCGGCGCTATCGCGTTGCGGCCGGCAGCGCGAGCCTGGCCGGCCTGCGCACGGCGGTCAAGGCCGGCATTGCGCTGACGCTGCGCACCGCGCGCTTTGCCCATTCCGGCATCGTCGAAGCACCGCGCACGTTCGACCTGCCGCCCGTGCCCGTTGCCGAATTCGCCATCCGGCTGCGCGCCGATACCGAGAACCCGGCGCGGGATTTGGCCGCACTGCTCGGCGCCGGCCTGGCTGTGCCAGGACTTTTTGGCTGACAGCTGCCTGTCTTCAGGCGTGGGGCCAAAGAAAAAGCCGACCTTGCGGTCGGCTTGGAGTAGGACGGACCGAGGGGTTTGGGGGGACTCGGGGGGTGGTCCGTCGGCTCAACAATGCCTGAACCGGATGATGGTTCCGTGACTGCGCAAATTTTTTTGGGCTCGGCTTTCACAACGGCCCTGGCGCTTGTTGCTGCTTTGCCGACAGCCAGTCGCGGCCGGCATGGGCAAAGACCGCGCAAAGCACGATTGCGCCGCCGATCATGCTGGCCATGGGCGGTATCTCGGCCAGGAAAAGGAAGGCAAACAGGATCGCGAACGGCACTTCGGCAGAGCCGAGCAGGCCGGATTCAGCCGCCGGGATGAGCCTCGCGCCTTCCGTCCACAGGATCGAGGAGAGTGCGAAGCTCGAGCCGAAGGCGACGAGCAGCACGGCATCCCTTGCCGAGACGGCAAGCGGGTCGGTGACGAACCAGCCGAGTATGAACAACAGCAGGGCCGAGACCGCGCCTGCCCAGACCGCCGGCGTGTCGCGGAAGGCGCGCACCATGATCATGTAGAGCGCGCTGCCGACCGTCATCAGCAGCGCCAGCCCGTCTCCGAACAGATTGCCTGTGCCGAAGCTCGACCAGACCATGACCGCGACGCCGCAAAGCGAGACGGCGGCGGCTAACATCGTCTGCAGGCGGAAGGGCTCGCGCACCAGCAGGAAGGCGAGCAGCGCGGCAATGAAAGGCGACGTCGCGTAGATGACCGTGACATTGGCGACGAAGGTGAATTTGAAGGCGCAGATGAAGGCGATGCTGGCCAGCGCGCCTTCCACCGCCAGCAGCCAGCCGCGCCAGCCGAGCCGCAGCGTTTGGCGGTTGCCGGAGCGGTGGCGGCGCCACAGCACATAGAGGCTGATCAGGATCGAGCCGACGAAACCGCGCCAGCAGGTGATGGTCAGCGGATCGGCATGGATCGATTTGGTCAGCACGCCGGTCAATCCGAACACCGCCGCCGACGACGACACCAGGATGATGCCAAGTGTCCGTTCTGCGGTGTCGGTGGCGGCTGCTACATCGGTCATGAAAGCCAATTTACGTGGTTCTGTCCTGACATCGTAGTGTCAGAAGTCTGGCCCGTCACAGCCGTTTGCGGAAATGCTCGCCGCCGACGATCAGCAGCCCTGCGGTGATGATGAGAGCAGCGCCGAAAAACACTTCGCGACGCGGCACGTCGCCCCAGATGGCGAAGCCGAGCGCGAAGGCCCACAACAGCGAAGTGTATTCCAGCGGCGCGATGATCGAGGCCGGCGTCCGTTTCATGCCTTCGAAGAGAAGATACTGCGCCAAGCCGCCGAGCGCGCCGACGCTGGCAAGCAGAAGCAGTTCGCTCCAGCCGGGTATCTTCCACCAGAGCAGCGCGGGCACCGCCGAGAATATCAGGAAATAGAAATTGTTGAGCATGAGCTGGATCATCGAGCGCTCGGCAAGTGCTGTCTTGCGCAACAGCACGATGGCGATGCCCCACAGGAAAGCGGCGGCCAGCACCAGCAGCACCGGCACGGACAGCCCGAGATGGGCAGGGTCACAGGCGACAAAGACGCCGGCGAAGCCGATTGCCACCGCCAGCCAGCGCAGCATTGGCACTTTTTCGCCAAGCATCACCACCGAAAGCACGGTGACGATGATCGGGGCCGCGTAATAGACGGTGGTCAGTTCGGCGAGCTGCAGGCTGCGCGCGGCATTGTAATAACAAAGCCACGCCGCCAGGGTGAAGACGCTGCGCAACAGCATCGGCCACACGATCGGCGACCGCGCCGTCTCCGCATAGAGATGCCGTCCGCCGATCGCCGCGCAGGCGGTCAGTATGGTGATGCTGCGGAAGAACAGGATCTGCCAGACGCTCATGCCGGCTACCAGCAGCTTGATGGAAGCGTCCTGCGTCGAAAAAAGCAAATAGGCGGCGCCGGTCAGGAGGATACCGGCGAGAACCCTTTCGCGTGTTTCGAGAATGGCGACATCGGCCATGCGACAAGCGGCCTTGTGTGAAAACGGCTCCGGCCCCTGTCGGCTCCGCTCCCGCCAGCTATAGGGGCGAAACCTTGCATGGCGCTGCTCCAGCGCCGTGCTTGCGTTGGGGCAGGGCCGATCCCGGATGCGGCTTCTGGCGCGGCGCGACTGATTGGTTTAGCATCGTCTCACAAAGCCGGCGCGTAAGGTTCGGCGAGCCAAGGGAACGGCGCGGATCAGGAAGCCAGCGCTCGCATAAGAGACGCCATTCGCATCATGGCGGCGGGCTGACAGCCGGCACTTACGGATATCGAAACGCCGACATCAGGGGGAGAACGCAATGCAGAAACTGCAATCGCAAGGCGTCCATCACATCACGCTGGTCGGCGCCGGTCGCCAGACGTCGATCGATTTCTGGGAAGGCGTGCTGGGCATGCCATTCATTTTCGAGCAACCCAACCTCGACAAGGCAGCCGAAAGCCATCTCTATTTCGATCCGGGCGACGGGCGGCTGATCACCATCTTTACCGACGAGACCCGCACGCCGGCAAAGCGCCGCACGCCGACCGACACGGGTTGCGTCCACCACATCGCCTTTGCCGTATCGCGCGTCACCTTCCTGCAGGCGGTCGCCCGGCTTGACGAGCGCGCCATCAAGCACAGTGGCGTCAAGGACCGCGGTTTCATGGATTCGATCTATTTCGAGGATCCGCTTGGGCTGCTGATCGAACTTGCTTCCTACCGTTTCGAGCCGCCGGCCGGCTTTGGCCATGCCGACGTGCTGATGGAAGCGCACAAGCTCCGCGTCGCGCGTGGCGACTACAACATTGCCGAGGCGCATCTGGCCGACGCCATCCAGGCGCTGGTCGAGCGCTCGCGCGCGACATTGTCGGCCGACAGGGCGCCGCGCAATCCATATTGATTTTGAATAAACAAAGGGAGGAACAGATGGCAAAGACAGCGACGAAGGGTGCGAGGAGGCCGGCAGCTAAGGCGACACCAAAGACTATGGCAAAACCAGCAGCAAAAGCTTCAACCAAGCCGGTGCCAAAAATATCGGCAAAGCCTTCGGCCAAGGCGGCGTCAAAAGCAGCAACCGCCGGCAAAACCGCGTCCAGGACCAAGGGGAAATCGGCGAAGAACCCCGCCCTGATGATCAGCATGCTGAAGCCCAGCGTCAACAACATGACGGTTCGGGTGTTTGCCCGCGCCGCCGGGCTGGACCATGCCGAGGCCGACGCCTGGGGCAGCACGCGTTCGCCCGAATTCATGGCGCGCAACCCGGCCCATCTGACTCCGATGATCGAGGACAAGGGCCTGCCGCGAGGGGTGCTTTGGGAAAGCTGCGCCATCATGCAGTATCTCGCCAACAAGCACGGGCTGGAGAAATTCTACCCCAAGGCGCCTGCCAAGCGGGCGATGATCGACAGCGCCATGTTCTATCTGATCGGCACGCTCTATCCCTATGTGGCGCGCGCCACCTATCCGGCGCTCGGTTTCCCGCAATACGCCGGAGAGGTCGGCCACAGCGACGCTCATCCCGACAGGAAGGCCGAGGCGCAGAAGGCGGCGATCGCCGCCATTTCCGAACCGCTGGAGGTGTTCCACTCCTTCTTCAGGGACGGCAAGCCCTTCATTGGAGGCAAGAACCCGTCTATCGCCGACATCCGCCTGGCGGCGACACTCGAATTTCTCGCCGTCATCGACTATGCCCTGCCCGAATGGGCCAGCGACTACATGGCCGCGATGGAGAAGAAGCTCGGCAAGGCCTATGCAGACCCGGCCAGCGACGTGCGCGGCTACATTGCCCATGTGAAGTCACAGCCACGGGTGTGAGATCGCTTCGGCGCCGCAGGCCGGTTGAAGGCAGCCGGCGGCCAAGATGAACTGCGATGTCCTTCGCGGCTCCTTTGCCTGGAGGACAGAGGAGCGAACTGTCCCGCCAGCGTATCGCGGACTGCCCGTCACTCCGGTGTTTCCAAGCGACGCTTACTGCGTCGCTTGGTAAAGCTCCGCCGCCGCTGCCTTGAGCGCCCGCCTTCCGTCCGGCCTGAAATACATCATGTGTCCTCCGTCCAGCACATCGACGCGGATGGGCTTTGCACCGGCGAGCGTCGGTACCTGGTTCACCAGATAGCGAGATGCCAGATAGGGCGTGACGAGGTCGGTGTAGCCGTTGACGATGACGACGCCGAGCGCGGGATTGAGCGAGCGCGCCCGCTGCAGATCGTTCATCACGCCGGCATAGCCCTGCCGCGATGTGCCGTAGTCCCAATTGCGGCTGATCTCGCCATTGAGCAGCCGGTAGCTGACATCGGTGTGGTAGTTCAATTCGTCGCGGGCATAGCCGACAAAAGCCGAGGTCAATGCTGGAACGCTGCGGTCGAGCACAGGATCGGGTCCGGCGGTGCGAGCGCTTTCAGGAGCGATGTCGGCCGTGCCGATCATGGCGTCATAGGGGCTGAGCACCTTGCTTTTCGAGCGGGCAAACTCCCTCGCGAAAAGGCTGGTCGGTATACGCGCGAAATTCCGCTGCACGAGGTCGAGGGGCAGGCCGGTGATCTCGGCCACCCGCTGGCTCGCCAGCCGCCCGCCTTGCTCCAGCCCGCTGGCCAGCGCCGTGAGGTAGTCGCCAAGCGCATAGCGCTCGACCGCGGCCAACTGCGCCCGCAGCGCCTCGCCGGTAACGCCGTCGGCACTGAGCCGCACCGACGCCAGCGAGGGGAGTTCGAGAGCCCAGTGCAGCGGCTCGAATTCGTCGGGTTGCACCAGCATGAATTCCAGCGCCGGCGAGATCAGCACGATGCCGCTCGGGCTAAGGCCGACATCTTCCTGCAAAGTCCTGGCGAGCAGCGCCGCGCGAAACCCGCCATAGCTTTCCCCGGCCAGGAAAAGCGGCGAGCCGCTGCGGCCGTTCTGGGCCAGATAGAGCCGGATGAAGGCGCCGATCGAGCTGGCGTCCTGGTTGACGCCCCAGAAGTCGTGGGTGTTCTGCCCGGGAGCCTCGCGGCTGTAGCCGGTGCCGACCGGATCGACAAAGACGAGGTCGGTCATGTCGAGCCAGCTGTCCGGATTGTCGATGATCTTTTGCGGCGGCGGCAGGAATTCGCCATCGGCTCCGGTCGTGATGATGCGCGGACCGAGCGCACCGAGATGCAGATAGGCGGAAGCCGCCCCGGGGCCGCCATTGAAGACGAAGGTAATGGGGCGTGGTGCCGTTTTTGCCGCGTCGGCCGGTGGCCGCAGCGTATAGGCGACATAAAAGATCTCCGCCGTGACGTCGGCCTTGCCTGAAAGCAGCGACAGCGTGCCGGTCTTGGCCTGATAGTCCAGCTTGCGTCCGGCAACCGTGATCGAATGGCTGGTGACCTGCGGCGGCGGCAGCAGCGACAGCACACCGCCGGTCGGCGCCGGCCTCTCCGGCGTTTCAGCCAGCACAGGCTGTGCGAAGGCAGCAAGCATCAGCAGGATGAGAGAGATCAGTTTCAACTTGAACGGCATGACGCCTCCGCGAGAACGCTTGTCGCATAGCTATAGCCGATGCGATCGAAGTCAAAGGAAAGGCTTGTCCGGCTGAAGACGGATCGCCCGCCATCAAGCAACGAATCCGGGTCAGCGGGTTCCGTGCAAGCCTTCTCGACGCGCTATTGAGAGAGCATTGAATGAAAAAAACCGCCTGTACGGCGGGTCCGTGGCGCAACTCAGCACCATAACCAGAAATGTACCATAGCTGCCTTCACCCTGTCAAGAAAAAATTCCTATCAGGAGAAACCGTTGGCACACCCGACTGCCCATCGCCAGCCTTGTTGACCCGAGTCGGTCACCAGAAAATGGGACGACGGCACTCGCACGGCTCAGACGGTCTTTGAGACCTCGTCCGTCAATGTCCATTTGGGATAGTGATTGCGCGCCTGTGTCCCAACGCGATGATTATGTTTGCTTTCCGGTGTGATCGGGGCAAATCTCGGTGGGTTGACGCATGCCAGCGCCAGAAACGATCGTCGAAAGGGGCAGCGAAATGGACGCCACCGCACTGAAGGCCATGCAGGCGCCGCTGAAAGAGACCTATCGCGATGATGCTTCGCGCGCGCTCATCACGCTCAGGGCCAGAGGCAGTCTCGATGACCAGTCGATCGCCTGCAAGGTCGAGACGGGCAGGGCTCTCGCGATTGCCGGTCTGCATCCCGCAACCGGCGGCTCGGGGCTCGAGCTTTGCTCGGGCGACATGCTGCTGGAGGCACTTGTGGCCTGCGCCGGCGTGACGCTCAAGGCGGTGGCGACGGCGCTCGAATTCAAGCTCGGCGCCGCCACGGTCGAGGCCGAAGGCGACCTTGATTTTCGCGGCACGCTTGGCGTTGCCAAGGATGCGCCGGTCGGTTTTCGCGCCATCAGGCTGAATTTCAGTCTCGACACCGATGAGCCGCAGGAGCGCATCGATTCCTTGCTGAAGCTGACCGAACGCTACTGCGTGGTGTTCCAGACCATCAACCAGAAGCCGGAACTGACGGTCAGCGCACGGCGCTGACGCCGCATCGCGCCTTACTGCGCTGCCGGTTCCTCCGCGTCGCCCTCGTCGGTGAAGGGTGACGCGCTCGGCACGCATTGCAGCGACCAGCCGGTCGGGGCCGGCTGCTTCTGGTATTCGGTGATGGCGGCGGTGCATTGTTCGCGCTTGTCGAACGTGCTGGGCAACACGACCATGCCGCCTTGCGGGCCGGCGATTACCAGGTACCAGACCAACGCTACGCTCGAAGCCATGGGAATTTCCTTGCTCTGCCCAGCCGGGCTTGTTGTGGGAATCTATGCGATCCTATCAACTCTGCGGAAATGACGAAAGCATGACCGCGACTCAGCTTTCCGCCGCCACATCACAGCCGCGTGATGTGGCGGGGCGGGCGAGGTCTGGTCAATTCGTTGCGAAACAATAGAACAGGCCGTCGCCGCCGGTGCCTTTCAGCGCCTCCTGGCCGCAGCCGCCGCGCGAAGCATGCGAAGAGTTCCAGGATTTGGCGGCAGCTGAATCGTCGAGCCCGGTGCGGTCGTGATGGCCCATCATGGCTGCCCCTTCCGTGCCGCTCATCGTCCAGTCACCGCAGGTCTGGTCGGCGATCCTGGTGCCGTCGGGTTTCGAGCCGGTCAGCATGTCGTGGCGGTTCGGCGTGTCGCCGCGGCCGTTGACCATCTCGCCTTTCTCGGTGAGCGCCGTCTGCTTAGTGATGCCGTTGGCATCGCCGTGCAGCGAGGCGACGTCGTCGGCTATCTTGACGCCCTTGGCATTCACCCACGGTCCCTTGCCGATGCGGTCGCGCGCATCCTCGGTGCTGGTCGACAGATATGCGGCCCAGGTCTTGCCGGTGACGCCGGCTGCTTCCGCCAGCGAGGCGCAATGCGCGTCGGCGCCCTTCAGGCCGCCGAGGTCTGCCCCTTTGCCCGAGCCGACGCTGGTGACGAAGAAGCTCATCTTGGCATCTTGTGACAAGGCTGTGCCGGCGGCCAAGGCTGAGGCAATGGCGGTGGCGGCGATGAGAATAAGTCTGCGCATGTCGGTCCTCCGGGTTTGAGCTTCGAATCTACATTCGAGGAACGCCGCCCGGAGCCGAATTCTTCCGATAAAAAAGATGCGGCTATTCCGGCTGTCGGTAGGCGACGAAACGGTTGTGTTTGGCCTGGAAGATCAATCCTGTCTCTTTCAGGTCGGGGCTTGCCAGCGGCACGATGCGTTTGGCGATCTCGGAGGGATGCGGCAGCGTTTCCGGGTCCTCGCCGGGCACGGCCTGCGCGCGCATCGCGGTGCGGGTGGCCCCCGGATCGGCGGCATTGACGCGCAAGGGCAGGCTCTGCGTCTCATGTGCCCAGGAGCGCATCATCGTCTCGACCGCCGCCTTGGAAGCCGCGTAGGGCGCCCAGAAGGCGCGCGCCGAGTGAGCAGCGTTGGACGACAGGATGATGGCCCGGCCGGCGTCGGAGAGCCGCAGCAGCGGGTCGACCGAGCGGATCAGCCGCCAGGTCGAGGTGACGTTGATGGTCATCACCTTCTCGAAGGTTTTCGCCTCGACATGGCCGATCGGCGAGATCACGCCGAGCACGCCCGCATTGGCGACGAGAATGTCGAGCTTGCCCCACCGCTCATGGATGGCGCCGCCCAGGCGGTCGATGCCGGCCATGTCGGCAAGGTCGAGCGGCACCAGCGTCGCTTCGCCCTTGCCGGTTTTGGCGCGCTCGGCCTTGATCTGGTCGTCGAGTTCTTCCAGCCCGCCCACGGTGCGCGCCACGGCAATGACGTGGGCGCCGGCGGCAGCCAGTTCCCTGGCGATGAAGTAACCGATGCCGCGCGAGGCGCCGGTGACGACCGCAACGCGGCCGGAAAGGTCGAAGGTCATGCGATAGATTCCGGAAATATGGCTATGGCAACTGGCAGTGCGGCAATCCTATGCGCCGCTCGTCGCCAGCAGCGACAGCGTGCGCACATTGTCGTGGCCTTCGAAGTCGAGCAGGCGGGTCGGATACTGGCCGGTGAAGCAGGCGTCGCAGAATTGCGGCTGCTCGTTGTCGCGGTTGGCCTCGCCGACGGCGCGATAGAGTCCGTCGATCGACAGGAAGCCGAGCGAATCGACGCGGATGAATTCGGCCATCTCCTCGATCGACATGCGTGATGCCAAAAGCTTCGATTTTTCCGGCGTATCGACGCCGTAGAAGCAGGAGGCGCTGGTCGGCGGCGAGGCGATGCGCATATGCACTTCCTTGGCGCCGGCGTCTCGCACCATCTGCACGATCTTCTGGCTGGTGGTGCCGCGCACGATGGAATCGTCGACCAGCACGACGCGCTTGCCCTCGATCATGCGGCGGTTGGCGTTGTGCTTCAGCTTGACGCCCATGTGGCGGATCGAATCGCCGGGCTGGATGAAGGTGCGGCCGACATAGTGGTTGCGGATGATGCCGAGCTCGAAGGGGATGCCCGCGGCTTGCGAAAAGCCGATTGCCGCCGGCGTGCCGGAATCCGGCACCGGCACGACGATGTCGGCCTCGACGGGATTTTCCTGCGCGAGTTCCGCGCCGATGCGCTTGCGCACCTCGTAGACGTTGCGGCCTTCGACCGAAGAGTCCGGGCGTGCGAAATAGACATATTCGAAAATGCAGAAGCGGGTCTTCTGCGGCTCGAACGGGAACAGGCTCTCGATGCCCTTGGAGGTAACGACGACCATCTCGCCTGGCTTCAGGTCGCGCACGAAACGCGCGCCGATGATGTCCAGCGCGCAGGTTTCGGAGGCCAGGATCCAGGCACCGTCGAGGTCACCCAGTACCAGCGGGCGGATGCCGAGCGGGTCACGGCAACCGATCATCTTCTTGGCCGTCATCGCCACCAGCGAAAAGGCGCCCTCGACCTGGCGCACCGCATCGATGAAGCGCGAGTTGAGATCGCGCTCCTTGCTGGTGGCGACGAGGTGCAGAAGCGTCTCGGTGTCGGAGGTCGAGGAGAAGATCGCGCCTTGCTTCTGCAGCGCGCGCTGCACGGTCATGGCGTTGGTCAGATTGCCGTTATGGGCCACGGCAAAACCGCCATCGGCCAGTTCGGCGAAGAAGGGCTGGATGTTGCGCATGCCGGCGCCGCCGGTCGTGGCGTAGCGCGTGTGGCCGATGGCGCGATTGCCTTGCAGGCTGTCGATGACGCGTTGCTTGGTGAAGGTGTCGCCGATCAGGCCGACATGGCGTTCGACATGAAACTGGGTGCCGTCGTAGGAGACGATGCCGGCCGCTTCCTGGCCGCGATGCTGCAGCGCGTGCAGGCCGAGCGTGACGATGGCCGCCGCGTCCTGCCGGCCGAAAATGCCGAACACGCCGCATTCGTCGTGGAAGTGATCGTCAGCTTCCGCGGAAAGCACGTGGTCTGCGTCTGCCATGGGGCTCAAGCTCCGCTAAAATCGCCATATAAGGCGACAGCGTCGTAAAAGCAACGCGCCCGGCGATGGTTCACGATCACCGCCAGTCTCGGGCGCCTGTTCTGCGGCGCCCGATCACTCATCAATTCGCCGGCGCCGCCGGGGCCGGATTGGCCGGTGCGTTGTCCGCGGGAGGCGTTCCGGCATCGCTGTCGTCAGGAGCCGGCGCATTGGCATCGTCCCCTCCCGCCGGGGCATCCGTGGCCGGTGCGTCCGGTGCGGCGGGCGTTTCGGCGGCCGGCTGATTCGGATTGAGCTTCTTGAGGATGGCGTTTTCCGGATCCTCGGGCAGCAGGCTTTCAAGCTTGGCGCCGATCTGTTCCAGCAGCGGCCGCGACTTGGCCTCCGTGACCCAGGCCGGTGCCTTGGCGCCGGCCAGCCAATTGAAGAACAGCAGGGCCACGGCAACCACCAGAATGCCGCGGGCGGCGCCATAGAGGAAGCCGAGCGTGCGGTCGAGCGCGCCGATGCGGGAATCGATGATCCAGTCGGCGAGCTTCATGGTGATGACGCTGACGACGATCAAAGCGATGATGAAGACGACGCCGGCGGAGGCCGCCATGGCGATCTTTTCATTGTCGATGTAGGGTTTCAGGTAGGGCAGCACGGGCTTGTAGAAAAAGAACGCCGCCGCGGCTGCCGCCGCCCAGGACACGATGGACAGGACCTCGCGTGAAAAGCCGCGAACCATGGCGAGCATCGCCGAGACCAGGGTGAAGCCGACGAGAATTCCGTCAAGCAGCGTTATCGGCATCTTTGTCGCCCCACTCCCTGTCGCTCACCACCAGGTGAGCCCGTCATTCTTCGTCGTTGGCGCGGCTGCGCCGTGAGCCGGCTATGCGCGCCACGAGGTCGGCGAGCTCGGTGGGCTGGAAAGCGCCGGCCCCGATTCCTCCGGCAAGTTCCTCGCTGCCCAAGGGCAGAACCGCGCTTGCGAAACCCAGCTTTTCGGCCTCCTTGAGACGCTGCTGCGCATGCGCAACCGGCCTCACGGCGCCAGAAAGGCTGATTTCGCCGAAATAGACGCAATCGGCGGGAAGGGCAAGACCGGTGAGCGAGGAAACCAGTGCGGCCGCCACCGCCACGTCGGCCGCGGGCTCGGAAATGCGGTAGCCGCCGGCTACGTTCAGATAGACGTCCTGTTGGCCGAAGCGCACGCCGCAATGCGCCTCGAGCACCGCCAGGATCATCGACAGCCGGGCGCCGTCCCAGCCAACGACGGCGCGGCGCGGCGTGCCGAGCGAGGAGGGCGCGACCAGCGCCTGGATTTCGACCAGCACCGGCCTTGTGCCTTCCATGCCGGCGAAAACCGCCGCTCCCGGCGATTTCGCATGGCGCTCGCCGAGGAACAGCTCGGAAGGATTGGCAACCTCGCGCAGGCCCTTGTCCGACATTTCGAAGACGCCGATCTCGTCGGTCGGGCCGAAACGGTTCTTGACGGTGCGCAGGATACGGTAGTGATGGCCGCCTTCGCCCTCGAAATAGAGCACGGCGTCGACCATGTGCTCGACGACGCGCGGGCCGGCGATCTGGCCTTCCTTGGTGACATGGCCGACGAGCACGATCGCAGCACCCGTGGATTTCGCATAGCGGATCATCGCCTGGGCGGCCGCACGCACCTGGGTGACGGTGCCGGGCGCCGAATCGGCGAGGTCGGTCCACAGCGTCTGGATCGAATCGAGGATCACCAGGTCCGGCCGCTTGCCGTCGGCGATCGTGGCAAGGATATCCTCGACATTGGTCTCGGCCGCAAGCTCGACCGGTGTGGAAGCGACGCCGAGGCGCTGCGCGCGCAGCCTGATCTGGGCGACCGCCTCCTCACCCGAGACATAGACGATGCGGTGGCCCCTCGAGGCAAGGGCAGCAGCAGCCTGGGTGAGCAGCGTCGACTTGCCGATACCGGGATCGCCGCCGACCAGCAGCGCCGAGCCGCGCACGAAGCCGCCGCCCGTGGCGCGGTCGAGCTCACCGATGCCCGACACGATGCGCGGCGCGTCCTCGATATCGCCGGAAAGCGTGGTCAGCACCACCGCGCGGCCCTTGCGTGCGTTGCGCGTATTGGCCGGCCCGGAACCGATGCCGCCGGACGTACCTTCCTCGACCAGCGTGTTCCATTCGCCGCAGGCGTCGCATTTTCCGGCCCAGCGCTGATGCACCGATCCGCAGTTCTGGCAGATGAACTGGACGCGGGATTTAGCCATTAGCGAGGCCTGCTTCGGGATCGCCGATGCTGGATAGGTGGGCGGGACAGAGGGGGTTTGACGGAGCGTGACGGTGAGTCAAAAAAGCTACTCAAACCTTTCCGCGATATGATGTTCCTCCGCCAGATCCGAGAAGCGGGTAAATTCGCCGTGGAAGGCTAGCGTGACCGTGCCCGTCGGTCCGTGACGCTGCTTGGCCACGATCACCTCGGCCTTGCCGCGCATCTCGTTCATCTCGTTTTCCCACTTGATGTACTCGTCGGTGCCGAGCTTCGGCTCGCGGTTCTTGAGGTAGTATTCCTCGCGGTAGACGAAGATCACGACGTCGGCGTCCTGCTCGATCGAGCCGGATTCGCGCAAGTCCGAGAGCTGCGGGCGCTTGTCGTCGCGGCTTTCAACCTGTCGCGAGAGCTGCGACAGCGCGATGATCGGCACCGCGAGCTCCTTGGCCAGTGCCTTGAGGCCGGTGGTGATCTCGGTGATTTCCTGCACGCGGTTCTGCGAGGCCCTGGCGCTGGAGCCCTGCATCAGCTGGATATAGTCGATGACGATGAGGTCGAGGCCGCGCTGGCGCTTCAGGCGCCGGGCGCGGGCCGAGAGCTGGGCGATCGAGATGCCGCCGGTCTGGTCGATGAACAGCGGAATCTTCTGCATGGTCTGCGAACAGGCGACCAGCTTTTCGAAGTCCATTTCGGTAATCTCGCCGCGGCGGATCTTCGAGGAGGAGATTTCCGTCTGTTCGGAGATGATACGGGTCGCGAGCTGTTCCGACGACATTTCGAGCGAGAAGAAGCCGACGACACCGCCATTCGCCGCCTTGAACGACCCGTCGGCCTGCTGCGCCGGCACATAGGCCTCGGCGACGTTGAAAGCGATGTTGGTGGCGAGCGACGTCTTGCCCATGCCCGGACGGCCGGCAAGGACGATCAGATCGGACGATTGCAGGCCGCCCATGCGGCGGTCGAGGTCGCGCATGCCGGTGGCCAGCCCCGACAGGTGGCCGTCGCGCATGTAGGCGGCGTTGGCCATGTCGACCGCGGTCTTGACCGCGTCGGTGAAGCTCTCGAAGCCGCCGTCATAGCGTCCGGTTTCGGCCAGCTCGAACAGGCGCCGTTCGGCATCCTCGATCTGCTCGGACGGCGACATGTCGACCGGCGCGTCATAGGCGATGTTGACCATGTCCTCGCCGACGGTGATCAGGGCGCGACGCGTCGCAAGGTCATAGATGGCGCGACCGTAATCTGCGGCGTTGACGACCGTGACGGCTTCGACCGCCAGGCGCACGACATATTGTGCTACCGTCATGTCGCCGACCTTCTCGTCGGCCGGCAGGAAGGTCTTCAGCGTGATCGGCGTTGCCACCTTGCCCATGCGAATGAGCTCTGCCGCGATCTCGAAGATCTTGCGATGCAGGGGCTCGTAGAAGTGGCTGGCCTTCAGGAAGTCGGAGACGCGATAGAAGGCATCGTTGTTGACCAGGATCGCGCCGAGCAGCGCCTGTTCCGCCTCGATGTTGTTCGGCGCCTCGCGATAGAGCGGTTGCTCCGCCACGCCGAATTTCCGCGCTGCCTCTGCCATGATGTCCCCGATTTCGATCCCGGTCTCTCGATATCAGAATCGGAAAATTGAGTGCTGACTTATCTGCAACAGTTATCACCCAAGCAGATTTGATGCCCACTGTTCACAGAAACAAAAAACCGTCCACAGGACAGTATTCCCGTGCCCTGATTCCGATTGACTCGACAAGGTGCTGATTCTACGCGACGGTTTGGAACAAAGCAAGAACAATCGTCACCCGAATCCCTACGCTGTATCGAGCACATCGCCCCAGTCCGACCGCCGTGCCGCCTTGAACAGTTCACCGTCACGCTTGCTGAAAAGCGTCTCTCCGGCACTGCCGTCCGGCCGGCAAAGCTTGAGCGCCGCCTTGCCCGAGCCGGTTTTCGGTGGCGCGATCACCCGCGCCGCGCGGACTGGCGCCGGCTGCCTCGAAGCCGCGACATAGATGAACTTCTCGTCCTCCCATGGCACTTCGGCGTCCTTGGCCAGCCGGTGCAGGCGCGAGCGGGCGACGCGCCGCGAAAAGTGGCACCAGTTGGGCGCGATGAGCGGGCAGGGGGCTTCGTGCGGGCAAGGTGCCAGCACATGCGCGCCCGCTTCTATCAGTTGCCGGCGAACCGCGAGAACACGCTGCCAGCCCGCCGGCGTGCCCGGCTCCACGATCAGCAGCGTGTCTGTCGTGAGCTGCCACAGCCGATCGACCATTTTGGACAGGGATGCCGGTGCGATCTCGTCCAGCACATAGGCGCAGGTGACCAGGTCCGCCGGCTGCAAACCGTCAAGGTCGATGGTCACGTCGCCGGCCTGCCAGGCGATCCGGGCAGCGATCGCATCGGCGGCAAGCGCCTCGCCGACCTTGCGCACCGCAGCACTGGCTTCCAGCAAAACCGCCTGTTGAAGACCGGGCCACAGGTCCGCCGTCGCCCAAAGCACCGTGCCCGGGCCGGCGCCGACATCGAGCAGGGTTTCCGGCGCGAATTCCGGCTGCGCTTCGTTCACCGCGTCGAGACTGGCGCGGACGGCGGCATAGGTCGCCGGCAGCCGCGTCGCCAGATAAGCCTTGACCGCCATATCCTGCGCCATATGCAGGCGACCGTCGCGCATCTCGGCGCGGTAACGGTCCGACAGGGTTTTCGCCGCCTGCCTGAGCACCGGTAGCGGCACATTTTCGAGGGCACGATCGACAGCCTGTCGAAGCGGGGCAGGCAGTTCCACGGCTCATGCCCCTCGTGGTGCGAGCAGGATGACAGAGGCGCCCACTATGCAGAGCGCCGCCCCCGCAAGGTCCCACCGGTCGGGACGCACGCTTTCCACCAACCAAAGCCAGGCCAGCGACGCCGCGATGTAGATGCCGCCATAGGCGGCATAGGCGCGGCCGGCCGCGCTGGTGTCGACCAGGGCCAGAAGCCAGGCGAAGAGAACGAGCGAAACGAAACCTGGCAGCAGCCACAGCGGCGATTTCTCCAGCCGCCACCACGCCCACACCGAAAAACAGCCAGCGATCTCGGCGAGCGCCGCGGCTGCATAGAGGAGGTAGGTCATGAAAAAGGCCTCGCGACGATCACGAGGCCTTTTTCAGGGCACGAGCCGGGAATGGCAAGCGCCAATGCGGCAAAGCGGTCTGTTCCTATTCCGCCACCTTGCGGCGCCGGGCGGGCTTGGCGGCCTCTTCGACCGGAGCCGCTTCGCGATGGCCCATGTCGCGCATTTCGAGCGCCTTTTCACATTTGACCATATAGTCGCGCGCCATCGGCAGGGTGTCGTTCTTCCTGGCAAGCTGGATCTGGAAGATGACCAGATCCTGCCAGCGGAAGGCGGCTTCCGAGGCTGCCAGATAGAATTCCCACATGCGGCAGAAGCGTTCGTCATAGATCGCCTTGGCCTTGTCGCGGTTGGCGGCGAAGCGCTGGCCCCAATGCTTCAACGTGTCGGCATAATGGAGCCGCAGGATTTCGATGTCCGTGACGACGAGGCCTGACTTCTCGATCGCCGGCATGACTTCGGAAAGCGCGGGAATGTAGCCGCCCGGGAAGATGTATTTGCGGATGAAGGCGCTGGTCGCCCACGGCACGCCGGAGCGGCCGATCGTGTGCAGGAGCATGACGCCATCAGGCTTCAGCAACGTCGCGCTCTTGTCGAAGAAAGTGCGGTAGTGATTGACCCCGACATGTTCGAACATGCCGACCGAAACGATGCGGTCGAAGCGTTCGTTGAGTTCGCGGTAATCCTTCAGCTCGAAGTGAACGTGGTTTTCCAGGCCCTGGGCATGCGCCCGGTCGGTGGCGACGCCGTGCTGCTCGGTCGACAGTGTCACGCCCTGTACGTCGACGTCGAAGGCCTTGGCAAGGTAGAGGCCTAGCCCGCCCCAGCCGGAGCCGATGTCGAGCACCGTCTGCCCGGCCTTCAGCCTGAGCTTGGCGGCGATGTGGCGCTTCTTGGCTGCCTGCGCCTCGTCCAGCGTCATGTCCGGCTGCTCGAAATAGGCGCAGGAATACTGCATGTCCTCATCGAGGAAGAGCCGGTAAAGGTCACCCGACAGATCATAGTGGCGCTGCACGTTGCGGCGCGAACGCGACGCGGTGTTGATCTGCTGCAGGCGGCGGAAAGCGTGGCGCAGGCCTTCGATGGCTTTCGACCACGTCGCGTCGATGCCGCCGCTGCCCATGTTCTGGAAAGCGATGCGCATCAGGCCAAGGACGCCGCCCTCGAGGATGTCGAGTTCGCCATCCATGTAGGCTTCCGGCACGGCCAGCATCGGATCGAAGGTAATGGCGCGCTCGGCGTGCCTGGTTTTGATGTGCAGGTGCACCGGCTCGCCGCTGCCGTCACCGAACACGAATGTCGTGCCCTGTGGGCCGGTCACCTTGAGATTGCCTGTGCGCACCAGGCGGTCCAGAACGCGTTTCAACAGAATATTCATGACCCAAATGTCCCCTCTCGGTCAGACAGGCTGTCCTACTCTGCATCAATATATAGGGTTTCGAAAAGTTCCTTTTGGCACAAAAATGCCCAGGTGGTGAACCCGGGCATTGGTCCAGTCTGGCTTGAACTGCCAGTCTGATTGGAGCTGCCAGTCTGATTGAACTGATTGAGGCCGAAGCCGAATGCGGCGCGCCGGCAGGCGCGCCGCGCCGATGTCAGGCGTTCTCTTCGCCGCCCTCGAACTCGGCGTTCGGGTCGAAGAAGTTCTCCGGCCGGGCATTGTCGTTGATGTCCTCGCCATAGATGGCCTCGGCGGTGGTCAGCGTCTCGCCCTTGGCCTGCCGCTCGGCTTCGTCGGCCGTGCGGGCGATGTTGAGCGTGATCGTGACCTCGACTTCCGGATGCAGCGCGATCGCCACATTGGTCACGCCGATGGTCTTGATCGGCTGGTTGAGCTGGATCTGGTTGCGGTTGACCGAAAAGCCCTCTGCCGTCAGCAGGTCGGCGATATCGCGCGTCGACACCGAGCCGTAGAGCTGGCCGGTCTCGCCGGCCGAGCGAACGGCGATGAAGCTCTTGCCGTCGAGCTGTTCGGCGACCTGCGAGGCTTCGGACTTCCGCTCGAGGTTGCGGGCTTCGAGCTGCGCGCGCTGGCCTTCGAACTTCTTCTTGTTGGCTTCGTTGGCGCGCAGCGCCTTGCCCTGCGGCAACAGGAAATTGCGGGCAAAGCCGTCCTTGACCTTGACGGTGTCGCCCATTTGGCCGAGGCGGGAAACGCGTTCGAGAAGAATGACTTCCATGGTTTTGTTCCTTTTGGTTAGGGCGCCAATCACGGGATCGGTGCGAAATTCTTTGGAACAGGTCAGGAAGCAAAAAGGGCGTTGCCGCCGGTGTCGCTGTCCTGCCTGTCGCGGCAGTTAGAGGCTTTTGGCCTCAACTCGGGATTTGATGCGCAACCCAGCGGCGCCCGTCGCCGTGGAAGAGAAGCGGGGGGGGGGGGGGGGGGGGGGGGGGGGGGGGGGGGGGGGGGGGGGGGGGGG